>CAYHOW010000076.1:0-5980 GCA_964358335.1 Candidatus Woesearchaeota archaeon
CTAGCGAAAACATATACCTAAAGGTAAGAATAGGTTTATTCTGTCCCACACCCCCAATAAGCGAAACCTTTAAATATAACCCATTTTCTCTTTACTTGTACCCATTATCACTACGCCGATGCGTAGGAGGGAGCCGAATGGAAAAGAACCAAATACTAAATGCTATTAAACTGCTCAGGAATCCTGAGAACAAGAAGAATTTTAACCAGACTTTTGACTTTATAGTCAATCTTAAGAACCTTAACTTAAAGAAGCCAGAAGAGAAGGTAGATATCTACACCCAGCTTCCCAACGGAAGGGGCAAGAAGCTGAACATCTGCGCTTTCGTCGACGATTCATTGGTTCTTGAGGCGAAGAAGGCTTTCGACGGCGTTGTCGAGAAGGACCAGTTCGCAGCTTATGGCAAAGACAAGAAGAAGCTGAAGGAACTGGCAGTCAAGTTCGATTTTTTCGTCGCACAGGCTAACTTAATGGCGGACATAGCTAAGAACTTCGGTAAGGTTTTGGGCCAGAGGGGCAAGATGCCTAACCCGAAAGCGGGCTGCGTCATTCCGCCCAAGATAGTTCTGGCGCCGTTGATTGCGAGGCTGCAGAAGACTGTAAGGCTGCAGACCAAGAACGAACTGGTTGTCAAGTGTCCGGTAGGCACCGAGGACATGGACAATGAAAAGGTGACTGAGAACGTGATGAGCGTTTACGATACTTTAGTCAAGGCTCTGCCTCAGGGCGAGAACAATGTCAGGTCGGTTTACGTTAAGCTGACGATGAGCGCTCCTGTTAAGGTTGGAGGTGGCTCAGATGAATAAGCCTAAGCCACACATATCGGACATGAACAAGACCGAAGTTAAGGAACTAGTGTCCTTGATTAAGAAATACTCTATAATAGGCGTGGTGGACATGGAGAACATGCCGGCGCCGCAGCTATTGAAGATGAGGACGCAGCTTAACGGCAAGGCCCTCATAAGGATGAGCAAAGGCAGGCTTATCCAGGTAGCTTTTGATTTGGTGAAGGACAATGTGAAGGGCATCGACCAGCTGAGGGAGCACCTTAAGGGAATGCCTGCGCTGATCCTGACCAACGAGAACCCATTCAAGCTGTACAAGATTATACAGAAGAGCAAGTCTGCCGCTCCGGCTAAGCCGGGCCAGAAGGCTCCGAACGATATAACTATCCCGGCAGGTCCGACCCAGTTCGCTCCAGGTCCCATCATAGGAGAGTTGGGCGCATTGGGTCTGAAGACTGCAATCGAGAACGGCAAGGTCGCGATAAAGGCAGACAAGCTGCTGGTCCGTGAAGGCGAGATTATAACCGACA
This sequence comes from Candidatus Woesearchaeota archaeon, assembly GCA_964358335.1. Lineage (GTDB taxonomy): Archaea > Nanobdellota > Nanobdellia > SCGC-AAA011-G17 > GW2011-AR17 > CAYHOW01. The sequence goes on from CAYHOW010000076.1 coordinate 1,316, forward strand.
AGGTTTCAGGCTTGCTTACAAGGTTCGGCATTGAGCCGATGGAGATTGGCCTTAACCTAGTCGCAGTCTTGGAGGATGGCGTAGTTTTCACCAAGGGCATCTTGGCAGTCGATGAGAAGCAATACATCGCTGACATCAAGAGGTTAAGCAGTGAAGCAATGAACCTGGCAGTGTTTATGGGCTACCCGTCGCAGGACACAATCAAGCTGCTTATTGCCAAGGCATACCGCAACGCTAACGGCTTGGCCGAATCCAGGGACATAATAACCCAGGACAACGTCAAGTCAGTGATTGCGAAGGCTGAGAGGCAGATGCATGCTGTGAAGGCAAAGACAGAATAATCATATTAGGAGGAAAGTAAAATGATGTACGTATATGCTGCAATGTTGCTGCACAAGGCAGGGAAGGCACTCAACGAGGCATCAGTCAAGAAGGTTCTTGAGGCTGCAGGCGTCCATGTTGACGACGGCAGGGTCAAGGCTTTGATAGCTGCGCTAGACGGCGTGGACATTGATGCTGCAATCAAGGAAGCCGCTACAGTCGCTGTCGCTGCTCCGGTCGCTGCTCCAGCCGCACATGCAGAGCACAAGAAGGAAGAGAAGAAGGAAGAGAAGAAAGAAGAAGCGGCCGCAGGTTTGGGCGCTTTGTTCGGTTAAAGGCTTCCATTTTTTATTTTATTATTTGAAGACGCAATAACCAGAAAGAAGTGAAATTTGATGGTTGATGAAAAAGAAACAAAAGTTGAAGATTCTGAAGAGTTAGATACTGTTAAAGATACAGCTGCTTCTGAAGAGCCTAAATCTGAAGTGTCAAAGCCTGAAGAGCCCAAGCCCGCAAAGGACTTGAAGAAGCTGGCTGAAGATTTCGAGAGGATGGACGTTTCCGACCTGAAGGCCAAGCTGGATGAGCTCAACAAGAGCAAGGAGGAATGGTTCAACAAGAAAGAGGAATTGAAGCAGAAGATAGCGGAGATGATAAACGAGGCCAAGTCATTGCGCTCGAACAAGGACGATTTCACGAAGAAGGTGGATGAGCTGAAGAATGGCAGGGACCAGTTCAACGCTGAGGTCCAGGAATTAGTCAAGAAGATCAAGGACCTCAACAGGCAGAATCAGGACAAGTTCGCCAAGCTGGGCGAGAGGGCGAGCCCTGACATGATCAAGAGGCAGATTGAGAAGCTCGAGTCCGACCTTGAGACCCAGGCAGTTTCATTCGACAAGGAGAAGAAGATAATGAAGCAGATAAACTCATTGAAGAAGAAGCTGTCCTCGTCTGAAGAGGCGTCGACGATGCTCAATGAGTCTGACGATGTGTCCAAGAAGATCAATGAGGCGAAGGCCAAGGCGGACGAGTTCCACCAGAAGCTGAAGGACTACGTCAAGGACCACAAGATGGACTTCAAGAAGTTCACTAAGCTTTCAAGGGAGATAAACAAGCTGAAGAAGACCCAGGAAGAGGCTTTCGCGAAGTTCATCGACTTCAAGCAGGAGTTTGTAGAGGCCAACAGGGTCTTGAAGGACAAGCTTGGCGACGTGAAAGAGAAGAAGAAAGAGCAGAAGAAAAAGAAGGAAGAGAAGATAAAGGCCAGGCAGGACATGGAAGAGGAGCTTATCAACGAGAAGGCCAAGGAAGTAGACGAGAAGCTGAAGAAGAAGAAGATATTGACGACCGAGGACCTGATAGCGTTCCAGGCGAGATCTGACGACGAATAGCCTTATTTTTTCTTGACATAATTCAGTATTTGCGCAAAGTCTGAGTACACTGGTATTGTTTTCACCTTGAACATTCTTATAAGTAGCACCCAGACGCAGAACACGTATATTGTCGATAGGAACTTCCATATGAACAGGTGCAGCGCACTATAAGTGGAGTAGTCCAGCCTGAACAATGCGAGGAACAGGATCTCTATCCTTGCTACGTTGAATATAAGTATCAATAGGCTTCCATACATGAACATCTTGAGCCTATTCTTCCATGCTATGTCTTTGGTTGTCAGTATCAGCATAGACAGGAGGAGGTAGGCAGCTGCGGCGACGCAGGCGTCGATGAACGTCAGCGTGTGCGTTGCGGTGACTATCTTGCCGTCCAGAAGAATGGCCGAGCCGTCCATCATCTTGAGGAAGAGGTAGGACAGGCTCAATGTCAATGGCTTGAATACCACGTAATAGGCATTGTAGAATGTGCCCAAGGCAATTGCCAGGGCCATCCTTAGGGCAAGGTCTTTGTAGTATTTCATCCATTTTCCATTAGGGAGGTTATTATATTAAATCTTTCCAAAATGCAACATAAACCTTTTTAAATATGCAGCCCTTTAGGATAACCATATGAAAAAGAGCGTGTGCTATCTTGTGGCGTTGGTGGCGTTGGTCGGCAGTTTCTTCATAGATGACAGGCTGGCATTATTCCTCAACCAGCACAACAGCACGTTATTGACGGCGTTCTTCAAGTTCTTCACTTACATCGGCAGCGGCCTTTCAGTGTTCATACCCCTGATAATTGTTGCGTTATGGTTCAGCAAGAAGAGGGAATACATAATCCCGTTGGCGTTGGGCTCTTTGGCCACTTTGGTTTTCTGTTATGGGCTGAAGATGGCTGTCGCAAGGCCGAGGCCGTACGAGTCGTTGGGTTTCGTGCCTCTGGTCGCTCATTTCTCGTCCAAATCATTTCCAAGCCTGCACGCGAGCATGTCGTTCTCGGCTCTTCCTGTCTTGGCCAAGGTTTTTAGCGGCCTGAGATACTTTTGGGTTCTTGCCATTTCGCTTGTTGCGTTCAGCAGGGTATATCTCGGCGTCCACTATCTCAGCGACGTCATTGCGGGCGGGATGATAGGCTATGCTATTTCGGATTTCTTCATGTCGTCAATGAAAAAGAAATGGTTCAGGAGGGCTAACTTCCTAAGATGACCGACAACCTTACCCACACCCTGTTCGCATTGTTCATAGGCGTGATACTCATACCTTTGCTGAATTTTAAGGGCAAGCAGAGGATGGCATACATAGCCGTGCTTCTTGCAGGCAACGCTCCGGACATAGACATAATAATCAGGGCTTTCGGCGCCGGCCTGTACCTTACCAACCACAGGGTGCTCTCCCATTCTGTATTCGGCATTTTGGCCTTGGCCGTTATCCTCATGATAATATTCTCGTTGATATTGAGGCAGAAGGATTACTGGCAATATTTCGTCTTGGCCTTGGCAGGCATATTGGCCCATATTTTCCTGGACGTCATCACCGCTTTCGGCACGGTTGTTTTCTATCCGTTCAATCATGTGAGATACTCGTTTAGCATCATACCCGTCATAGACATTTTCGTATTAATCATATTCATTGTGGGGCTGTGGTTCCTCAAGATCCATCCTGACGACAGGCCGAAAGTTGCCAAGGCGACGCTGTTCGTCTTTTTCGTGTTCCTGATATTCAAGGTAGGACTGCATGCACAGGCTGTAGAGTCTGTCGGCAGCATAAACGACTATAAGGATGTCAACGTCGTGCCCCATTTCCTGAATCCGTTCGGGTGGAGGACGATAGTCAAGGAGCCTGACTACTACTTGATATCAGATTTCGACCTCACCATTGGCGGGTTCAAGGAGTTCCAGTACTATCCGATACTCGGCAACGGCAAGCTGGAGGCTTCAAGGAAGTCATTGATAGTCAGGCAGTTCCTTGAGTTCTCGCATTCGCCTTATGCGCTGGTGGAGAACAACACTGTAAAGTGGGTTGACCTGAGGCTTACCACAGACAAGCTTGAGAGCTTCACTGCTGAGGTCGAGCTTGACGATAATAATGAGATAATACACGAGAGGATAGGGCTATGATAAAAGCAATAATATTCGATCTGGACAATACCCTTGTTAATTTCTGGAAGATGAAGACCATGTCGATGGAGGCTGCTACTTTCGCGATGAAGGATGCGGGGCTTAGGATGCCTAAGGATAAGATTAACAGGATATTCGAGGAGATATATCATGAGTCCGGCACCGAGTACGATTTCGTGTTCCAGGAATTCCTGAAGAAAAGCACGGGTAAGATAGACTGGAAGATTCTGGCGAATGCTATAGTCGGCTACAGGAAGATGCAGAACAGCCATTTAGAACCGTATCCTGGCGTCATGTCTACTCTGATAAAATTGAAAGAGCGCGGGATAAAGTTGGGCATAGTTTCTGACGCACCGAGGCTTAGAGGCTGGCTCAGGCTTGTCACCATGAGATTGGACCCGTTCTTTGACGCCATAGTGTTCTTTGACGACACTGGGAAGCTCAAGCCGAACAGGGAGCCGTTCATGAAGGCGCTGAAGCAGATGAATATTGGCCCAAAGGATGCCCTGATGGTCGGCGACCATTTCGAGAGGGACATTGTCGGCGCCAAGAGGCTGGGTATGAGGGCGTGCCATGCGAAGTACGGCCATATCGAGGGATGGAGCGGCAAGCTCGTCAAGGGCTGCGAGCCTGACTTTGAGATAAGTTATATAGACCGGCTGCTGAGGATAGTTGAGAAGGAGAACTCACGCTAATTTTTCTTTTAATATTCTCTTTAGCTTGGCGATTGCATCTTTGAAATTGTTCTCATTATCTTTAACGAACTCTTTTCTCACGAAGAACCCATCATAGCTTATCTTGTTCCTGATAATCCTCAAGCTGTTTATCGTCTCTATATCTTCCATTTTGAG
>CAYHOW010000077.1:0-5874 GCA_964358335.1 Candidatus Woesearchaeota archaeon
TTGCATTCAGGCTAACGGATGCCCCGGAGCTTGCTCCGACTGGGAGGCTTCACTATGATGAAAATCTTATTGTGGTGACTAAGATTGATAGTAGGGAGCGGGCTTACGACTGATTTTTTTCATCCCATAATTTTATATATCTTTCTGCCTTAATTTTTAGCTAATGGACAGGTTTCTTAAATTAGCAGAATCGAAAGGCGCGTCGTACGCCGAGGTTATGTCTTATAGCTCGTCAAGGAACACGATAGAGGTGTCTGACGGGAACATCAAGGAGATGTCTTCTGGCGACGCGAAATTATATTCTATAAGATTAATTCACAATAAGAGGCTAGGCTTAGCTTATTCCTATCTTCCTGACTACAAGTCATTGGTGGATAAGGCAATCAAGAACGCGAAAGCTAACGACACAGAGGTCAAGTTCGGGAGGGAGAAATCGTTCAGGAAATCATTTAAGACTTCGTTCAAGATAAGCCCCTTGGATATATTCCTTGAGGAGAAGAAGGACAACCTGATGAAACTGGACATTCGAAAAGAATTTAAACACATAAGCAGCTTAAAATTGGTATACGCCGATTCAGTTTCTGAATACTCATTCCTAAACAATGAGGGCGGTGACGTAACGTGGTGCGATTGTGGTACCGCGTTTGTCGCCTGGCCTTTTTCCAAGCTAGGCAGCGACATGCAGAACTTCTTCAAGATAGAGAGGATGAAGGGCGGCTATGAGCTGATGCAGAGGGCCGAGCCTGCGGTGAGGGAAGCCATGAAGAAGGCCGAGATGCTATTGACCGCCAAGCGCGCCAAGGGCGGCAGCTTTCCTACTATCGTCGACCAGCATCTGGGCGGCGTCTTCGCGCACGAGGCGATAGGGCACGCGTGCGAGGCGGACCACATCCTTATGGACTCCTCTATCCTGAAAGGCATGATGGGCGAGAGGATAGGCGGCGATAAGGTGAGCATAGTCGACGACGGGACACTGAGGCAGTGGGGCTGGACTCCGTTTGACTCTGAGGGTGTCAAGGGCTCAAAGACGCAGCTGGTTAAGAGAGGAATTTTGAAAGGATGGCTGCACAATCGGGAGACTGCGGGATTGTTTGGGGAGAAGTCGACTGGCAACGGGCGCGCCCAGAGCTTGGGGAACAGGGTAATTCCAAGGATGACTACAACGTATGTCGAGAAGGGCGATTCCAGTTTTGATGAGATTCTATCCAGCGTCAAGAAAGGCTATTATCTCAAGGGCTCGGCAGGCGGCCAGGTGGACCCTGCGGGCGGCCAGTTTTTATTCAACGCCCAGGAAGGCTACTATGTGGAGAAAGGGGAAATAAAGCACATGGTCAAGGGCGTTTCTTTGGTTGGGAATATTCTGGAGGCGCTGCACAATATCAATTTGGTGGCGAAGGATTTGGCGTTCGGGCACGGCTCATGCGGCAAGGGCGGTCAGTATGTCCCAGTGAGCGACGGAGCTCCGCATTTCCTGATACTTAACGCGAAGGTCGGTGGCTCCCAATGATTGACAAGATAGTTAATTACCTGAAATCAAAATCATCACAGTACGAAGTGTTCTACACCCGCAACACATCTACAGATGCGGAGATCACCAAAGACAGGATAAGCTTCGTCTCTGACGGTGTCACTCATGGCATTGCTGTAAGGGTAATCATTGATGGCAAGCCTGGCTTTGCGTACACCAGCAACTTGGACAGCTACAGGCATTGCGTCGACACGGCTATCAAGGTCGCCAAGTCTAGTAGGCCCGACAAGGATTTCATGGGTTTCGTCACCCCTAAGAGGTTCAGGAAAGTCCAGGGGTGCGATAAGGAATTGCTTTCCATGGGCCCTGACTGGATGCACAGTTTCAGCGGCGATTATATTGGCGTGATAAAATCTATTGATTCATCCATAACATGCTCGATGGCGTTATTGTCGAAGGACATCGAGGAGACTAGGATTATCAACTCAGAAGGCTTGGACGTCGAGGACAAGGTTGCCACTGTGTCGTTCCAGGGCTCTCTGCTGATGAAGTGCGATGGCAGATTGGAGTCGGTTGACTTTGAGCACGGCGGCAAAAAATTATTGGAACCTCAGGTTGCGAAAGATTCTGCGCAGCGGCTTATAGGCCAGAGGGGGAAGCAGAACGTCAAGACTTCCGACATGCAGCTAATCTTGCACCCTGATGCGATGGCTTCCTTGCTTGGGGAGTCATACGCATTCTCCGTTGACGGCTCCAATCAGTTCTTGAAGAAATCATTGTGGCATGACAAGATTGGCAGCAGGGTTATGGACAGCAAGATAACAATCTTAGACGATGCGGTAACACCTGGGCTGTTCTGCACCAGGCCGTTCGACAATGAAGGCTCTCCGTCAAGGAGCATCAAGGTCATAGAGAAGGGCGTACTTAAAAATTTCCTTTACGACAACTATTATTCTAAGTTGGCGAAGAGAGAAAGCACGGGCAACGCTTACAGGAATGCTGTGACATTGCCAAAGATATCTCCTAACAATATTATAATCAGGCATGGAAAGGTAAAGGACGTGATATCGGAGGCTGGCAAGGCCATTTACGTAAGGAGCATGCTAGGTCTTCACACGATGAACGAGTCCACTGGCGATTTCTCCTTGGGCGTCATGGAAGGGCATTACGTCGAGAACGGCCAGATAAAGTATCCTGTCAAGGACGCGATGATAGCCGGCAATTTCTTCGAGCTGATGAACGATGTCTCAGCCATAGGCAAGGAAGTCAAACATTCTCTAGAAGTCAGCGGAGGATGCTATCTGCCTGAGATGATGTTCAATAAGATAAGGGTAATCGGAAAATGATTCTATGGGTTTAGCAGGGTGTAGATTATCCCGCCCAGGAATATCGCGACAAGTATCCCGCTGATTATGATGTTTGTCGGCACTGTGAACTCTGGCTTTCTTTCAGTCTTGTTCCTTGCGCTATGTAGCATGAGCACTATCAGTATTCCCTCTAAGCCTCCGGATATTGCGCCTGTGAACCCGAGTATCTTAATGAACCCTGCGAACCCGGAAAGCGCAATGGCAAGAGGTATCGAGATGGTCAGGAGCCATGAAAGTTTTGCGTTCATGTTGAAATCGTACTGGTACACCCATTTGAGGCCTAGGCCCAAGGCGAGGAAGCTTGTTGCCATCGAAAGTATTGCGAATATGTTGCCTAGCAGGACCATATGGGTGCCGAGAACTGTTCCTAATCCTATGGTTGCTATCTCATCAGTCGAGAGCCCGGTTACCGCTACGGTTGCTATAGCGAAAAGGGCATATGCCGCAAGCGGTATCAGCGAGCCGATGATGACTGCGTTCCTCAGCCTCTTTCTTTCTGTTATTATTATCTCTTTCATCTCTGGTATCGCTATGGCGCCGATGAACGCGAACAGTATGACCCCGTAGGGCAGGAAGAAGAAGCTGTAATCTGTATGCCTGAGGTTTTCCATTGTGCCGCTTGGCGCAGACAAGGCTATTATAACGAACAATACAAGCACCATGAAAATGCTGAGATAGAACTCCCATCTTTTCATTATCTTTAGGCCCTTGTACACTATTGCGCTGAATATGACAAAGAAGAATATCATTGCTATCGTCGATCCTATGCCCAGCAGGGTGCCGATGGACTTGCCTTCGCCTATCAGGTAGGCAGTGAGCGCCCCATAGACCCCTATTATGGTCGACAGCATCATGAGGTACTTCCCCCACCTGCCGAGGTATTTTTCCGCATACCCCACTAGCTGGTGCGTCTTCTTGGTCCTCAGGCTTATTTCTGCTACATACAGGTTGATGAAAAGTATCGCTATCCCAAGAAGCAGTATGTGCACGAGCCCTATCTTTATCCCGGACTTTGCCACGACATATGGTATACCAAGTACGCCTGCGCCGATTATCGTGCCTACCAGCGTAGCTATGGCTTCAAGGTATTTGCGGTCCATACTTCCTAATATGCGCAGTTAGGTTATAAATAGTTTGCGGTGTTCAGTCGACCCTGCTCATCTTCAGGTACGTCTTCAGTTCGCCCATGATGAGCTTTATGTCGTTGTTGAGCTCGCTCTCATTGTCTGCGATCCTGTCTCTTCCGACAAACTTGTCATAGAATTCACGAAGGAGTTTCCTTGTTGGGCTTTGCGTCTTCAGCGCCCACTCGTCCTCGTAATCTTTCATTATGTAGCCGGTGAGGCTTACCGAGACAACGCCTTCCTGCATCATTTGCTTTTCCTCATCGTGCTCAATCGAGACATTTTTAACTGTAGCCGAGAATATGACTTCAAGATATATTTTAACGTAGCTGCTTGGCTTCTTGACGGCGTACCAGTAGAACGATACGTTCCTTCCTGTATCAGAATTTGACTCCTTGTGGCTTTGCTCCATTAGGTCGGGATATCCCCTTTCCTTCACTATCGAATGCAGCTGCTTGATGAACTCGTTGAGGTCGATTACTGCATGTTGCTCTATCGTCTTGGTCGGAGCCACATAGTCTTTCTGTCCCATAGAGAACCAATATGTCGGGGTTGATTATAAATTTTTCTATTTAGCGGTGCAGGAACGTTCTCGCGTATTCCATCAATGTCTGTGTCTCAAGAAGGAGCTTGTCTTCCATGGCGCTGAGCTTGCTCTTTATGATGTGCTTCTCGTATATTTCCCTGATGAACTTGTTGAATTCAGTTACTTCTCCCTCCTTATTGGAGAATATCTTGTTATAATCCTTTGACATTTCTGAATTGAACGTTATCTCGATGTTGCCCCTGTTCATTTTGACGGTCTTTCCGTTCCGCTCGACCGCTACGTCATTGAGGTCCCTCAGCCATATGTCGACCTTGATCTTGAACATGACGTAATCAGTGGCTTCCCTTGTGGCTTCCCAGTTGGCCTCCAGGTAGCCGCCGGATCCGGTCTGTTTTTGCGAATGCCCTTTCTGGACGACGTCGTACCCGTGCTGCGTTAGCCATCTGGGTATGCCCTTTATCAGCCCGTTGAAGTCTAGAAATCCCTTGTGCTTGATTATGTTTCCCTGAAGTACAACGATAGGGTTCTTCTTTTCCTTGCCCATTCTCAGTTATAAGGATAGAAAACAGAAGTTAATAACGCTTTCGGTCAGTCCTCGGTGTTGATTCCTTCCTCGTCTATGCAGACTGAGCATATCAGCCTGCCGTTCGCGTCGTGCAGCTGCGAGTAGTTGCCGCACGCCTCGCATTCGCCCTCGATGTACTTCTCTTTCTTTTTCTGTATCGAGATAATCTTGAACTTCTCCTTGATGTAGTCGAGGAGGAAAGGCTGGATCTTCATCACGTCGTTTATTGTGAGCATGCCGACGAGCTCTCCGTTGTGGACGACGGGCAGTCTTCTTAACCTGTCCTTCTTCATCACAGTGACGGCATCGTACATGTCCATGTTAGGGGCTATGAACTTCACTTTCTTCGTCATGACGTCTTTTGCCTTGAGGGCATTCGCGTCCTTGCTCTGCGCCACAATCTTGTCGACGATGTCCTTCTCGGTTATTATGCCGAGTATCTTCTTGCTGTCAGTGACTATCAACGAGCCTACCCTTTTCTTGAGCATGAGCTTTGCGCACTCTTTAGCGTCTAGAGAAGGTGATACGGTCACGGGCCTGACAGACATTGCGTCATGCACCCGTATGCCTGTTTTCATGGTTATTAGGCTGTTTTTTTTGTTTATTATCTTTTTGGTATATAATTTACTACTGCTCAGAAGTGAAATCACGAAGCACTATAACCACTGGACATCTCTTTTTGTCTAGTGGTCAAATGATTTTTTCGGAAAATCGGGCAGTTAATCCGGAAAAAATGATTCATATTCAGTCTTTTTTTCTAGTTTTTCCGAACGTTCCGAAAGATTTCCGAGATTTCAAAGTAA
>CAYHOW010000078.1:0-5825 GCA_964358335.1 Candidatus Woesearchaeota archaeon
AAAAAATAGAAACATTCCAAATATATAAATCATTCGTTAAGTATACAGTATCTCAAATTAACAAGATTTATAAGGCAGTTAGCCGGATTGTTAGTCTCATGCAAGGCGTATTGGGCGTTATTAAAAAGGAAGGGAAGTACCTCATGGGCATCGAGTCTAAGGACACCCCTCTCAAGGGCAAGTGGAGATTGCTGGGTGGAAAGTTGGAAGGCGGCGAGTCCCATGAGGAGGCTCTGGTCAGGGAGCTGAGGGAGGAGGCCAAGATAGAGATAAGGATTGGCGGCTACCTTGGGATAGTCAAGGGCGACTACTGCGATGTCGACATACATATATATACAGCTGACTGGGTTTCTGGTGAGCTGAAGCCTAAGGTCGACGAGGTATCGAGGCTTGACTGGTTCACTGTAGAGGAAATGGCAGCAATGGACACGGATAAGGTAAGCAAGGGCCTTTTCGCCAAATTTAGGCCTTGATGATTTTGCGTCTTAACTCTTTAGTGATTTCACATTTGCAGAATATAAATGCTTAAATATCTAGCAGTCTATTAACTTTTATATCAAGTTTGTCCGCATTGGATGGGGGTCCGGTGCGAGTTTACAGCAACATTACAACAGCGACATTCTGAAGAGCGGTGGCGAGGCTATTGGTTTAAGTCAGGCCTCTTTGATATATTGCAGCCGCGGACCTCTGTGCAGTTAGTGGGCTCGAGTTAAAGACACAAAGGGCATATGGGGGTGAAAAATATGGCCAGCTTTGATTTGGAGACTATAGAGAAGATAACTTCAGACATCCTGAGGAGGCTGAAGACCGACGACGAGTTCGAATGATTAAGTTAAGGGATAGAGACTAAAAGGGAGTGTGCAACTCATCATTGAGGGCAGGGGCGGCATTTTTCTGTTTAGCCGCACCTTGTCTTTTTTTAGAATAGCTTATGTTTTCTTTTTGGTTCCTAAGGCTTTATGAACCTTATCCTCAGTCTGCCGTCGAAGCTGCCCTCGGGAGCGTCCGAAGGTATGATTATGCTTATCGGTATGTTTGCGGTTTCTCCTGGTCGCATTATGAATGTCTTGTTAGTGATAATAATCCATTCTGAGGCCATGCCTGTCGCATCAAGCATGACTTTCGATTCCCTGTCGGAGTTTGCTATCTGAACAATCCTCGTTGACTTCCCGGAATTTGGCAGGGTGCCGAAGTATATTGCGTCTGTATCCACATTGAATCCTGTGTAGTTGCTCACTTTGACGAATACGTCGAGCTCTTCGGTCTGGTATACCTTTCTGCTTTCAAGAATCGTTATCGCATTCAGGGCCGCAGCTATAATCAGCGTCAGCAGCATAAGCCATATCAGTTTAGGCCTTAACGGTTTCTTTTCCATGTGTACCACCTCTCTTTGATACCAGCAGGTATATGATGACAAGGATAAGCAATGTGATTAGGGCGTAAAGCGGATTTATCCTGAATTTTTCCCTCTCGATTTCAAACTGCACCTTTTTCTCTGACGACTTGCCGTTGTAATGGAGCATGATGAGGGCGTCATACGTCCCGTCGTTCAGATTGTCAGCCTTAAGGAACGCCTCTATCTGGGCCTTGCTCCATCTGCTAATTGTGGTTGGCGCCGTGGACGTGCTGCCTGCTGCATTTCCGCCTGCATCAGTGACGTTTATTGTCGCGTATATGCCCTGTATCGCATCGTTCCATGAGCTTTGCACGTCGATGACGAACCTTACGACAGAGCTGCCCATCATCTCTGCAGTTGCATCCACAATTTCAAGAATCATATCCCCCAGCCTGAAATTGGTTTCCGCGGCTGCAGTCTTCCCGTCATAATAGACCGTGGCAGTTGCCCTGTAAATCCCTGTGCTGGCGTTGGCTGGCGCCCATTCGGCATACAGCTCCTTCGACTCCTTAGGGCCGATGCTTTCTGAGCCCGATGCGAGCGAGATTACCTTTGCGCCTTGCGGATCATAAACGTCGATGATGGCTGTGACATTGTCCAGGTTCTCGTCGCCTAGGCTGGATGCGATTACCTTGAATATGACTGGCTGCCCCATTATTACGTCCTCTGTGCTGACGGATGCGGATAGGTATTTTCCTGGGTATGGCACCCTTACGTATACTTGTGATTCTACGCCTGTGACTGCCGCTACGCTCATTCGGTTCCCAGATTGCCTCTCCGCCTGCTCGACAGCGCCAATGAAGACGGCATGGTCTCCGGGCTCGTATTCCCCCTGCATTAGCTTTATTTTTACGTTGAACGTATCTCGGCTGTCCGACATCATTTCCATTGCATCCTTGTCAAATAATGTCATGTTCGCGAGCTCGCCGTGCGAATATAGCCTTACATTTGTCGGAGACGCATCACCATTGTATACAGTGAACGAAAGCGTCTCCTCTAGGCCTGGCTCGTAATGCAGTATGATCCTGCTTGGGCTGATTCCTATTGCGCTGGCTTGTCCTGTCAGCAGGATGAGCGCAATGATAATTAGATCTGCTCTTCCCATCTTATGCCGCCGATGCTGTGAACACGAGCGACTCTGACTTGTAGCCTGACGGCTCATCTGCAGGGACGTTTATCAGCAGCTCCACCTCCGCTTCGTCATTTGTGTTTGCATAGTTAAACTTGCACAGGAAGACTAGTGGGGTAAGGCCCGGCACATTAGCCCAGTTCAGCAGCGAGCATGTAGGGTCTGCGCTGACGCCTTCCCCTGCAACTGCAGGCTTGAATTGGAACGAGCTGGTGTTGTCTCCTCCTCCTGTCCCGCTGAATAGCGCACTGCTTGAAGTCTCTCTTGAGATTGAGACATTTACCATGACCGTCCCGTCATTCCTTAGGAGGAAAGGCAAAGGGCTGTTGGTTGTGGTGTTCTTGCTGTCCCCAACCGTAACGTTCCCGAAATTCACAGTATTCACTATAAGGATTATCTGCACGGCATCCTGTACAGACACGCTTGCAAGGCCGGTCGGAGCCCCTGTTACCATAGTTATTCTCGTTTCCCCGTCATCAAGATATGAAACTGCTATTATCCCTAAATTGATGGCTATCATTGCAAACATTATCTTTTTCCACTTCTGTTGTGCGGTATTCATTCCCGTCTGCAGTCTTGCAACTGTAGGCAAGACCCCAATTAGAGGGGCCCTGAATACAATTGCTCCTACAAAAGAGGCTTATGCTTGCGTGGCAGTAAATGTTACTGTCGACGTCTTTCCGCCTGCTGCCTCATCCAACGGCACTGTCACATTGATATGCACTTTCACGCTGTCGTATGCCGTAGGGAACCTCAGCCTGCTTACGACCTTTGCCGGGCTGCCGGTAGCGGGCATATAGGTGTATGCCGTTATAAGGTCAGTGGTCGTGTTCAGCACAGAGCCTGCCTCATTCTCATTAGACTTGAACTGATAATACAATGAGGGGTTCGCCCCGCCAGTTCCGCTGAACATGTCGGTCGCGCCTATGGTCACGTTCACGTTTACAGTCCCATCATTCTGCAGTACGAACGGCGGCGGGCTGTTGTCGCTGGTGTCATTCGAGAGGCCGACATCAAGCTCGCCGAAATCTATGTACTGGACAGGCAGCGAGATGTACGTCTTTGATGGCACTGTCACGTTTGCCACGCCTGTTGGCGTCGTTGTTGCCGCGCCAGTAAATGGCACTATTGCAGACATACGTCCGATAGAATATGTTGTCGCTGCTATTGAGAGCAGCAGTGCGATTGCCAGCACGGCTGTCAATGTATTTGGTGCCTGCTTATTCATATGCATCACCTCTTACGAACAGCCTGACTTTTGCGGTCTCCACTGTCGGCTCTGCATCAGGAACCAGCCTTGCCCCTGAAAATTTGTCTTCTGACTTCTGTATCGTGCCTGCTATGCTCAGGGAAGTCATTGTCCCTATGGCAGATACGACTATCGTGGCTAGCATCAGAATAGCCAGCCCATAAGCAAGATAATCTTTCTTTATCATTTATTTTACCCCCTTTTTTTCAATTTAGTCTATATGTCAAACTATATATTGTCTTCAGCAGAATTTCATCTTATCACCCCCAAATATCTATATCTGATAATATATTTAGTGAAACTACCTTATTAATATTATTGTTCTAGGATATATATATTATTGTTACTGTGTTGTAATTAAAATTTGCCTTTTTTTGCGTTAAAGATATTAAGGCATTCGGCCTGTATTATTTGTATGGATGGCAGAACTCTTGTCGGTATAATGCTGCTGTGTGTGCTAGCTGTCCCTCTGATAGTTGCCTTCACCTCGTTTGCTGTCGGCAGGATAAGCCTTGACGTCCCGAGCCGCGAGCCTGCGCTGGCTGAGGCGGAGAAGATTATAAGCGAGCTAGAAGGCCATAAGAAGATTGGCGTGCAGGCGGAGTCTCTTCCTGAAGGCATGCCTGATATTGTGGTTTCGGTCTCGATTCTCCCTGACTCAATGGAGGTGTTCCCTGGAGGCACGGTAAAGGCAAAGGTAAGCATTGCAACTTCAGACATGGTCGAGCGCGAGATAGTGCTGGGATACCTTATAACCGGAATGGACAAGAGCATCATCTATAGCGAATATGAGGCTAGGAACGTGACAGGCAACCTGTCATTCATAGAGGAGATGGAAGTGCCTGAGGGGGCTGCGCCTGACGCGTATCTCGTTTCTATATCGCTGTTTTACGGCAACCGTGAGATATCAACTGCATACGCTCCATTCTTAGTGAAGGAAAGAGAGATAATCATACCTGTTATTTCGAAGAAGGCCGATAGGGCATATATTGCTGCATTGGGTGCTGTGGCCGGCTTTTTTGCGGTTGCTGCAATATTCCTTATGCTTAGGCTATATAGGATGAGATTGTCGAAGCGCTGATTCCTGCTTGTTATTTTTTGTAGTGGTTCCCTTAAGAGAAGATAACTTCAGACATCCTGAGGAGGCTGAAGACTGACGACGAGTTCGAATGATTCAGTTTGCGTTATAGACTGAAAAGGGGATGGTGCGTAGCTCATTGACGAGGGCAGGAATGGCATTTTCCTGTTTCGCTGCATCTTGTCTTTTTTTACTTTGCCAATATGTTCCTTAATTTGAATTACCCCAACCCTAAAGGGTGGGGATTCACGTTCGGGGTATTTGGCATGATGAGCCTTTTGTCTTTCTACATATTGCAGTATCTCCGAGCCTAAGTAACCACTGATTAGTTAACAACCCCATTTTTTTGTTTGACCTATATTCTGGACCACCGAAAAATATTTAAACTTAAGATATCTATTAGATATCTTATGAAGAAAGTAGAAATGATCAAACAGACGAAATTAATCCTCGAAGGGATTGAAGGCTTTATAATCCGAGAAGTAACGCCTTTTGGAACAAGCGCTAAGGTAAGTTGTCCGAAAGAATTTCTTGGGAGAAAAGTATATCTTGTTTTTACAAAATGATAGACAAGCAAAAATGTCCAATGGCCTTATTATCTATTGAAATCTGGCTATACAAAAAAATATTTTTCTTCCACAATCATCTCCTCCTAAAATGTTTAGCCATGGCTACATCTTTAAACATCTAATTTGACATTTTAGCGACTATACTATTCAAATATAGAACAATTCTACAGAGCCAAACTATAGTACTTGTTAAGCTGAAATAGATACTGGAGAATATAGGTCTTAATATTTATCGACGGAAAACAAAGAAATAAGATTATTAGAATACCGCGATGCCAAGGGAAAAACTGACTTCCAAATAGTCACAAATAATGAAATTCAGAAAAACATCGTCGAGAAACTGAACTTAATAGGCTACGTTCCGTTAGTCACAACAAACCAAAAATGAGTTCAGAAACATAGGT
>CAYHOW010000079.1:0-5809 GCA_964358335.1 Candidatus Woesearchaeota archaeon
ATCCGCTAATAGGGCTACAAACAGTCCTATCTACTCAACAAAGCTGAATACGTACCAAAATCCGTAAGATATATAAATGATTTATAATTGTCTTTACACCAATGCGCGAGTAGTTCAGTGGTTATAATTCGACGTTGCCAACGTTGAGACCCGGGTTCGAGTCCCGGCTCGCGCATCAAGGACATTTCCGTATGCGCCTACTTTCGGCGTAGGAAATATCGGTATACAAAGTATATATGCTGCGCCTGCTTCTTGGAGGCAACAATGAGAGGCAGGACAGACATATACGACTATAAGAAGCAGATTGATACCCTTAAAGGGTACCTTGAAAAGCAGGGAATGAGCCCGGCGAACAAGGATTCTATCGAGAAGTTCATAGCGCACTGCCAAATAATGGGCCTTTCTGACGCAAGGATCATAAGGTACTACTATGCCTTCAAATACTTCAACATCTTCTTCGAGAAGGACTTCAACGCCGCCGCAAAGGAGGATATAGAGGCTGTCGTTGCCAAGATAAACTCTAAGGAGACATGGTCGCCGACCACCAAGCACGACATGAGGGTCATGCTGAAGCGGTTCTATAAGTGGCTCTACGGCAAGGACGAGGAATATCCTCCGGAAGTCAAGTGGATAAAAACCAAGATCAAGAGGACTGACAAGAAGCTGCCCAACGAAGGCGAGGAACAAATTGATTGTGGCGGGAAATGTAAACCTTGCCCATCAGCATGCGATGATGGCGTGATAAACGGCAATGAAGAAGGCGTAGATTGTGGTGGAGATAGATGTAGGATATGCAGGACTTGTGTCGTTGATGGCGTATGCGATTCAAACAATGGTGAATGGATTGACAATTGCCCACAAGATTGTAAAGGGAAGAATATAGGTAATAATAATCCTTGTGTAATCAATAAGAATTGTGAAACGGATTTTGGTGAGAATGATGTTACCTGCCCAGAAGATTGCCTTTTTACTATACGGGGTTTCTGTATAATCAATAAGAAATGCGAACCTGATTTTGGAGAAACCGATTCCAACTGCCCCGAAGATTGCTAGTGAGCAAGCCCAAAATTTTCAACCAAAACATTTATATAATTGTTCATACATAACTATATGAAAAGGTGCACTAAAATGTATGAAAATAATTACAAGAACAAAACTGCCACAAGCATCAACGACCTCGAGATATTCCTTCAGCTGATGGCAGACTTAGACCATGAAATAGAGCTGTTCGCGATAGGTGGCACAGCCATGGTGCTAAAAGGCATCAAGGAGTCAACAAAAGACATTGACTTCCTCACAAATGCAAACTATGAGACAATAAGAAGGATGTTCACCTCTGCAGGTCTCATAGAAAAAAGTGGGTCAAAGCTAGTCAACATATGGTTCATGAGAGACGTGAGAATAGACATATTCTATGAAGAGTTCATCCTGGGCGTCAGCCTGCCGGAAGACTGGAAGAGAATGTCTGAACAGGTAAGAGAGATAGGCAAGGTGAAGCTGTACATACTAAACTGGTACGACATAATCATAACAAAAATTGCAAGGGCAGAAAAAAGGGATTATGAAGACATATTAGCCATAATCAAGGCCCAAAAGATAAGCTTCAGAAAGCTAAAGAAAAGGTACTATAGCATCTCAGAGACAGCAATCATCTCCGACCCAGATGAAAAGTTCAAGCACCTTGAGAGGATGCTAAGATGATTCCGGCAAGGCTCATCAAAGATCTGGAGAAGAAGGGCTTCAGCCTGGAATTCCCAAGCTATAGCTCAAATGAAGAGGAAATAATAGAAATCCTCAGGCAGAAGAATGAAAGGCTATATGCGGCAATCCCTATTTTACTGATTGATAAGTTCGACTATGACAGGATAAAGACCAAGCTGAACAAGAGCCAAGCAATGCAGCTCAACCGCATAATCCTAATAGCAGAAAATATCTTCGCACACGAAGGCATCAGCAATAACCTTAAAGGCATCATAAAAGAGAACAATATCAGGCAGAAAATCATTAAAGGAGAAATCGAATATTACAAGTCCATATTCGCAGAAGCAAAGGAGCGAAGAATAAGCAAGGAAGAAGGACTGCATGAAAAAGAGCTGGAAATAAGAAGCGTAGCCAACGAAAGCAAGGCAATGTCAACAATATTCTCCCCGGGAAAAATAAGGATAATGGGCAAGATATACAGCCATGAGCCACTGACAAACACCGAGCTCAAATACTATTACAGGTCGATAAGGCCATACATACATGCCATGCTCAATGAGAGCTTTAGGAAATATGTCGGCATTATAGAGTCGTCAAAGAAATATAAAGCAACAGAGTAATTAGGAGAGAATGCATGTTATTTTTATGTCCACCTTAAACAGAAGTTTTATATATGAGGTAGACATAATAATGATGTGGCGTACACAGAGATACAAGAAAAGAACAATAAGAAGTATTATTACAGGGTCAGATCAGTCAAGAGCAAAGGCAAGGTAAGCAAAATGAGAAAATACATGGGAACGGAGCTGAACGCGAAAGACTTATCCAGGCTGGAAGCTAAAGCCGACCTTGAACTTAACCAAACCCTGAATGCCCTGCTTTCAAAGGAAGAAATTAAAGAGCTCGAAAGCATAAAGGCAAAATTCAAAGACCTGCAAGCACAAACCGCAGAGAACAGGTACGAGGCGTTCGTAGCGAAGTTCACCTACGACTCAAACGCGATAGAAGGGAACACCATCAGCCTGAACGAGACTTCATATTTATTGTTTGAGAACAGGGCGCCTGCCGGAAAGTCGATGAGGGAAATAAGTGAGACATTAAACCATAAGAAAGCGTTTGACTTTATCCTTGACTACAAAAAAGACATCACCAAGGATTTCATCTGCAAGATACAAGAGATGGTTGTCGAGAACACGCTAAGGATAGACCTCATGAACCAGGCAGGCAAATACAGGGATGTCCAAGTCTATATAAGAGGCGTCGAGTTCATGCCAACAAAACCAAAGGATGTCCCAACAGAAATGAGGACATTAGCGAGATGGTACAATGCGAACAAGAAGAAAATCCATCCACTGATACTCGCAGCATATTTCCATGTCGCCTTCGAATCCATCCATCCGTTCGTCGACGGCAACGGCAGGACGGGAAGGCTGCTGCTGAACTTCATCCTCCACAGGAACGGATTCCCCATGATTGATATCCCCAATAAAATAAAGCTGGAATACTACCAATGCCTTGAAGAGGGACAGCTAAGGAACGACATAAGCAAGTTTGTAAGGCTACTTCTGGAGCTAATCACAAAGGGAGAAGCCTATATCTGATTTTATGTCCACCCCAGATTAATAATTATATTGTGAGGTAGACATAACAACCAAAACCCTTATATAGTAAAGCATACTATACGTATAGCATACTTTACATACGCGATGGCAATCTCAAAAAACAAGCTTAAGGAGTACAGGGAGAAGGCAGGATTAAGCCAGGAGAAATTGGCTGACAAATTAGGCGTCACCAGGCAGACGATAATCTCCCTCGAAAGCAACCGCTACGTGCCATCCCTAGAGCTTGCCCTTAAGCTAGCAACGGAATTCAAGTGCAGGGTCGAAGACATGTTCGGCATCTGAAGGAGGAAAACAAGATGATAGGAAAGCCAGAATGGTTCCAAAGGAGGAAATACAGCGGATGGGGAATCGTCCCAAAGACGTGGCAGGGATACGTGTACATAGCTGTGATGATAATACCCCTGATATTCTTCCATGCGCTGCCTTACTGGAGCGCAACGACGAAGACTATTGTGACAATCATATTGGCAGTCATATTCGGCATTGACGTCATAGACATAATGATAAGGATGAAAAGGGACGAGAGGGAACGCATCCATGAGGCGATAGCCGAAAGAAACGCGCTATGGTTCGTGATAATGGTGCTGGCCATAGGGATAGCTTATGATGTGGCATCAAATGCTGTGCAGGACAGGATACAAGTAAACCCGTTCATGGTAGCAGCAGTCATCGGAGCAGTAATAATAAAGATGATAACCAACATCTATCTTGAAAGGAAGAATTAATAGAAGAACCAGTCGCCTATCTCTAGATAGGCTTTTATTTTCTTATCCAAATAATACGCATTCCATTCGCCAAGCTCGTGCGTCGGATCCGAGGACACGCCCTGCAGTGCATAGCCGTAAGGCATTATGCTGTACCTCACTGATCTGTAAGAGTTCACGCCGCCAATGCAACCTTTATGACAGACTATCTCCTTATTGTAGTCCAAGTCTGTCTGGATACAGTCTATCACTCCCGGCTGACCACAGCCGTTGCCCATAAACCATTTCCATAACGATGTATTCTTGCATTCGTCAACCGAAGATGCCACAGCGCAGTTCGCACGCGTGCTCGTGACATTAAGTATCTTATCAGCATCCCTGCCGACAGACTCGTCAAGCAGGCCGAAAATATGAGACATCTCGTGAGCCAAGCCCTCGCCCAGATAAGTATTTGAAGTGCAGAGCTCTTTAATATTGTCTGCGCTTGTGTTGGCACAAAGCTTCCTGTAAAATGCTACACTCTGGCATATGTCATAACTCTTGGCGTACCTCAATTCGTCAAACCCGAAAATGCAGCCGTCATTGTTCTTGTCTATTATAGGCAGATTGCCGCGCTGAGTCTGGTTGAGCATCTTATTATAGCAGTTATCCAACCCTGAAACGCACTGCGAATATTGAGTGGGAAAATCCTCAGGCCTGTACCTTGACGCGCCAAAATTTATCAAGTTGCCGGCAGCAGTGTTCCAGCCGCCAACAGCGTCCAAAGAAACAACTATCTTGTGCCCCATCCTGCACGCAGATGCCGTGCCCCTCTGCGACCTCTCAGCAGTCTGCCTCCTCTCAACCTCTGCAGGAGTCATCGTTCCATTGACAGCGGCAAAAGGAACAGCGTCAACGAACCTGTCGACGTACCAGAAATTGAACTTGTCCGCATCAGACTTGAAAGGCTCTATGGAAAGTAAACCGTAAGAGTTGCCTTCCAACCCTATCGACCTCTTAGCGTCCCTAACGAATGCTGCGACAGCTTCGCTATGGTTGCTGTAAACATCATGGTAGTCAGTCCCGACAAACACTACCCCATACCTTCGCTCGCCAACCTTGTTGTAGCCAGGGAACAGAGGAAAACAGTTAACTTCGCCCACGCATTCACCATCAGCACAAGAAGTACCTTCAGGGCACTTGATGTCCGCATACATGTTGGTAGGCCCGTACTCCCTGACTGTCATAGAATCAACGCACGAGTCAGTGTAAGACTGCTGGCCGTTGAAGTATCTCGTGTTGCCCTTCTTGAATATGTTCATCTCGTATTCCCTATCGTATAAAGTATCAGAATCGTCTCCGACCATGTAAAGTTTACTGCAAGTGCTGTTCTGGCAATACGTGCCGAATGCGCACGGCTCAAGCATCCTGTCGCAGTTGCAGCCAGGCGTACATACAGTCTCCCATATCATAGCGCTGCCATTATACTCGCAGGCGTCCTCAACGTAAGATCTGGAAGCTTTAGAATAGTATTTGCCCTTGACTGCCAAGTTCATGCCGCCGTCAGAATCCGTGCAAGTGTAAGGCATCACCAACGTCAAATCAGACAACGATGCAGTCTTGAGTATCGTAGAACTTGTTGCAGTGCTTAGTACAGCGCCGACTGACGAAACAAGCATCATGAACACCAGAAATACCATCCACCTTCTCATGACCGGACATTTTATCAAGGGATTTATATAATTATTGGTATTTGTTTAGCTATTTAGCATAGATTTTTTGATAGCATCCTACTAAGCTCTA
>CAYHOW010000080.1:0-5632 GCA_964358335.1 Candidatus Woesearchaeota archaeon
GCAGAGAATCCTGGCGAATTCAAAGATAATTTTGAGGATATATTTATGGTCGCTCACGGCTCGCTGATGGACTTTCTTGGCGACATGGACATCGACCTAGCTGAGGTTGTGCTGGTTTAGATGCCTAATGGTACGCCTATAAGTTATGCCCATGAGAAGCTTGCAGCTAAATTTAATCCTGATATGCTAGATGAACTCAAGAGATGAATGACGGGATAGATTCGCCTTCGATATCCAAGGGAGATTTCCTGGAAGCCCGCGAGATAACAAAATTCCTAAAATAATTCTATTCTTCCTCTTTCGGCTTCATTGTCGGGAACAGTATTACATCTCTTATGGTGGCAGAGTCAGTCATAAGCATAACCATCCTGTCTATTCCCAGCCCCAGTCCGCCGGCCGGCGGCATTCCGAACTGCAATGCGTTGACGTAGTCCTTGTCCATCGGGCAGTACTCCTCTGCGCCTCCGCGCCCCTTCTCTTCCTGCTCAAGGAAAAGTTTCTCTTGGATGATAGGGTCGTTCAATTCAGAGTATGCGTTGCCCATCTCCCATCCGTTGACGAAAGGCTCGAACCTCTCTAAGACGTTGGGGTCGTTCCTTTTCACTTTGCATAGTGGCGTGCTGCCCTTGGGCTGCTGCGTTATGAATGTGGGCTGTATCAATTTATCCTCGCACAATTCTTCGAACAATAATTCTATTGCCAAGTCCCTGGAGAAATCTCCTTCATACTCTACGTTGAAGTTCCTCATTGCGTTCTGCAATTCATCGTCGTCAAGCTTGTCCACGTCAATGTCGGCGAATGTCTTTATGGCCTCCTTCATAGGCAGTCGTTTCCACGGCTTCCTGAAGTCTATTGTCTTGTCCTGGTATTTCACTTTGGTTGTGCCAAGGACTTTCATGCAGACGAACACGTAGAGGTCTTCGGTTAGCTCCATCATGTCCTCGTAGTCTGCGTAAGCCTGGTAGCATTCCATCATGGTGAACTCTGGGTTGTGGGTCTTGTCAGAGCCTTCGTTCCTGAAATTCTTGCCCATGAAATAGACCTTCTCGAAGCCGCCTACCAATAATCGTTTAAGATAAGTCTCTGGCGATATGGACAGGTACATGTCGAAGTCCCACGCGTTGATGTGGGTCTTGAACGGCCTTGCGCTTCCGCCTCCGTAGATGGGCTGCAATAGCGGGATCTCGGCCTCGATGAACCCCTTGCTCTCGAGGAACTCCCTGACAGCAGAGACAATCTTTGCCCTGGTCTCGAATACAGCCTTGACTTCTGGGTTGACGAACAGGTCGACGTACCTCTGCCTGTAGCGGAGCTCTGCGTCTGTTAGGCCGTGATACTTCTCAGGCAAAGGCCTCAATCCCTTCGACAGCAGTTCCATCTTTGTCGCCATGACGGTAGGCTCGCCCCTGTTGGTCTTGTAGACCTTTCCGTATACGCCGACGAAATCTCCTGTCTCAAGCAGCTTGCTGAACGGCTTGTAGTTGTCTCCTAGATCATTTTTTGTGAAATATATCTGGACCTTGCCTTTCTCGTCCTGGATGTGCGCGAAAGACGCGTTGCCCATCACCCTTATGCTCATTACCCTGCCGGCCACGCTGACGAACTTCCTTGACGCCTTGCCTGGCTCGAGGTCTTTTGCCTTGTCCACTACTTCGACGCTGTCGTGCGTCTTTTCGTACTTGTATGGGAATGGGTTTACGCCAAGCTCAATCCATCTCCTTAGCTTTTCCATCCTGTCCTTGACGTACTGGTTATCTGCCTCCATAAGCATAAAAAGAGAAAACGAGGATTTAAAAAGGTTTGCGTTTTTAGATGCAGTATGCACAATCTAGGCGGTCTGAAGCTCAAGAACAGGTTCATATTGGCTCCGCTGCACGGCGTCAACTGCCTTGCGTTCAGGCTGTTATGCAAGGAGTACGGCGCCGGATTGGTTTCGACGCCGATGATACACGTGAACTGGATAGTTAAGGAGGGCGGGATGCCTCCTGACATTGAGCTTTCTAAGCCTGAGCGCCCTGTAATGGTCCAGCTGGTCGGCTCTGACGCGAAGCTCATGAGGAAGGCCGCAGAGATAGTCGAGCCATATGCCGACGTCATAGACATCAATTGCGGCTGCCCGGTTTTCGACGCGGTAAAATTAGGGATGGGCGGCTACCTGATGAAGAGGCCTGAGACGATAGGCAAGATGGTGAGTGCCGTATGCTCGGCCACCAACAAGCCCGTCACTGCCAAGATAAGGTCGGGCTGGGACGGTAAGCACCTGAACTTCCTTGGGGTGGGAAAGATGGTGGAGGACAATGGGGCTTCAGGCATAACTTTGCACGCGAGGACTGTCAAGCAGGGATATTCCGGCGTCGCAGACTGGAACAGTATCAAGATGCTGAAAGACAGGCTCAACATAAAGGTCATAGGCAACGGGGACGCTATGGACGGCAAGCTTGCGAGGAAGATGATAGACGACACCAATTGCGATTTCGTGATGATAGGCAGGGGCGCGATGGGCTACCCTTTCATATTCAGGGAATGCCTGGACGAAAAATACAGGCCTACAATAGATGAGCGCAAGGATTGCGTGACGAAGTTCATGAAGCTGTACGAGTCGAAGCAGAAGCACCATAACTTTTCCGAGCTTAGGCAGCACATGATGTGGATGCTCAAGGGCCTGCACGGGGCATCTAGGCTGAGGGCGCAGCTGACAAGCGTTAAGGATATAGAGGCGTTGAAGTCATCGCTCAAAGAATTCTTTTAGCTTTCGCCATCCCAGCTTCTGGTCAGGCTGTACTATAATATCGGCTTTAGAGAAGTCCTGGTCTAGTGTGTACTTGTTAGGCATGGCGACGCATTTCATCTTTGCTCTCTTTGCCGCTTCGACGCCGATTTCTGAATCCTCGAAAACCAGGCAGTCTTTTGGGTTGACTTTCAGCCTTTTAGCTGCCATGAGGTAGGAGTCTGGTTGTGGCTTTCGCTTGCTGCAGTCGTTGAACGTGACTATCGCGTTGAATATCTTGCCGAGCGGCATGCGCTTCTCGACATCGTGCACCATCCTGTCTGTTGATGACGTGTCCATTGCTATCGGGACCTTGAGCCTCTTGAGATGGTATATCAGCCTTTTGGTCCTCGCATAGAACCTTGCCTTCTGGTAGTCCTTGAAATAGTATTTCCTGTGGTCGAGGATGAACCTTTCGGTGTCATACTTGTATTTCTTAGAGAGGAACTTGTTGAAATCGGACGGATTCCTTGCAGATATGAACTTCATCTCTTCCTTTGTGAGCTTTATTCCTTGGTTCGCGAATGCTCTTTTCGCAGCCTTGAGATGTATGTTGACAGAATCTATTATGACGCCGTCCATGTCGAAGATTGCGGCCCTTATCATATCTTATCCTAGTGGTTTCAAATTTAAAAATGTTCCGTCAATAATATAAACCCTGGTATTTTCATTTAAGTCACGATGGACACAATCGGCATAATCGGCTCGACGAAGCTTGAGCAGACTGCGGAATTAGTTCAGTTATGCAAGGATGTATCTGGGATACTTGTGAAGAAAGGATATGCCGTGCTGTTGAACCCTAGCACAGGGAGCACTGTGGATTTCTTCGGCAGGGAGTTCAAGAGGCAGAAGGGGAGCGTAACAGGCATAATATTCGACTGCAACACAGAGGGATATCCTGAGCTGGACAAGGGCATATGCGACGGGTTCCTGCACTGCTGCACTTGGGAGAGCCAGCCGAGGGATTTGGTTAAGAACTCAAGGCATCTTATAGTCTTGGGCTTCAGCATAGGGACTACATGGGAGATGTGCATGTCCAAGTTCTATTGGAACGACAAGCAGAGCAGGATATTCGTGATGAAAGAGACCTTGAAGGAGAGGCTGCCTAAGTATATGGAAGAGCTGCTTCCTATAGTCTACGTCACGGCAAAAGAATTAGACTATCACTTATGATACTTCTCGTTCTTCAGTATGGTGAAGGCCCTGTATATCTGCTCAGCTAGAAATAATTTGGCCATCTGGTGCGGGAATGTCATCTTTGACAATGATAGCAGATAGTCGGCGTTCTCCCTCTCTTTTGCGGTGAACCCTTCGGCAGGCCCGATGATGAATGTCATGTCCCTGTCCTTTATGAAGTATGCGAACTGCTCGGAGTCCTGCTGCATGCCTTTCTCGTCGAGGATTACCAGGTAGCCTTTTGCCTGCTTCAGCGCGGACTCGACGCTCTTCGCTTCGATGACCTCTATCTTGGCGTATTTGGTCAATCGTTTCAAGTATTCTTCGCAGGCGTCCAGGAAATATTTCTCCCTCAGTTTGCCTATAGAGATTATCCTTATCATATTGTTTCGTCCACTTCGGTGGAATTGATGTCAATATCGTCGGTGTCGAGCTGTTCCTCTAGCGCTTCCAACTCGGTTAGCTCTCTGTCCATGGCGCTCAGGTCGTCTGTTGTATTGTTCTCCACGGTATTGTTTGCGGGCTCGGCCTTTTCGACCCATATGTCCTTCAGGTCTTCAGCCGCTGGCTTTGACCACATCTCCCCAATGGACTGGTAGCCAAGGACGAATATGCCTATTATCAGCACGACAATGACTACCCTCATTATCATCTTCGTGAACTTCAGGAACAGTGTCAATAGAAGATACATCAGGACGATTGCTATGAGCAGTTTCATCAGTGGCGTTACCATAATGGAATCAAGGTAAAAAGACTATATAAATTTATTTGTTGACCGCGGCCCTTATGAGCCCTGTGAACAGCGGCGAAGGGTGTAGGAACCTTGACTTGAACTCCGGGTGCGCCTGCGTCCCGACGAAGTACGGGTGCTTTTCTTCAGATAGTTCGACGAACTCTACTAATTCTGTGCAGGGATTCGTTCCTGAAATGACTAAACCATTCTGTTTAAGCCTGCCGACATAATCCTTGTTTACTTCAAGCCTGTGCCTGTGGCGTTCGGATATTTTGGATGCGCCGTACAGTTTCTGCACAATTGTCCCTTGGACAAGTTCGGCATCGTAGGCTCCTAGCCTCATCGAGCCGCCGAAATCTCCTTCAGCAAGTTTTCTTGCCTGCTCAGGTAGCATGTGTATGACTGGATGGGGAGTCTGGTTGTTTATCTCTGTGGTGTGCGCGTCTTTCAGGCCCAAGACGTTCCTCGAGTATTCAATGACTGCTAATTGCAGCCCGTAGCACAAGCCCAGGAATGGAATCTGGTTTGTTCTCGCATGCTCAATTGCTTTAATCATTCCTTCTATGCCTCGTTCTCCGAACCCGCCAGGCACGATGACAGCGTCTAAGGAATCTAGTTCAGCGAGCCTGTTGCCATTCTTCTCGTAATCCTCGGCGTTGACCCAGTGGATGTTGAGGTTGTATCCTTGGTGCCATGCGGCGATTTTAAGCGACTGTATTACGCTCAAGTAGGTGTCAGTGAGAGTGAAATCGCCTGTGTTCTGGTACTTGCCTATCATGCCGACATCCAATTTTCTGTCTATGGCTTCGATTTTAGCCACAAGGTCCCTCCACGGCTTAAGCCCCGTGGTCCTCCTGTATCGTTCTCCGAAGCTCTGGAGCATTTTTATGTCGAAATCCTGTTCTTCGAGATTGAGCGGTATCTTGTAAAGAATGTTCTCATCGTAAGCAGAAATT
>CAYHOW010000081.1:0-5526 GCA_964358335.1 Candidatus Woesearchaeota archaeon
ATGAGGCCGGAGCAGGTCGCGGACGAGATAGGGGACTTTCTCGTGCACTACATAGCCGGACGCAGCAGCACTGGCGGAGTCATAGGCCTTTCAGGCGGAGTCGACTCGACGACAACCGCAGCCTTGGCGCACAGGGCTTTTGAGAAGTACAATTTATCCTCGAGCAATAAGCTGGAGCTTGTGGGCTACATACTGCCTTCGGCGACAAACTCCCCTGACGATGAGAGCGACGGCGTCAAGGTGGCGAAGAGGCTTGGGATAAGGTACGAGATTCAAAGCATAGAGCCTCTGGTCCAGGCATTCAGGTCAACGAACCCTGAGGCTTTTGTAGGCAACTACCACAAGGGAAATCTCATGTCGAGGATAAGGGCGAACGTCCTGCACACCAAGTCTGCCACCGAAAGCAAATTGGTTTTGGGCACAGGCAACAGGGACGAAGATTATTGCATAGGCTATTACACATTGTTCGGAGACGGCGCTGTCCATATCAGCCCGATAGGCAACCTGTCGAAGAGGCTTGTGAGGGACATGGCGCGCTTCTTGGGCTTCAGCGATTTGGCAGACAGGATACCGTCTGCGGGACTTGAGCCCAGCCAGACGGACTTCAAGGACTTGGGCTATGATTATGACGCTGTCGAGATTATAGTCGAGGGGCTCATCCAGGGTTTCAGCAGGCCGGAGCTATCGGTCCATCCTCAAATAGAGCCTTTGGTCAGCAATCAGCTCCGCATGTACGAGAAGGTTTACGGCAAGAGGAAGTTCGCTTCCGTAGACGAGGTCATAGGGGACATAATGAGAAGGAACATGATAGCGAAAGGCAAGTCTGAGATAGTCAGCCCGAAATGCGCGCCTGTCAGTTTGGAATATAGGGAGATGATTTAAGATGCCTGCGCCGGACCAGGTCAAGTGCCACAGGTCGCCCGTGCTGACGACCGACGTCATCATAGAATATGACAACGGCGGCAAGTCGGGCATAGTCCTCATCGAGAGGAGGAACCATCCTGTCGGCCTTGCCATACCTGGCGGCTTTGCTGAATTAGGACTTACCTTGGATGAGAACGCCGTCAAGGAGGCCAAGGAGGAGACGGGGCTCGATGTGATGGTCGATAATGCGATGCGCCCGTTCCTCGTTTCGTCCGACCCAAGGAGGGACCCGAGGGGCCACATGGTCAGCGTGGCTTACATTGCTAAAGGATATGGGCAGCTGAGGCCTGGCATCTTCGACGACGCTAAGAACCCTACGCTTTACTCGTTGGACGAGGTCCGGGACTTGGTTATTGGAGGGAGGCTGGTCTTCGACCACGGCAACATCCTAAAGGAATATTTGGCGTACAAGGGGTACGGGATATGAAGCCGTACGAGAGCCTTGGCGTGATAGGGAGGTTCAAGCCCCTGCACATCGGCGGCGAGCTGATGCTGAAGGCAGTCTGCGGCAACGCGGAGAGGGCGGTGATAGGCATAGGCAGCTGCAACAAGCACAACATGAGGAACCCGTTCACGCCTGAGGAGACGAAGGGCATGATAGACGCTGTCCTTGCTCCTAAGTATTCCAACTATTCCATAGTCTTCATACCCGACTTCGCGCACATCCCTGAGTTCAGCGACGGCCAGAGGTGGAGGAAGGAGATAGTTGGCAGGTTCGGGACCCTTGACGCTTTCGTTTCTGGCGACGATTACGTCTCGGACTTATTGAAGGATGATTACCGCATCATCAAGCCGACAGAGCTCATCCGGCCTGAAGACTATGTCTTCGTCAGGTCAACGATGGTGAGGGTCGCGATGGCGAAAGGCGAGGACTATTCGCGCATGGTCTCTGCTCAGGTTTCGGAATACTTGGAAAGGAACGGGCTGGTTGAGAGGTTCAGGAAGGAGTTCGGGCTCCAGACACTGACGTCGTTGGCAGATGACGCAAAGATAGGCCACGAGAATAAGGAAGAGGAGAAGTTTCACACGATGGAGGAATGAAAATGGCGAACATAGGAAACTACAGGATTATCAAGCAGATAGGCGAGGGAGGTTTCGGCAGGGTGTTCCAGGCTCAGCATGTTGCGCTGGACGAGCTTGCGTGCCTGAAGCAGAATATTGTCAGCTCAGCAGAGCACGCCGAGATGCTCAGGCTTGAAGCAAAACTTTTGTGGAAGCTTGACGAGCACCATTCGATACCGTCTGCGAAGGATTTTTTTGAGGTGGAGAGGGACAATTATGTCCTGGCGATGGGCTACATTGACGGCAAGTCCCTGTCTGACCAGCTCAAGGGCCACAGGGGCATCCATCCAGAGGACGCGTGCTGGGTCACCGAGAGGCTGCTGGAGGCGCTGTATTACTGCCACTGCAACGGCGTCATACATTCGGACGTCAAGCCAGAGAATGTTTTCATAGAGCCTCACAAGCGCGACATCAAGCTGATAGATTTCGGGCTTGCGGTGTACAGGCCGAGATTCGATTCGAAGACTTTGGGGTATTCGCCCGCTTATGCTGCGCCGGAACTGGTGCAGGGCAAGCCGCCGATACCTGAGACGGACATCTATGGTGCCGGCATCGTGATGTGTTATGCATTGGGCGGCGACATACAGGCAAAGTCGTTTCCTGCGGGGACACCTAGGGAGATTTCGGACTTTTGTTTGAGCCTCCTGAGGTACGATCCTGTCGAGAGGCCGAACTGGGAGAGAGGCAATCCGATAAAGAGCATTTCAGACATAAGGCACAGGCTGTTTGGAAGAAGGCATGTTCGCTAGGTAAGCGATAAAGAAAATCGATAGAGGTAGCGTGAGCTATACTCTAGGGAGGAAAAGCAAAATGTATTCATGGGGAGGAGACACGAGCGTCTGGGCGACGCCGGGCGCATACAAGTATGACTCAGCCAGAAGGAGGTATCTTGACAAGCTTGCGGACGACGCAAGGGCAAAGGGTCCGAGGACTTACCGCGCCGCCAGCGGCCCGAACTTAGGGCTGGTGGACCCGAGAGGCAAGTCCATATCGAGCGAGAGCAAGAGAAAATTTTGAAAACTGTGAATAATAAGCTTCTCAAATGTAGTCAATAAAAAAGGCTCTGATGTCAGGGAAACACTAATGGAATTGTCAAAAATTTACATGATTAATGATGGAAAGAAACATATGCTAAGTGCAATTCCAAAAAAAGTTGAAACACTGGTTAAGGTTTTAGGCATAAACATAAACCCTAAGGAGTTACGGTTTAAAACATTCTATATTAAAAAGAGTCCTACTGCTTCATTTCCACTTTCTCGCCCAGGTGCTTCATCACGTTCTTCTGGTACCTGAACGGGACGTTATACTTCTTCTCCAGCTCTAAATATTCTTCTTTTATTTTTTCTATAGAAGGGGTCTCAACGCCTTTCAATTTGTTAAAAATAGAAGGGTCCCTGACAGCCGCCCTTCCAATCATCGCACCCTTGACTCCTATGCCCTTCAGCATCTCTATCTTCTCCAGGCTGTCTATGTCGCCGTTGGCTATTATCGTCTTGCCTGTCGCGACGCACTCGGGCAGGATGCTGTAATCGTTGGGGTTGTCGTAGTCCTCGCCGCCGTGCCTTGCATGGACGACGAAGAAGTCGGCGTCGACAGCGTCTATAAGATTCAGATACACTTTCTTCTCCTTCTCTGACTTGTTCAGGCCAAGCCTCATCTTGATGCTCGCCTTGTAGCCACGGTCGGTTATTATCTTCACCAATTCTCTTGTCCTGGCTATCCTCTTCACCATCGCACAGCCCTGCCCCAATGCCACGATGTGCGGGCTGGGGCATCCAAGGTTCAGGTTGAACCCCTTGAACCCTTTGGACGGCTCGAATATCGACAAGAATCTGCTGAGCTTATCCTCCTTAGTGCCTAAAAGCTGGATTATGGTTGGAGTCTCGTCCTGAAATTCCAGCCTTGACCAAGTCGATGCGTTCTTCTTGGCCAGGCTCTCAAGCCTCACCATCTCGGTGAAAGTCAGGTCGGCCCCGTACCTATGGCATATCGTCCTGAAGGCATTGTCGGTGATGTCCTCCATCGGCGCAGACATAAGCACGAAGCTTTTCATCTTTACCTTCTCCTGTTGAAGCTGCCGCCGCGCGGACCGCCGAACCTCTGCGCAGGCCTGCTTGGCCTGTTGGAGTCGCGGCCGAAGCGCCTGCCGCGGTCATTGCTCCGGTGGGCGAAACGCAGCTTCTCGAACTCGGGAAGGTCCATCTTCTCCACAGTGACATCGTTGTCCCTGAGGACCTTTGAGAAGTTGTCGTGGTCGCGCTCCGAAAGGAGGTTGACTGCCTTGCCTGCTTCGCCGGCCCTTGCTGTCCTGCCTATCCTGTGCACGTACTGCTTGCTCTCCTTAGGTATGTCGTAGTTGTACACGTGCGACACGCCCTTGATGTCCAGGCCTCTCGCCGCAACATCGGTTGCTATAAGAATCTTGACCTTGTGAGCGTGGAAGTGCATTATGACCTGGGTCCTCTTGTCCTGCGACAGTCCGCCGTGGATGGCGTATGCAGGAAGCCCTGCGTTCGTCAGGCCGCCGGCTACGAAATCCGTGGTGTGCCTGGAGTTGCAGAATATCATTATCAAGCCTTCATGGTAGTGCTTCAATAGGTGCACAAGCAAAGACATCTTCTGGTTCTCTTGGACATTGTAGTAGACCTGCTTCAGCTTCCTCGGGTCGACATGCGATTCCGCGGACACCTTTATTGCATTGTGCATGAACTTCTCAGCTATGCTATGAATCTCCTTGCCTATCGTCGCAGAGAACAGCAAAGTCTGCTTCTGAAGCGGGCAGTGGCCCATGATCTTCTTTACATCGTCGATGAAGCCCATGTCGAGCATCCTGTCAGCCTCGTCCAGGACCAATACCTTGACTAGGGTGAGGTTGATAGTCCTCCTTTCCATGTGGTCAAGTATCCTTCCGGGAGTGCCGACAACCACGTCTGCGCGCCTAAGCCTCTCTATCTGAGGAGTGATGCCGACGCCGCCGTATATGTCAACGACATTCAGAGGCTTGTGCTTCGAGAACTTCTTCATCTCCAGCGTTATCTGGACCGCCAGCTCTCGGGTAGGCGCCAGCACCAGTGCCTGTATGCCCTTTCCGCGCTCTGCGCTCTGGATTATGCCGGCCGCGAACGCCAAGGTCTTTCCCGACCCTGTCGCCGCCCCAGCTATGACGTCTTTTCCTGAAACCGCATGCGGGATGGATTTCAGTTGTATCTCGGTGGGCTCCAAAAAGCCCTCTTCGTTTATAGCCTGAAGTACAGGCTCTATTATTCCTAATTTCCTAAATTTTTCCATTTTATCTAAGAAAAAGATTTGACTTTTCCTTATCTCTCCTGTTTATAGCTTATTGTCGAAGTAATATATAAGGGTTTTTATTGGGGCCTTTTATGCCTGTTCCATATGAAAAACTGCTTAATGACCGGAACGAAGCTCTTCGCATTGTTGCTATAAGTCCAGGTGAGATGGCCGCAGTTGGTGCACTTCATCTCCCTCTCGTTCCATCTTTCGTTGCCCGTCGCGCTGAAGCTATAGGGAATCCTTCCCAGC
>CAYHOW010000082.1:0-5505 GCA_964358335.1 Candidatus Woesearchaeota archaeon
CTGACTTACAAAAAATACATTTCAATAGATATCACCTCAAAAAAATAGAAACATTTCAAATATATAAATCATTCGTTAATTATACAGTATCCCCTAGCTCAATCAACCTTAGTCGTAACGATGCTCTTGTCCCCGACAATCAAGGAATGCTCGGCCTGCGACACCATCCCGTTCGACTGCTCCTTCAGCTGGGCGTAAGAATGCAATACTCCTTCCCTCACGAGCAGCATGAATGCCAGGCTCGAATTGGTGACGCCCCTCTCGACCCATCTCCTCGCGAACGGCAGCGTCTTGTAGTTCTCCTCTACGAACTTCATCACTTTCCTAGCGTTCATGTCCCTGACTGGCTTGACCCTCTGCAGCCTGTAGATGTTGGACACCGCGCTCTCAATGACCATGCCCTCGCCGTCAGTGGCGAACGGCTCAATCGCTATAGTCTCGCCGTCCTCCAAAACTCTTTTATCGTTATTATCGTAATTAGGTATCGTCTTGCCGGAATGCACCATGTACCTTCCCAGGCCGTGCCCCGAAAGGTTCCTTATCGGCGAATAGCCAAAGGACGATATCGTCTCCTGAATTGCCTTGCCTATCTTCCTCACCTCGTTGCCTGCGTAGGCTTCCTTTATCGCAGCCTTCAAGGCCTCCTCAGACGCCCTTATCAGCTCATTGTCAGGGCCGACAGTCAATGCCGTGTCCCCTATGGCGCCGTTGACGTGGACGCCGACGTCTATCTTAAGGATGTCCGTCTCCTTCAGGACTATGGTCTCTCTCAGAATAGGCGCGTAATGCGCAGCCACATAGTTCAATGACAGGTTCACAGGAAACGCGGGGGTGCCGCCAAGCTCGGCTATCTTCAGCTCGACATTGTCCGCCAATTCCAAAAGGTTAATCCCTGGCTTCGCTATCCTCTTAGCGTACAGCAATGCCTCGCCGGCTATCTTCCCCGCCTTGATCCAGTCCTGATTGTCTTCCATGGGAATAAAGAATAAAAAGAATGATTAAAAAGGTTTCTATTTTTGGCCGTAAAGCATGTCCCTTCTGACCTCGAACATCACCTTCATCGCCTCGTCTATCTCCCTTGCAGTGACGTCCAAAGGTGGCAGGAACCTCATGGTCTTGTAGCCGCAGCCCATCGTCATCAGGCCCTTGGCGAAACATCTCCCCTCGAACTCGTCCCTCTGCGCCTTGCTCCTGAACTCCAGAGCCTGCATCAGGCCTATTCCCCTCGCCTCTTCCAATAAGTCCGAAGAGTAATTGCACAGATGCTGCAACTTGCCGCTGAAATACTCGCCCATCTTCGATGCGTTCTCCAATAAATTGTGCCTCTCGATGTGCTCGATGTAGTAGAGGGACTCAAGGACCTTGTAGAGGCTGATGCCGCCATTGCCGCACGTCTCAGACTCCCTGCCGCGCTCAGTGTACATGCCGGACTCCTTGCCTATGATGCCGTTCAACTGGAACCCCTTGCCGAAAACCAACAAATCAGGAGTGACGCCAAAATGCTCTATCGCCCACCACTTGCCTGTGCGCCCCATCCCAGACTGCACCTCATCGACTATCAGAGGGATGCTGTACTCCCTTGCGCATCTCTCGACTTCCTGCATGAAAGATTTAGACGGCACCCAGTATCCGCCCTCGCCCTGTATGGGTTCCAAAATAATGTATTTGACCTGCTTGGGATCTATGAAGCCTGTCGACGGGTTGAGGAACTGCTCCAATTCGCTCATCATCTTCCTGTTGTGCCTGTCCCACCTCATGAAGCCGCACCTGCACGGCTCCTCGACGCAATAATCTAAATATAATTCTCTCCCGGGCTGGTCGTACCACTTGCCCTGGACGCGCTTGCTTGTCGTAGAGGTCAATGAGTCCAACGTCCTGCCGTGGAACCCGCCCTTGAATGATATGCCGATGTTCGCGCCTCTCCTGTTGTCCTGCGCAGCCTTCTTCGCAGCAGAGACAGCTTTCGTGCCGGACGTAAGGAAGAACGTCTTGTCGAAGCCGAACTGCGATGATATCTCCAATATTTTTTCAGCGACTTTTATAGTGGCTTCGCCCCTGATGAAGTCCGTGCCCGCATGGCCCTGAGGAGTCTGCAGAGGCAGCGATCTTAACTGTTCCAGAATCTCAGGATTGTTGTAGCCTAGGACATTCACGCCAACCTGGCCGGCGAAGTCCAAAAGCCAGTTATCATCAACATCATGCATCCAAGGCCCTATGGAAGTGCCGTCGGCGCACTCTACCGCATCATAAGCATAAGTGCCCTTAGCGAAAGCCCTGTCGTACCGTACGCTCAGCGCCCTGGCGTTCGGGCCAGGCATCTCAGTCTTAAGAATGATTTCAAGCCTGTCTCTGTCCATAAGTTCCACCTCGATTGTTTTAATGGACTAATCAATTAGAAGTTTAAATATATTTTGCAGAAACCTAACCAGATTGATGAGTTAGTCCATAACTCAATGCATGGAACAACGTTATGCCTTACGCTTCCTGGACAGCATAAACATCAGGAATGCAACAGAAGCCAAGAGCAAGACCACTATGATAAGGATGTAAAGGCCTTTCGTATCCTGCTTCTCAGGAGGCGTCTGCTCTGAAACCTGCGCTATCTCCTGAGCCGCTTCCTCACTAGGCTCCATCTGCCTATCGCCTCCTAAGGCGTATATCAGGTCGCAGTCTTCAGGGCAGCTCTCCTTATCCTCGTTCATGTCGCAGAAATAGTCAAAGTTGCACGATTGGTAAGGTGTCAGGTCTATAACCAACACTGTCCTGTTTATTATCCTATCAAAAACAACCACTTCTTTTGCTTCCCTATAGTCCCTGAACGAGAAATCCAACGGGAGCTCATCAATTCTTATATCATCATCATAGCTAGTAAGATCAGTGGAGAACGTCCAGCTGTATATCTCCGTGCCATTGAATGACATTACCCTTGCGACCATGTTGTCGTACTCATCACTTATGTAATAAGGCGGCTCTATCCAGTAACGGTCGACAGACTCTAATTTTACATTCCCGCCATCTGTCGTAAGGAATATAGTAAACGCGCCTTCCTTGGCTAATGCTAAACTGCATAAGGCTATCATAATGATTAGATAAATTAACTTTTTCATTCATTGCTCCCATAAGCATATTTCCTTAGCTTTTCCCTTATTATCACTATAGACACAGGGCCCCACTCTTTACTTAAGTCATGGTCTCTCATTATTGAGTTCTTAGCCTGCCTCAGTGCATCGCCACAGACAAATTTACTGCAGTCTGATCCGCAGCCCCACCAGCCTTCCTTGACTGCCTTGTCGACTAGCGCATTGGCATTCTTTTCACCTATTATCTTTGACCACGTTATTCTTGCCTGACCTGCAGCACTTTGTTTGGTTGTAACGCCAGTGCTTAATAATCCAACTAACGGCATTATGATGCTTTGAGTTCCGAATCCTGAACGCGGCGGCATTATGCAGTTAATTGTTCCTGCTCTGGAAGGCCTCACATATTTTATGGCCGATTTGAGGATGCCCCCTTTATTCAGGTACTCATCGTCAAGGCCACCAAAAGCATGGCCCCATTCATGTACGAATGTCCGTGTTCTTATGTTATTTTTGTATAGCTGCATAATGTTGTTTGAAGCATAAGCCCTGCCTTCAATGTCTTGGACCATAATTACCTTATAGTTAGTTCCCGGACAGCTGCTTATTACATAAGGGATTTTTGTATCGCCAGAACTCTTATCCGATTCTACCTTGAACGACTCTTCGATGTATATTGTATAAGCTCCAAAATCCTCATTAAAAGCATCAAATGGATGCGTAGTTAATAGCCCGTAATTTTTATCGTAGATGTATCCCTTGACAGTTTCGATGAATTTAGTATAATCTCCGCCGTTGCCTATAAACAAAATTCTTATCTTCTTATTTTTGCTGTTAGGTATGAATTCTTCGCAGGCAGGAGTTTTGTAGCAATTGAACTTCAATTTGACATTAGTTGAATCCTGCTGCTTGCAGACATTCTCGCCTAGCGCAGTCGACATCTCAACGTCGTTTATGTAACAAGTCCTCTTCAGATGGTCGCATTTCACTATGTCTTGCGCCCTGCCAGGAGACTTTGACGGGAACTTTGCGGTAAATGAGAAGCCCAAGTCATATCCAGTCGCCTTTAAAGAAGTCAGGCTTTCACGCTTGAAATCAATGTCTTTAGTATTTTGATTTACTGTTTGGTATACCGTTATCTTATCTCCATTTTTCCTTATTTCCTCTATATTGAAATAGAACGTAGTCTTCTTCTGATAAACTTCCACGAACGATTTAAAGCCGTTCACCCTTTTGCCGGACAGTGGAGACAGCACGTCCTTGCCAGGCATCTCAATGTTGATTCTTGTATTAGTCAACGACTGCACGGATACACAATTGTAGTCTTTTAAAAATATAGGGCATTCAGATCCGAGATTCTTGTTTATCGCAACTACCTTGGATTTAACATGGACCTCGTCGTCATTATAAGCATAATCCTTAAACTCATCTGACTTGATGGTCTTGAACTTAACTACGGCTTTTTCATTAGTGTTAGTATTTTCTACAACCAATAATCCCTTATCGAAATCATTCAATAATATATTTTCTGCGTTAGACTTCATCAAGTATATAGGCTGTTCAATTGAACTTTCTGTCGGCGGCACTATGCCAACCTCAAACAGGCTTTCCCCATTTAATATCTTTATATCGGCAGACAACACAGTCTTGATATACTTATTGTTAGAGCTCCAGAACTGGAACCTTATCGGCGTCTTCCCTCTGCTGCCTTTAAAGGCCCCTGACAATTGGTACTTGCCGTTCCAGACGAAATACAAGTGATTGACATCCGAAACCTTGAACAGATCCCATTCCTTCAGCTTAGAGTTTTCCATCCACTTGTCGCCGTACTTTTTCCTTAAAGGCACTATATCCTTAACATAAGTGGCATAGGTGGCGGCGTATGCGCTGTTCTTGACATTGACGTTCTTGAACTTCGAGTTCATCTCAAGCTTGCACTTATTCTCGCATATCAGCACGTTCGAGCCCTGATAATATTCTGAATTGCTCGCGGTTACAGCCAAGTAAAAACTATTGGAGAGCCTCTCATCTTTTACCTTCTTGATTTCTAAAGTGTCGCCAAACATTGCCTGCGCTTGTAGTTTCCTGTCAGAATTGTAATAGTTGTAGTATGCGGCCTTGCTCTTGCTGGATTTCGTCAGCATGATCTTGCTCTCTTTTAGGTCAATCCTTATGTTGCCGGCAATGACGCCGTAATCCTTCACACCCAATATGTCTGCGCTTCCTTTGACCTGCCTCTTAATATGGTCGCCTATCGATATCTCGCCAGTCTTCTTGCACATCTTGTCAGCTTGTTCTAATGTCGTCCCGGGTTTCAGTTCAGAAAACAAAGGACATACTTGGACCTCGCTGACCATCGTGAACATCTTGCCAAGCTGGTCAGGATCATAAGTCGTGGTGTATTTTGTCCCCTGAACCGTCTTGGTCG
>CAYHOW010000083.1:0-5483 GCA_964358335.1 Candidatus Woesearchaeota archaeon
CCAATGAAAATGATTTACCTGACAATTTAGCTAAAATAAAAAGAATTAATCTGGATTTATATTAGTTTCTACCATAACCTATTTTAACTTAAACTTTATTTTCCTTCCATATGAACTGCCTAGTCTGCAAGAGGCCGATACCTGACAATTCCGCAAGAAAGCTGTGCAGGGAGCATTCTGATGCCAAGTACCTGTTCAAGTCCGTAGATTTGTTAAAGTCGGAGGACCTGTTTGGCAAGGCGCCGACCATCTTCGTCGGCGAGTACGGATATCCAAAAGTCAACGTCGGAATTCTCTCCCCGCCAGAAATGAAGGATGACGCATGGCTATACGATGCGCCTAATTTCTGGGGCCAGAACTTGTTCGACAGCCCGAGCGTCATAAGCCTCAGGTCATCATTGATAAACTCCAAGTTCGAAGTCCCGATAAAGCAGAAGGCAAACAAATTATTGGAGATGGCGCAGGAGATAAGCATGGCGTCCAGGCCTGTGGACGTTGATATCCTATTGCGGAAAAAGCCCGTGTTCAAGCTCAGCGTCAACGACATAACGATGCCGCACGGGCCGAGGGCTGACCTGAAGACGGTAAAGCTCGCCGAGAACCCGCACATAGACACCAAGGTCGAGAAGGTCGTGTCCGACACAGACCTGAAGTCCGTGGACGCCATGAAGTACCTGAACTCGAAAGGCTTCGGCGAGAATGAATTGATCAAGCTATTGTCCGTAGGCAACCTGGGAGTGAAGGTGCAGAGGAGGCTGGTGCCGACGAAATGGTCGATAACGGCTGTACACGACCAGCTTGGCAAAAACCTGATCAATGCCATAAAGGACTACAACTCGCTGGATTACACCCTATTCTTCGGCGGCTACATGGACAACTTCTTCCTCGTGATGACATTCCCCGACGTGTGGTCGTACGAGCTGTTCGAGACTTACGTTTCGGGAAAGCCTGCCGACGAACTGAACTACACTACCGACTACGAGTTCTATGGGGGCAGGAAAACCTATGCTGAGAACTGCGTTGGAGGATACTACAGCTCAAGGCTGGCCGTCCTTGAGAAATTGAATCAGCTGCACAGGCAGGCCTCTGTATTAGCCATAAGGTTCACTCTCCCTGCCTACGATGTGCCGTTAGGGGTGTGGGTAGTGTTAGAGGCAACAAGGAAATCCGTCCAGAACAAGGTAATGTCTTTCGATTCGAGGGAAAAGATGATTGATCATGCAAAGGCTTTGGCCAAGGACAAGTTCGGATTAGACATCACCGTCTTCCTTAACAACAGCAAGGTATTGAGCAACATCAAATCGCAGAGCAAGCTATCAAGCTTCCTCTAAAGGAAAGGCTTGTGCATAAGGTTAGTGTGCCACAGGTGGTCTCCGAAAGAGTTTACCCTGTCAGGGATGAGCTCGAGTATGTAATCCAAGTCGGTGCTGTCGATTTTCTCGATGTCCTTCCTGTACTTCCTGATAACCCTGTCCCTCTTCTTCCTGCTTTTCAGGTACCATTCAAGGCCTGCGTGCATAGCGCCAGTGACTACCGCTATTGTGGGCTTAACGTCAGTCATCCCCTTAATGTGGGGCGCGATGAAGCCATCTATCTTCCTTGCCCATACGGCGTTCCTGAGATTTATGACTTTAGTCGGAAAAGCCTCCGTGTTAAGGTAAACCATGTAAGGCGCCATCTTGCCTGATGTGCCCTGGCTGTAGCCTATATGGTATGGCGCAGCAAGGTGGCCGCCGAGCATGTACATGCCCA
The DNA here is from genome assembly GCA_964358335.1 of Candidatus Woesearchaeota archaeon. Lineage (GTDB taxonomy): Archaea > Nanobdellota > Nanobdellia > SCGC-AAA011-G17 > GW2011-AR17 > CAYHOW01. Next base: position 1,753 of record CAYHOW010000083.1, read on the forward strand.
AAGCCGCGCCTGCTGAAGCCGCCGCTGTCCTGCCCATCAGCCTCAGGAAGTCCCTTCTCGTTGCACCCTCGTCTTTCTTTTTCCTGAGATAGTTCCTCAACGCCAAGGAGCCTATTGCAACGCCTGCGACAGCGAACCCCAGCCCAATGCCGCCAGCCGCCAATATCTTGTCTGTATGGTCCCACTCTGTGTCGACATCTACGAAATATATTGGAATTTTCTTGCCCGAAGAGAATATGTTGTCTACTATCATGCTGTACTGGCCCATCATCTCTGAACTGTAGCTGGAGCAGTACAGGTTCTCAAGGACTATGCCATCTAAACTCTTTATCCTGTCTTTCTCGAATATATCTTCCATCGTGGGATATGCCTGTGCATTGGCGTAATTAAGGAAAGGCTGGACAGTGCTTACGACCTCCTTGACTATAGGAACCTCGTCGGGCTTGAACCCGGCAGAGCCAAGCTTCCTTATAATGGGCAAATCGTAAATATTAAGGTCTGCATGGTGGGTATAGACCTGATAGTAATTCGCGCTGGCTGTCCTGAAAAGCTCGCTTCGCATTTTATCATACAATATATGGGATGGAGAATATAAATTGTTCTGTTATCTTACCCTTGCAGCGAGGCACATCCCTATCCTGTCCTCGAACTGGCTGGGATGGATGATATTAGGGGCGCCAAGGGACACCATCATCCGCCTCATCCTCAAGGCATGCTCGAGCAATGCGAGCTCTTCGCCCTTGTGCCTGACCTTGAGCACATATGCAGGCTCTTCGACGCCCGGCCTGAATATTCTTTCCAAGTAAATCCCGTAGATGAAGCCGTCCCTCGCGTGCGAGAACACTTCCCTCTTTGTGTCCCATTCCCTCACCATGACTTTTTCCTTGCCAAGGCGGCCCATGATGTCTAAGTACTCCGAGTTATTCAGCTGCTGCCTTGACACCTCTGTGCACATGCAGTCTGGGTCTTCCCTCACCACATATTCCAATAGATTCTCCTCGTTGTACTTCAGCGCGTGCCAGCCAGGCTTAAACAGTATGCTGTGCGCAACTTCGTGCCTGACCAGCCTGGTCTTCTCTTCCAGCTGCGGCCCGAGCCTCTTATACAGGTTCCACGTGATGATAGTTTTCAGCTCGCTCTCATAAAAATTAGCCATAAGAAAAAAAATCAAGAAGACACAATAGTGACCTTCTCCATGATGTCGCCCTGCTCGATGGTCCTCACGACCGCCATGCCATCGACTACCTTGCCGAACACTGCATGCTTGCCGTCCAGGTGCGGCTGCGGGCCTTCGGTTATGAAGAACTGCGAGCCGCCTGTGTCCGGGCCTGCATTGGCCATCGAGAGTATGCCTTCGCTGTTGTGCTTCAGGCTCGGATGGAACTCGTCCTTTATTGTATATCCGGAGCCGCCAGTGCCATCGCCTTCAGGGTCTCCGCCCTGGACCATGAAGCCTCTTATGACCCTGTGGAACGTAAGCCCGTCATAGAACCCTTTCTCCGCAAGGTCGATGAAGTTCTTTGTCGTCAACGGAGCCTTGTCCTCGAACAGCTCAATCTTTATGTCTCCTTTCCCGGTCTCTATGACCGCAAACCTGTTCTTTTTCATTTCCTCACCTGTGCTATTAGCGTCATCTGGAGCCACAGCAACAGCGTTGCCATTTGCCGGCCAGAATCTGTCGTCTAGGTTCAGCTTGAATACGGCTATGCCTACAGCCAAAACAACCAAAAACCATACAACATTTTTTGCTTTTACCATTTTGAATTATTGGATTGGCTACTTGTTTATTAATATTTTGGAAAGATGTGCCATATTGCAGAGGCTTCACACAAGCCTTTCCAGCGCCATGTTGCCTGTCCAGACACAGTGCTTCGCGCATTTGTAGCCCTGCATGCATTTAGGCTTCAGGGACTTTTTGTTGCCGTATGCGTTCTGGTATGCCTCATAGCCCTTGGCGGTGGCCAGGGTGTTCATCATTATCTCCAGCTGCGCATGGCCGCACATCCTCAGCATAGCCTTCGACCTGAAATCCTCGAGCCTTCCCCTCTCGTATACCTGCAGCAGCTGCGCCTGCGGATAGTCTGTCACCGCAACCTGCCCAAGGTCGGATGCCCATTCATCTTCCATCTTCTCTTCGCTGACTATCGGCGGCACGTAGAAGCCCATCTTTGCGCCTCTCTCAAGGCCGTTTAGGATATTATAGCTGATGGTCCTGTGCCTGTGTGCCTGCGCAAGGCCGGCAAAGCTCAGCGGATATGCTGTCGAGTATACGTCTCCCTTCACTTCTTTCGGAGACAGCCTTGAAGACGAGAACATCGACAGCCCCCTGTCTGTCTGGTTGTCCAGCTTCTCTATCCTGAACTGCCTGGCCTGGTCGAGGAACGACTGCATTTCCGATGCAAGCCTTGACCTGAACTCGTCACCGCTTCCAGAATATTCGGCGATGAAGCTCTCGAACTGCTGCTGCAGGAAGTTCAGCTGCCTCAGGTTCACTGTGTGCACCATCTTTGTCGGGGTGAACACGCTCGTCATGTACCTCGCGTTCTCCTGTGCGAGCTTCTTTATGGCCGCTTCCCTTTCGCCTGCTTCCTGCATTTCAGGATACACTTTCTCTATTGCGGGTATCAGCTTTTCTATCCACTTGTCGTACAGCACCTTCTGCTGCGGCTCCATGCCTGACATGACCGTATACCTTGCGGACTTCTCTGACGTAGCGTACTGCTTCTCATTGTTGAATACCATCGCCATAGCCTTAGGCATGCGGCTGAAATTGAACCTGAGATTGATGTGCTCGAATACGCTGTGATGGCCGGAGTTCAGCAGGTCATCAAGCAGTTCCTCATTGACTTGCTCTTTCTGCAGCTCGTCCCAGTCCTTTGCAGTGTAGCATATCCTTGCGCACCTGAGCCCGAACTCAAGCATGCTCCTTGCGTCCTGTAAGTCCCCTGTAGAAGCGATTAGTTTGACGTCCATAGCTCTCTTTCATGGACGGATTAGATATAAGTATTGTTGTGGTTGGATATATGCATTAAAGAATTATTGTTTTATCTCTCTGAAATAAATTATCTCAAGGCTCATATTTATACTTAGTGACATAAGTATTTATACAAATCCAGTTTGAATCGCTTAGTCCTATAATACTCAGATGTTGCTTTCTTAAAGTCACTAAACTTATCATAAAACTTTGAACCGAGCACATCATCTTTGCCTTGGTTCCAGCATTCTTCCATTGGATTTGCTTCAGGAAATCCTGAAGGAAACCACCTCACGCGAATGCTACTCCTATGCTGCCGCAAGTAACGCTGGACCCGCTTTTCTTTAGCGTGATATGTTGCCTTGTCCATGAACAAAATCATTTTGGGATACTTACGATGAAGCTGAGGCAAATAATCAAGAAACTGGTCGCTATCTGCATTATCATACATTCTAAACAATTGAGTGCCATCCTCGGCTAAAACGCCAAACCACACAAGCCTGCGATGAGAACCTGTAACAAGCATACGCGGTTTAGTTCCTTTTACAGCCCATACCGAACGTAGTTTAACATCATAAACAAAAGTGCTTTCATCCTCGGCAACTACCGTCCACTCTTTGGGTTTACGTGCCAAGTAGCGCGAGTTTTTTTTTAAAAGCCTCACAATCTTCCTCTTTAGAAAAGGCATACCTCGGTCGAGGCTTAGAGCCTATCCCAGTAGTCCAGTTGCTCTCCATGTGATTATCCCGCAGACCAA
>CAYHOW010000084.1:0-5437 GCA_964358335.1 Candidatus Woesearchaeota archaeon
TCGGGCCCAGGATAAAGTACGTCCATGTGCACGACAACGACGGCTCTTCAGACCTGCACAGGCCTGTCGGGAAAGGAAACATCGACTGGGAATTGTTCTTGGACTTCTTGAACCAGTATGGATATGAAGGCGTCCTGGAATTCGAGATAGGCTCATTAGACGACCAGATAGCTTCCAAAGAATACTTGATGAGGCTAAGGCCCGGATATTTTTAGCTCTTTTATCTTCCTGTGCAGCGTCTCGAACCTGACTTTGAGTTTTCTTGACGTCGCCGATATATTTCCCATATTCTCTTCCAGGGCTCTCCTGATGAAATCCCTCTCGAACTCGTCCTCTGCCTCTTTCAATGTAGGCCAGTTGAACGAGAACTCCTTGAAGATACTCTCCGACAGCTCGCTGACGTTCCTGTACATCTTCGACAATTTATCCGGATGCAAAATGTGCTCGTAATGCTTCAATGTCTCCTCTATGGCCAAGCTCAAGGCCTCCTTCTTGACGTACTCGGCCTTCAATAACGCCCTCCTGCACTCCTCTATATTTATCTTCAATTCGTGTATCATCCTGTGGATGGTCTTCCTGTCGACGCCGCAGATTCTCGCCACCGCAGAGACGTCTCCGAAATTCGTCTTGAGCAACCTTTCCAAATAACGCTTCCTGAACATCAATCTTGCCTTCCTCAATGGATACTTCGTACTTATGTCGAACTCTATCAGGGGATTCCTCTTCAGCTTGTCGGTGATGTCCCTGTTCAACTCCTTCACCGTAACGCCGATGAACTTCTGGATAGTCCTCTCTATTATCGGCTTTACGCTCTCCTCCAAAACTTTTTCCAAGTCGGGCTGCATTTTAGAATTATAGATGCGGATTCGGCTTATAAAACTTTATGTTGCCTAGACTTATTGTAGATATTGACTCTACTTTCCTGCTGTTCCGGCTGTCTTGCTCGGTTTTCCGAAACTTGGAAAAATATCCGCAGTTTTTTTTAGAAGGTTTTAATAAGGCTATTTTGCAGTTTACTTCTTATCATATCACGGCCTAAACTGCATGATGAACCAACTTGACGGAAAGATTTAAATATATGGTAATAATACCATAATTATATGGCGGTATTGACATGAAGAATAAGGACGCGGCAATTATCAGGTATCTTATAGAGAACAAGATGAAAGAGCTTAACATCCTCAAGATATCCAAGGGGCTAAGAATGGACTACAAGAACATTTATTCTATTGTAAAGAGGCTTGAAAAAGAATCTATTGTCAAGCTGGAATCTTTCGGGCAGTCCAGCAGGGTCAAGCTCGTCTCTAAGGTGCACCCGCTTATATTCGAGGCGGAATACAGCAGGAGGAAAGAGCTATTGAAAGACAAAAACCTGGCTGTGATGCTTAGTGACTTCAAGAATGCGCTCAGAACGAGATGTTATGTGCTTCTTCTGTTCGGCTCTTATGCGAAAAGGGCACAGACCAAGAACTCTGATATAGACCTGATGCTTATTGTTCCTGATGGCAGGGAAGAGGCAATCGAGAAGGATGCCAATGGGGCCGTGAGGTCGTTGCCACTTCCTATACATTGCCTTGTATTCTCTGAAAAGCAGTTTCTTGAAATGGCTTACGCAAAGGAGCCTAATGTCGGGCAGGAAGCCTTGAAGAATAATGTCATATTGCACGGGATAGAAGCGTATTATGAGATGGTATGAATGATTGATAAGGATAGAGTGAGAGAAGCCAAGCAGAACTTTGCTCATTACCTGCAGGATGGGCTGATAAAAAGAGGAAATAACGAGGCGGCGAAAGCTATGTACATACAAAATGCTACTCTTTCATTGAATCTGGCTGAGGAGTGCTGGGCAGCAGCCTAAAGCCGCATATATGGATAATTGTAATTTCTTACTACTCTATGTTCTACATAGCAAACGCCGTGCTGCTTGAGCTCGGATACAAGACTGGCGATAAGATAGTCCATAAGGTAACCAATGACGCCTTGATTGTCTTAGTCTTGGATAAGATCAAGAAAGGGCTTATGGAAGAATACGAGGCTGCGAGAGGAGATGCATTTGATATAGCTTCAATCAGGTCTGACGAGATTGTCGAGCTGTACGGTTTGGAGATGGAAAAGAGGTCGAGGTTCCAGTATAACATGACAGAGTCCATACGGGAGCAAAAAGCAACCACCTCACTGAGCAGGGCGAAGCTATTCATGCTGGAGATGAAGAAGCTGCTGCCTTTGTCTAAGTAGATCTTCACTATCTGCCTCTTTAAACAGCAAAATGTCAAGATGCTCAGATTTCCGGAACTTGGAAAAATAACCGCAGTTTTTTTTAGAAGTATTTATAATGTGGAAATCTATAAGAATAGCATGCAACCAAAAGCCTTAAATAGTATTACTGGAGTAATACAATTAGGTGATATTATGGAAACTATACCTGCGAAAATCACTCCCAGGCTTTCAGAGGAAATGGATGATATCATCAGGCAAGGATGGTATGCAAACAGGTCTGAATTCATCAGGGATGCCATAAGGGACAAGATTAAAGAGACTAAGCTCCAGATGCTTGAGGCTGCGATAAAGGAAGATGTGGAGTGGGGCTTGCATGGCAAGGATTGAGAATTCTGTCTTTGATGCTGGACCTATAATACATATCTCTGAAACCAATGCTGAAATCTGTTATTCCCTTTTTTCTAGCATTTTCATCACGCCAGAAGTAGAAAGTGAAATAGTCTCAAAAGATGCGCCTGGAAAAAAGGAACTTAAGAATATCATAAATTTATCTGTCATTACATTAGACGGGAAGCATAAGGATATGGCTAAGTTTATGATAAATAAGCATGGCTTAGACTTAGGCGAAGCTTCATCAATCTCATTGTGCAAGCAGGTGTCTGTCAGCTTGTTCTTTACGGATGATTTGGACGCCAGGATTGTAGCCCAAAAATATGGCCTAAATGTCCATGGCACTGTAGGCATTATTATCCGATTGTTTAGGGAAGGAGTCTTGTCCAAAAAAAATACAATCAATCTTTTGAAATTATTAAGAGAAAAATCATCGCTGTTTGTCACTTCTGATTTGATAAATTGGGCAATAAATCAAGTTGAAAATTATTCAAAATAATCCTCTTAAATCTCGGTGTACATCTTCAATGCCTTCTTGTAGACATAGTACAGCAGCCTCGCCCTGCCTGGCGCCTCCTTCACCGCCTTCTCCTTCTCGCCTTCCCTCTCCCTGGATATCTTCTTGGAGACGTCCGTCTTGAATATGTCGGTGCTGAACGAGCCGAAAAGGTCCTTGAAGCTGCCGCCCAATGAGCCGAACATGCCCCAGACATTGTCATTCTTCTTCTTGCCTTCCTTCTTCTCGTCCTCTGGGAACTTCTCGCCCGCTTCCCTCAGGTACTTCCTCAGGTCGTCTTTGATTGCGTCCATCGTCGCGTCTAAAGACGACAGTATCTCCAGGTCCTCCGACTCCTTCTGCCTCATGTAGTCGTCAATCTGGCTCTGCGTGGCGACGAACGGCCTTATCTCTATCTCCGTCCTCCCAGAATGCACAGGCTGCTTCTGCCCCTGAGGGGTATAGACCATCTCGGGCCTTGACACGAATATGAACTTGACCTGGATGATGGGGAAATAGTGCTTGTACCCAGAATCAGGCATAGCCAGAAGCTCAACCTCTATCTTGGCAGTCTCGAACGAGCTCACCAGGTCGGCATCGGTGTAGTTGCCTTTCATCTGCAGCCTGCTTATCGATTGCAGGTAAGGCCTGACCCAGTTCATGTACATCTTTATAGTGTTGTAGTGCTGCCTGAGGTATTTCAGCTTGAAGTCCCTCGTGAATGCCATCTCCTTGTACGTCTTCTCCTTCCACTCGTAGTACGCGAACAATTTCTTTGCGCAGACATCCCCCACCCTCTTAGGAACCCCTTCCTTCTCTAATGACTTGATAGCCTCATCGACGCCATTGACTCCGTCCTTAGGGCTTATCCTGAAGAAGAGGTCGGGCAGTGTGAGGTAGCCAACCTTGGTAGACAAAGAGTATACGGAGTTAGGGTTCTGCATGCCCTGCTCGACAGATTCTATCCAGATGGATTTCAATGAAACTTCAGCGCTGTCGTCGTCATCATAGCTCCTCTTGTAGTAGTCCAGCCTCTCGTCCATTATCCTTAATTCTCTTACAATAGGGAAAATTGTCTTGACCATCGCGCCCAGTGTCGCCATGTGCTGAGACGCCTGCTGCTGCAGCGCGGAAATCTTCGTGCCCACATGGCCGTGGAAGCTTGAAGTGACTGAAGCGTCGAACAGGTCCCTCACCTTGATTATCTTCTTGTACCCTATCCCGTGCGACGGCTCTTCCCTAAGCAATCTTAGAACGTTGAAATAATGCTTCTCAAGCCCGGCAGTCATGCTCTCGAGCACCATCCAGTGCTTATCCTTGCCGTCCTTCAGGCTGACGTTGGCCGAGCCCTTGACCAGCGGGTTTTCCTTGATTTCTTTCTCTTTAAGCATCTCTTCGGCAGTCTTCACGTTCTGCGCTTTCTTGTCCTTTGACATGAAATCAAATAGGCCCATTCTAGTAATTTATTTGTATTTGTTACTATTTAAGGTTTTCTGGTGCTTTTCTTCCATAAATGAGAAATAGATTATAAGCGCGGCGCCGATGACATTGAAGCTGTCCGCAAGATTGAACGTGGCGAAGTACTTCACCGAAATGAAGTCGCGGACGTAGCCGAACAAGACCCTGTCTACGAGGTTCCCTATGGTCCCTGAAAGCAATAGTATCAGGCCCCACTTGTTCCTGAACGACCTGTAGTAGTAGAATATGCCTATGATAACTATTATTGAAACCAATACGAAAAGCCAGTTCCATCCCTCGAGCATGCTGAACGCTGCCCCGTAATTTACCGTAGAATGCAGCGACACGAAGCCGGAGAAGTACTCTTTCCCGTCCATAAGGTATTTGGTAATCTGGTCCAGCATGACTAGGATTACAGAAACTATGATTAATTTTCTCATCTTCAGGAGTTGCCGTAGAGCTGCATGTATGCCTTTATCTCGGAGAACAGCATATGCGATTCGGTGAACAGCAGGTTATCGTAGCTCTCAAGCCTGTCCTTGATGAGGACCCTCTCGTAGAAATTCTTGAACCATTTCATCAACGGCTTGAACTCTTGGCCCTTGTCGTCCATCCAGAAGCCCTTCCAGTTTTTCTCGTAATACGCGCCGAACCTGAACTCGTAGCCGCCCTTCTGCATCTTCTTCTTTACGCCGTCGATGTTAGCCTCGACGTCCGAATGGAACACCTGGAGGTCCATCGTTATGGTGAACGTGACATAGTCATCGACTTTCCTAGGGCATACCCACTTGAGTTCGACCTGCTTCGAGCCGTCAGGGTTCTCCACCACCCTGTACTTGGTCTCCTGCCACGTGTAAGACATATAAGTGAACCATC
>CAYHOW010000085.1:0-5398 GCA_964358335.1 Candidatus Woesearchaeota archaeon
ATCAAGGAAGATATAAATTTTGAGCACTATATCAAGAATTTCAAGAACGTAGAGGCCACATTCATGGCGTCCGTGCTTACAGCGTTCCCGAAAGAGCTCAAGAGAAGGTACAGCCTCGACCCGGAAAAAGTCACCGGGGCGCATTACGAAGAGATACTCAGATATCTAAATGACGGGAAGATACCTAAGAACGCAGTCATCGAGCTCATGGCAGATGCAGCAAACGGAAAGAAAATTGATGCGGGCAAGTTCGAGGCCGTCTCGGACGATACGCTTAAGGCCGAGATAAAGAAGATAGCCGATGCGAACCCGGGCGTGCCTGTCGGAGGCCTCATGGGCGACGTCATGGCGAAGTTCAAGGGGAAGATTGACGGTAAGAAAGCTATGGAAATTCTTAAATCCTTGACCTGATTTCCCCTATCAATTTGAATAAAAGCTTAGATGGCGACTTGAAAGAATGGAAGTAAGTCGCGTACAGGAAAACCTTCCACGGCAACGGCTGAGTGACCAGCTTTATCTTATTGCCCCTTACTGCACGGACTATGGACTCGGGGTCCTTATCCGCGTCAACAAGCGTATAGTTGTAGCCCATCCATCTCAGATTGTGCAGGTCGGAAGTGCCTACAAGCGGAATGCCGCGCTCCTTCGCTATCCTTATGGCCTTCCTGTTGAGATTGAAGTGCTTCCTGTAAAAGAACGAGTGCTCGACCGCATCGAAAAGGCCGATGTTCTCGACAAATTTGTCGCCCAGGCAGTTGGAAGTCAAGAAGAACGGGTGGGGAACTATCTTCAGCACGCTTTCAGGCAGCCTCTCCAAGTCCTTCAGCTCCCTGACATCCCCCAAATCCCCGTTGAAGTTTATCAGCAGCACCTCGCCCTCCTTGAAGAAGAACTCGGTCGCCCTAATCAAGAGTATCCCTTTCTCCTCAGCGTAAGGCCTGAAGTCCTCATACGTCCTGAAAGGATCCCTCCTGTAAGTTTCAATAGGCGAGTTGGGCCAGTAGTGCTCGGTTATGCAAAGCACGTCATAGCCGTTCCTCACCGCATGGTCTATCAGCTCCTTCGGGCCATAGTCCGTCTCGGTATCCTGAATATAATTCGTGTGCGAATGAAACTCTACCTTCAGCATAGCATGATAAAGCCAGAATAGCTGTTTAAAAAAGTTGTGAAGCTTGAGAAGCCACGTAGAAAGGTGTGAAGCCTCCCAATCGGAGCAGAGCTCCGGGGCATCCATTAGCTTGAATGCAAAGGGAGTTCCTGGCTCAGCGACGAGAGTTCGCTCTCGTCTCCCCAAGCGTTACTTCCCGCACTTCCTGCGGTAGCGCCCGTCAGGGCTATATGCTTGATTATCATCGCGGACATTGTGTCCCTGTCCATCTCTATCCCGCACTTATTGCACCGATGGATCCTCACGGCTAATGATTTCTCAACCCTGTTTCCGCAGATGCAATGCTGCGATGTCCCTTTGGCATCGACTTCTACCATCTTGCCACCAGTCTCTTCCACTTTGTAGGCAAGTGCTTGGATGAATTTGCGCCAACCGGCATCGCTTATGGACTTTGATAGGTATCTGTTGTGCACCATGCTGCTTATTGACAGTTTCTCTACTGCAATGAATGAATATGAAGTGGCCAGCCTCCTTGACTCCTTGTGTATGAAATCATTTCTCTGGTTTGATATCTTCTCATGCTGCCTAGCAAGCTTCAGCCTTGATTTCTGCCTGTTCTTTCCGCCCTTCTTCTTTTTAGAATGGCTCCTCTGCAAGTGCGCTAAATTCTTCTCTGACTTCCTCAGCCACCGAGGGTTGTCAACGAAATTGCCTTCGCTGTCCGCATAGAAATGTAGCAGGCCAAAGTCAAGGCCAATGGCCCTGCCCTTCAGCCTTGTGATTTGTTTCTGCTTTGTCTCTACCGAGAAAGAAACTAGCCACTTGCCAGAAGATGTTTTCTGGATGTTCATTGTCTTGACTTTGCCGTCAATCTCCCTGTGCTTGGATATCTTGATATCCCCTATCTTCGACACATGCAGCTTCTCGTCAAGCGAAAAGCCAGACTGAGGATATGTTATCGATTGGTAATGGTTTCTGCCCTTGAACCTTGGATAGCCTGGCTCCTCATCATGGTTCTTGACACGACGGAAGAAATTATCAAAGGCGTATGCGATTCTTTGGTTAACATTCTGGAGAACTTGGGAATGCACCCGCTTGAGCTCAGGATGATTCTTCTTCAGCAAAATAAGAGAGTTGTTGAGCTCGAAAGTGGTAAGATTCCTATCATTCTCCTCATAAGCTTTTATCTTGGAAGCGAGCTGCTCATTGTACACATAACGGGCACTTTCAAGATTGAAATCCAATAATTCCTTCTGCATCTTTGTAGGGTACATACGGAATTGGTAGGTCTTAAGCATACTGTCTAATAATATAGCGAGATGCTTTATAAACGTCACGCGCACGTCTGTCGCGATGTCCAGTGGTTCTGCAAAATATATATTACTTTGAAATCTCGGAAATATTACGGATTCGTCGGAAAATCTAGATGGAAATACCTAAATTTCAATCATTTTTTCGAAATGTAGGCTTAATTTTCCGAAAAAATCATCTAACCACTCGACAAAAAGATATGTCCAGTGGCCATAGCGCATTCGTGATTCCACTGCAGAGCAGTGGGGTATTAGACACCAAAAAGAATAAATATTTCCAAATGCGCTTAATCATTGATGAAAAATCCGCCTTTTGCGTGCAAGCCAGAAGAAGCCCTGAAAAATTTCCAAACCTCAAGAGAAGGACTCACATCAAAAGAGGCAAAAGAGAGGCTTGCGAAATACGGCAGGAACGCGCTAAAGAAGAAAAAGGCAGTCTCGCCGTTCATAATATTTCTCAGCCAGTTCAACAGCATCCTGGTATGGATACTGATGGCGGCAGTCTTCATATCGCTAATGCTCGGCGAAAGGATAGATGCGGCAGTGATAGCAATAATACTGGTATTCAACGCAGTGTTCGGGTTCATACAGGAATACAAGGCAGAGAGGGCCATCGAGGAGCTGAAGAAGCTGACTGCGCTGCAGGCCAAGGTCATAAGGGACAGGAAAATAATCAATGTCTCTGCTGAAGAGCTGGTGATAGGCGACATCATAATATTGTTGGAAGGGGACAAGGTACCGGCGGACGCCAGGCTCATAGAGTTGACGGCCCTGGAGACAATGGAAGCCTCGCTCACAGGAGAATCGCAGCCGATAGAGAAGACCCTGAATGCGCTCAGCGAAAAAATCGTGCTTGCCGACAGGAAGAACATGGTATACTCAAGCACCATCATAACGAAGGGCAGGGCGAAGGCTGTCGTCGTGGCCACAGGCATGAAGACCGAGATAGGAAAGATAGCAGGCATGCTGGAAGACATCGACGAGGAACCAACGCCGCTGCAGAACAAGCTGCAAAGGCTTGGCAAGATACTGGCAATAGGCACAACCGCCGCAGCAGCCATCGTATTCATCTTAGGATTGATGAGAGGCGGAGATATCATCGAGATGCTGCTTACCTCAGTGGCATTGGCCGTTGCCGCAGTGCCGGAAGGGCTGCCCGCAGTCGTCACCGTCTCACTGGCACTGGCCGTCCAAAGGATGGTAAAGAAGAATTCCCTCATAAGGAAGCTGCCTTCGGTGGAAACGCTGGGAAGCACCACGGTCATCTGCTCGGATAAGACCGGCACACTGACGATGAACAAGATGACGGTCCAGAAATACTATGCCAGCGGAAAGGAGCGCCAGTTAGATGGCAAGGACAGGCAGAAGGGCGATGAAAAGCTCTTCGAGATAGGGGTGCTGTGCAACAACACAGAGCTTGACGGGGACAAGGCGTTCGGGGACCCGACAGAAGAAGCGCTGCTGCTCAGCGGAAAAATGTTCGGGCTCGGCAAGGAAGAGCTGGAGAGGCAATGCCCAAGGTTCCATGAGATACCCTTCTCGTCAGAAAGCAAGTACATGGCGACGTTCCATAACGTCAAGGGAAAACATTTCGCATACGTCAAGGGGGCACCGGACATCATACTAAGGAAGTGCACGAAAATATTCTACAAGGGAAGGGTAATGAAGCTCACCGAACCTGAAAAGAGAAAGATAACAGGGTCCATAGACGAGCTCTCAGCATCCGCCCTAAGGGTCTTAGGGTTCGCGTACAAGGAATGCGAAGGCAAGAAGTACAAGGACGTTACCGACCTAATATTCGTCGGCCTCCAGGGGATGAGGGACCCGCCAAGGCCCGGCGTCAGGGAGGCAATCGCAAGGTGCAAGAAGGCAGGGATAAAGGTCATCATGATAACAGGCGACCACAAGAGGACGGCAGAGGCGATAGGAAGGGAGATAGGCATCGCAGGCAAGGCGGTCACCGGCGAGGAGCTGGAACAGATAAAAGACCTCTCCAGACAAGTCGAGGACATATTCATCTACGCAAGGGTCGACCCGTCGCACAAGCTGAAAATTATCGATGCGCTGAAAGCCAAGGGCCACATAGTGGCGATGACAGGAGACGGGATAAACGATGCGCCCGCGCTCAAGAAGGCAGACATAGGCATAGCGATGGGGATAACCGGCACAGACGTATCGAAAGAGGCCTCGGACATGGTACTCGCCGACGACCATTTCGCATCGATAGTGAACGCGGTCGAAGAAGGGAGAGGAGTGTTCAACAACATCAGGAAGTTCGTCGGCCTGCTGCTTTCATGCAACATCGGCGAAGTGCTCATAATATTCCTCGCCTCGCTGTTCGGTTGGCCGCTGCCATTGATAGCCATACAGATACTCTGGATAAACCTCGTGACAGACGGACTGCCTGCACTGGCGCTGGGCGTAGACCCCACCGACCCGAACGTGATGGAAAAGAAGCCAAGGAACCCGAAAGAAGGAATAATAACCAACTCGTTCGCCGTAAGGATACTGTCATTGAGCGCGCTGGTCACGTTCACAACACTGCTATTGTTCTGGCTATTCTTAGACAAGGGCATCATAAAGGCGCAGACAATCGCGTTCACCGTGCTGGTGCTGATAGAGCTCATAGCCGTGCACGTGGTCAGGGGGCAGTACACGGACAGGATATTCTCCAACAAACTCATTACCGCATCAATCGCAGGCTCGGTGCTGCTGCAGATACTAATAATATACACTCCGATAAGCAAGTTCTTCAAGGTAGTCGCGCTCGGGGCCGCAGACTGGCTATACATAATCATAGCAGTCACTGCATTCGCATCCGTAGGCATCGCGTTGGACAAGATAATAGACAGGATGAGCGAAAAATCACAGCTCAAGCACAGCCGATAAAGGTGAACTACCCTGACCTAAAATGTTTATCATTTAGAGGTTAGGGCTTCCTGACTCATTGACGGCTGTTGCACTTCGCAGTGTAGAGCAG
>CAYHOW010000086.1:0-5335 GCA_964358335.1 Candidatus Woesearchaeota archaeon
CTGCTCTACACTGCGAAGTGCAACAGCCGTCAATGAGTCAGGAAGCCCTAACCTCAAAATGAGAACCATTTTAGGTCAGGGTAGTTCACGTTTTGTTGTTGCCTGCAGTATGATTCCCTATATTTCCTAATTGCCTCCACCTCTCCATATTCGCCTATAAGATACTTCATCACGCTAGACCTTTTGAGCCCCCTTATCCTGCCAAGCCTCTGCTCTATCTCGCGGCATTTCGGCCTTGACTCATTTAGCTCGTATGCTGTCGACTTATACATGTAATCGTTGCTACACCTGCTTATGCTGTATGCCGCGCTGCCTATGATTATTATCGGAAGGCACACCCTAAGAATCGACCTAAAACCTGTCATTCATATCACCACCTTTTTTCTGGTTACCCTCTATAAAGAAGAGTATAAAAACCTTGCTGAAAAAAACTGCAGTTATTTCTTCCAATGCCGAAAATCTGAATATATCCTTTGGAAAATAGAAATCCATTTAAATACCATTCAGTTAACTATCACTCATGCAAATACAGCTCAGTTTCGAGACAGACAAAGACAGCGTCGACAATCTGAAGAAAGTTTGCGGGATACTTCAGGAAATCATAAGGCGCAGAGAAAATAAAGTGTCTATTTCTGAAATTGACGTTTGCAATGCCAAGTACAACGATAATGCGCAGTTCACCGCGCCCAGTTACCATCAGCCTCCACAACAGCAGCCTTATCCTCAGCAGTACCAGCAGCAGCCCATGATGCAACAGCCTTATCCTCAGCAGGCTCCGCAGCTGCCCAAGAAAGAGGTAAGGACTGCAGGCGGCTCGAGGTTTATGCCTTACGAAGACATGTCTGCGACTATGGCCAATATATTCTCAGGAAAAAAAAGCAGGTGAATCAGTTCTCTACCAATACGACATTTGCCCTGTCGTTGTTGACCTTGACTTCCGCAACAGTGCATGTAGGCGTGAATGCGGCATTGCAGTCCTTCATATAGGCCTTGAACAAATAGATCCCGTCGCCCCATTCCCTTGTCACGTCTGAAAGATATTTCTTAAGCTTGGTCTTGTTGCATACGTGCTCCTGCAATAAATACACAGACCTGTACCTGTTATAGGGCTGCACGCAATATTTGCCCTTCTTTAAGATAAGCAGCGGCTTAGCGAAATTGATATCTTTCTTCATTTTGACCCCCATATGCTACTATTCCGTGGTAACACTTTATATATAAGCTTTTTGGAGCGGGGATTTACCGAAAGGTTTATATACCACTTTTGAGCAGACGTAGGGAAACTTAAGGAGGCCTTAAAATGGAAGAAGAACGCGAGGAAGAATTCGAAGATGACGACGTCGCTTCAGAAGACCTAGAAGTCGATGACAGCCAATTTGAAGTCGAGGAAGAAGACTCGTTTGAATCTGATACTGATGACGAATAGTTATATTTTCTAAACCTTTTTTACATTCACTATAGCGCCCTTGTACTCCGGAGTCTTGGAGATATCTATCAATTTCTCAGAAGTAAGCATGTTGACTCTCGCCTCCCTGAAGTTCACGGGCATGAAAATATATTTCCTCTTCACCTCGTCACTGATCTTTGCCTTTGCCCTTATGCTCTGGCCGTTTGGGGCGCTTAT
The DNA here is from genome assembly GCA_964358335.1 of Candidatus Woesearchaeota archaeon. GTDB lineage: Archaea > Nanobdellota > Nanobdellia > SCGC-AAA011-G17 > GW2011-AR17 > CAYHOW01. The sequence continues at coordinate 1,625 of CAYHOW010000086.1, forward strand.
CTCCAACATGTCGCCAGTATTAATCCCCATCTCTTTCGCATCCTCTGCGTTTACGCCTACGAACGGCTCGCTGATTATCTTGTTCAGCGTCTTGCATCTCCTTGTCATAGTTCCTGTCTGGTACTGTGCCAACACTCCGGCAGTTATCAGCCTGAACGGGAAATACCTGTTTGCCTTCATGCTGGGTGGATATATGCTTACCGTAGGGAACAATGCCTTGCCTGATTTCCTGTAGAAGAAGCTCCTGTAAAGAATATCCTCGTTGCAGAAGCTCTGGCTGCCTTCCTTTATCTTGAAGCACGGGAACTGGATTCCGTAGTTCTTATCTATTGCATCGTAACTCAAGCCGGAATACAAGTCAATGTGATTCTTCATGTTCTCAAATATCTGTTTTGGATGCTTGTAGTTGAAATCCTTCTTGTTGCCCATCGCCTTGGCTATCAGGCAAATTATCTCCCAGTCCGGCTTGCCTATCGGCTTTATCGCCTCGTGCACTAGCTGAACCCTCCTCTCGGCGTTAGTGAATGTCCCTGTCTTCTCTGCGAATGACGCGCCAGGCAATACGACGTGAGCGAACTCTGCAGTCTCCGTCATGAAAATGTCTTGGACCACCAAGAAGTCTAAATTCTTCAATGCGTCGATGGTCATGCTCGCATTAGGGTGGCTCATCGCGATGTTCTCGCCCATGATGTACATGCACTTGACCTGGCCGTTAAGCGCAGCCTCCACCATCTCTGTGGAAGATAAGCTCCTGTCGAATATCTTGTCGAGGTAGCATGCTTTAGTCTTCCTGTCGAACTTAAGTTTCCTGTAGTACATCGTCTGCATGTCCGTGGCGCCCTGGACGTTGTTCTGGCCCCTCAACGGCGCAACGCCTGCCCCTTCTTTCCCTATGTTGCCTGTCAGCAGGGCCAGGCAGCCAACAAGCTCGACGTTGGTCACGCAGCCTGCCGATTCTGTCAGCCCGAGCCCGTTGATGAATGTCGTCGGCCCTTTTGTTATCAGGCCGCAAATCTCCTTGACGTACTTCTCGTCAACATTACAGTATTCGCAAAGCTCCTTGACATCGCCTAACGGCTTAAGCTCCTCCAAGAAAAATTCGTAGTCCTCGCACCTTTCCAGCATCTTCCAGTCGACCGTTCCGTTCTGGATAAGGTACTTGCACAGCGCAATGAAGAACGCATCGTCCTTACCCTCCTCTATAGGAACATAGATGTCTGCCTGCCGGGCAGTGGACGACCTTCTCGGGTCGATGACTATTATCTTCGCGCCTTTCCTCTTCGCTGACATTATCCAGTTGAATATTATAGGGTGCTGCTCCGCAGGGTTCGCGCCGCATATCATTATCACCTTAGATTTCTCCAAGTTCTGGTACGATGTAGACATTGCGCCGATGCCGAACATCTTCGAGTATGCGATGCCCGAAGGCATGTGGCACAGCCTTGCGCACTGGTCGATGTTCTGGGTCATCAGGACCTTGCTCGCCAGCTCGTACATCAGGAAGTTCTCCTCGTTCGTGCACCTTGCGCTGTTGAGTATCGAGAAAGACCTTGGCTCGTATTCGTCAAGTATCCTCTTGAAATTCTTTGCTATGTATTTTATCGCCTCGTCCCACTCGACCTCGACGAACTTGCCATCCCTCTTTATCAGCGGCTTCCTCAGCCTGTCGGGATGCTGGATGAACTCGTTCACCGTAGAGCCCTTGACGCACAGCATGCCCTTGTTAACAGGGCTGTCCTTATTCCCTTCCACCTTGACTATCCTATCGTTGTCAACATGGAGTATGAAAGAACATCCCGTCCCGCAGTAAGGGCATACGCTGTAATGCTTGTCCATCATATCTTCAGATGCATTTCACATTTTAAATCTTTCTAACAGGAACCAGCCGGTCATCACCGCCACTATGACCATCAGAATGCCAACCTTGAACGTTATCCTGTCCCCAGTTACCCACAGCCTTATTATGAAGTATGTCAAAATGAAAATAAGTACGTCCCTGACCAATGCTCTCGGCTTCATATGATTACTTAAGTCCCTTGGTTTCTTTAAATATTTTTGCAGTGAAGGTACTTGTTAAGCTAAAGTAGCGTCTGTAGCATATAGAATGTGTTTTTCTTCTGTTTTTGCCACGTTGAGATTAAACTCATCATTATTTCATAGTTCTTTATGCCTATATCACTTCGCAGACAACCAATAATCTTTCTCATTATTACGAAAGGTCTAATTGACCTTTCTGCCTCGTTGTTATCCATCGGTAATTCTGGGTGCAAAATGCAGGCAAACCATTTGTCACCGCCATTTTCTATCTTATTCGCCAATTTTCTTAAATTTCTGTGAGCTTTCATATTGGCAATCAACATTGCAAGTTCTGACTTGCATTTTTTATATATATCATCTCTTCTCTTTTCTTGCTTGTATTGTTTTCCCTTCTTGATCATAGCATAAATATCACAGCACCATTTGTATAAGTCGGGATGTTTTTCCTTACATTCATATTTTACTTCTCTGGTGAGATGATCCAAACATCTTTGATGCACAATTTTGTTTTCTTTTGTATATACCGTATATGTGGCCCACCCATCACTCACAAGTTTCCCTTTGAAATCTTTTCCGAGAACTTTTTCAACAATATCTCCCCCTCGTTCTTTTTTGAATTTGAATAATGATGATAGGGAATTACAAAAAACCCATATACACTGGTTTACTCCATTGACGCTATGACTTGTTTCATCACCTTGAACAACATCTGAATTCTTGATTTCTTCCTCTAATTGTTCATAGTAAGGTTTAAGCTTGTCACTTGCCCTTCTTGTAACGGCCAAAGCCGTCGGTCTGGTCATTGGAACACTAAATATGTTGTTCATGGTGTCAACTATTAATCCAAAAGGAAGTCTTGCTTTGAACTTGAAATAATTGACAAGGCTTTGAATATTCTTATCGTAAATTCCCTTCTCGGGAATATCCTTATGACTAGCTAATGTAAGCGTATTGCAGTCAAGGCACCTCAACTCATACTGACGGTATTCTTTGATTATAATTTTAGGTTTTATCCAGCAAACTACCTTTTTCGTTTTCACATATCCGGTTGGCTCAATGTTTGTACTTTTGCATTGAGCACAGTTTCTTACAATCAAATCAATTATTTGGTTTACATCTGGCCAAACAAAGGTTGAACCCTTGTGACCATTTGGTGCTCCTCTTCGTGCATGTTTCTTTTTTTTGAGCCCGGCGGTATTAGACTTTAAGTGTTTATTTGCTGAGGAAGGGGTATTTGCATTCTTGTATTTACGAAGCTCTTTCTCAAGAGCTTCCTTCTCACTTTTAAGTTCTTCAATCATTTTATCTTTTTTAAGAATATCCCTAATCAATTGATTCTTGTTCATGCTTGTATATAGTTTTGGGGTTTTCATTGTTCAACTAAAACTATTTTTACTTTCTTGCCAACCCATTCAATCGGGACATAAACACGACCGCTATTGCCACTTTTATTTACTTTCTTCTCCAACATCTCATAACCCAAAACTTCAATCTTTGTTTCTTTTTTCATTGGCTATAATGTAGCTAAACTTATTAATAAAGATTTAGCTTCTAGAGAATATAGTAACCTAATAATTCAAATCCAGATACTGCAGTATCTAATTCAGCTTAACAAGTACCGTATGTATTAAGCTCAGAGGACAAAATCATAAAAAAACCTGAAAAAACCTTGCT
>CAYHOW010000087.1:0-5334 GCA_964358335.1 Candidatus Woesearchaeota archaeon
TTAGCTAAAAATCGCACGAGATTAGTACCGATAAACCCTGTTCCTCCGATGACTAAGGCGCGCTTCAACTAAATCCATCCTTTAATCTTGAAGTAACATATCACCAGATATTCTCTTATCACCACTTTAAACAAATCCAATCTCGTTGTCCAAAAATTTGGATATAATTCATATGGTTCGGCTGAAATGACGCTTGCCTTTATTCCTTTCTTCTTTTCGAACTCGATGCCTGAAGTCTTCTGCTCCGGTATCTTGGTGTTGTCCTTTATGCTCAGCAGGAGCATGCTAGTGCCGAACAGCCCCGATAGCAATGGAAACAACGGGTCATTTAATTTAGCCAGGCTGAATACGCCAATGCCTAACGCTCCCGAAAACAGGAATATGCAGCTTACCGCCAATTTCTCCTTTTCCCTCAGGATTAAAAAGAGTATGATGGCCAGCAGTATGTAACCGATGTAATCCTTAAGTATCGGATAAAGGTATTTTGCCAATGGCACGAACAGCGGCAACATCAGCAGTGAGAGAACCAATCCGCCCAATGCGCCTATGACTGTCAGCATGACTGCCTCGTATCCTTTGCCTTCGAGCAATAATTTATGGCCCGGCAACACCGATGCCGCCTCGTCCGATTCGGGAGCGCCAAGGAATATCGACGGGATTATGTCCAGGAATGTATGGGTGATGGCCATAGAGATTATCACAACTGACAACGCCAATGGAGAAGTGAACTTCAATAGCATCGGGGACAGGCTCAGAAGCACGACTGAAACCAAGTTCACGTGCACGCCCGGAGTTATGCAGGTAATTATACCGAAACCAACTCCGATAAAAATGCAGATTATCAATTCTAAGAACATTTTTTACCAGACTCGTTCGAACTCTTCAACAAACCTATCCGCTATTTCCTTGTCATGGATTATCAGGATGTTCTCGTCGTTCCTATCATTGCCCGACTTTGTCGGGTTATAGCTGCCAAGTATGACAATAGACCTGTCGATTATGAACACCTTATGATGCATGTTCTTTGGGTTCTTGTCCAGCCTTACATTCATGCCCGACTCGTTCATCGCATCGAAAACGCACCATTCGCTGTTCTGTGTCTTCTCTATGACGCCTCGTATATCTAAATTGCCATTGTTTGAAATTAAGAAATCTAAGATTGGTTTTGAAGTGAACGAGAACGCCATGAAGTAGACGGATTCCCTTGCTTTTTCCAATGATTCAATCACATGCTTCTCGCACTCATCCTCAGGGCAGAAATAGTTCTCATACATATTGCCGTCAAGGTAAACCTTTTCCTTCCTGACTTTTGCCCCTCCCCTGAATCTCCCTTCCCATAGCTCATTGAACTCTTTGTTATAATTATCAGCAAGAAGCCTTGACCTGATTATGATGAGATTGTTGTTGTTCCTGTCATTGTCGTTATGCGTCGGATTGAATGACCCTGTAGCTACAACCTTATCATCTATCACGCAGAACTTGTTGTGCATAAGGCCTGAACCATCATCTTTTCTTCCTTGATATTTAGCTTCATCGTCCAAAACCAATCTTGAGTCCCTTGATTCCAGCGCTTCTATGACCTTCTCGTGCCTGAGGTCGTAGAATGCGCAGTCCACATGCGATTCGCTTTCCATTATTGCTTCCGCAAGCTTTGATGCGCAATCATCCGCAGGACAGAAATAAACCTCCGGCTCCGCAATAGCTTCCATGTTGGAATCCTTAAGGAGTGAGTATGCTATTGCGCAAGGCAGCGCAATTAATACGGCTGTTATAATCGAGAGCATCATCCATTTTTTCATGATGCCATACCTTGAAAAGTCCCTTAATAAAGCTAATCAAAAAAAACTGCGGTTTATTTTCCAAAGAGCGGAAAACTGCACGGGCCGCCCGAAACCTATTTCTTAATCTGCGACGCTTCGACCTCTAATTTGCCGTTATAGATTTTGACATCGCCGTAAATCAAAATGCGGTCTTTACCGCTAAGCCCCAATGCCTCATCTCCGAGCGCAACGACTGTTATTTTCCCAGTGCCATCCTTGACATCCAAAATGGAAATGCCTTCCTTCTGGATGATTTTCACAATCTCTGCATTGAACATGACCTCTTCACCTTCCATCCCCTCATTTATCTCAGAGATGCTGACCTCATCTGCCTCCGCAATTTCTGAAATGAACAGGATAAGAAGAATGCCTGCCAACGAGACTGCCCATGCGACATTCTCGAGCTTTCTCTCTTCCATGGTGACGAAACCTGTAAGCCCCAGATAATAAACTTTGCCATTTTTTTTCGGAAATCCCTGCTTAAAACCAAAATATTTATAATACCGGCTTGGTTTAATAACCAATTATGAAAGCAGAAGAGAGATTAGAGATAATCAAGAGGAACACTGCCGAAATAGTGCAGGAAGACGAGCTTTTGGACATTTTAAAGTCCAAGGTCCAGCCTTCAGCATACATAGGCACTGCCCCGACCGGCAGGATACACATAGGATATTTCTTCTGGGTATCTAAAGCCGCCGATTTCATCAGGGCGGGGTTCAAGTTCAAGATACTGCTTGCTGACATCCATGCGCATCTGGACGACCAGAAGGCGCCTTGGGAACTGCTGGACTACAGGGTCGATTACTATAAGGAAGTCTTGCTTGGAATGTTAGAGGCCATCGGCATTGACACCAAGAATGTCGAGTTCGTCAGGGGCAGCGATTTCCAGCTTGACAGGAAGTATACCATGGATATGTACCGGCTTGCCGCACTGAACACGTTCAGCCAGTGCAAGCATGCAGCCTCTGAAGTTGTCAGGTTCGGAGACACGCCTAAATTATCAGGGTTCATCTATCCAATCTTGCAGGCTCTGGATGAGCAATACTTAGATGTAGATGTCCAGTTCGGCGGCATTGACCAACGGAAAATCATGATGTTTGCAAGGGAGAACCTGCCACGGATAGGATACAGGAGAAGGGTCGAAGTGATGAATCCCATGCTGCCAGGCCTAACCGGCGGCAAGATGAGCTCTTCCGACCCAAAGTCCAAGATTGATTGCCTTGACGCGCCCGAATCTGTTGCTGAAAAAGTCAAGTCCGCATATTGCGTGGCCGGAGAGGCAGAGGACAACGGGCTTTTCGCATTATTGAAGCATGTAATAATGCCGCTAAGGAGAGAGTTTGTGATAGAGAGGCCCGAGAAGTTCGGCGGCAATGCAGCCTACAATGATTATGATTCTTTAGAGAAAGATTTCAAGGAAAAGAAGATACATCCTCTTGACCTGAAAAACGCCTTGGCCAAAGAGGTCAATCTGCTATTGGAGCCGGTCAGGAAGAGGTTTGATAAGAAGCCTGAACTTCTTGCTAAGGCCTACCCGTGAAAATGAGCACAGAAACCAACGAACAAGATCCATTGTTCAATTTTAGGATGAGCCCACTGGACATGGAGAAAGAGAACGAGCTACTCAGGAGTTCGCTGGTGCACCTCAAGGCCGAGCTGGAAAAGTTCAAGCAGCCGCCACTGCTGGTCGTCGATGTTAAGAAGATTATCGGAGACAAGGCAATAGTCAGGCTGAGCAACAACCATACATTCTTGGTAAACATATCTTCACACATGATTGGCAAGCTTCAGACGGGCGATACTGTCCTCACTGAACAGAAGACCCTGACAATACTGGACAGGCTCGAGAAAGTCAAAGAGCATCCCACTGAAAGTTTCGTTGTCATAGAGAAGCCCATCATAACCTGGGCGGACATAGGCGGGCTTGAAAAAGAGAAAACCGAGATAAAAGAAGTAATCGAGCTGCCTCTGAAAAGGCCAGACCTGTTCAAGCAGGTTGGCATAACTCCCCCGAAGGGGATATTGCTGCACGGGCCTCCCGGATGCGGAAAGACTATACTCGCCAAGGCTGTCGCCAACTCCACAAACACGATGTTCATTGAGGTAGTCGCTTCTGAGCTTGTGCAGAAATTCATCGGCGAGGGAGCCAAGCTGGTCAAGGAGCTTTTCCTGCTCGCAAAGGAGAATGCACCTTCGATAATATTCATTGACGAGATTGACGCATTGGGCGCTGAAAGGATGGACATGGGCACGTCCGGGGAAAGGGAAGTGCAAAGGACTTTCATGCAGCTGCTGGCTGAGATTGACGGGTTCAAGTCTCTGGGCGACGTGAAGATCATAGCCGCCACCAATAGGCTGGACATATTGGACAGCGCCTTGCTCAGGCCGGGGAGGCTCGACAGGCTAATTGAGATAGGATTGCCTGAAAAAGATTCAAGGAAAGAAATATTCAACCTATTCACAAAAAATATGAACCTGAAGGGAGTCAATGCCAACAAGATAATTGAGATGACTGAAGGGTTCTCCGGCGCAGAAATCAAGTCGGTATGCACAGAGGCGGGATATTTCGCAATAAGGAATGAGCGGATCTACGTCAGGCAGAAGGATTTCATTGACGCGATAGCCAAAGTCAAGCAGACCGATGTTAACGACACCGAATACCTTTCTATGTTCGGCTGAACTCAAAATGGAAATTGTCAAAATACCAACTTCTTACGGGGGATTGGAGAAAACCGGCAGCGAAAAGGCGCCCGACATGATAGTCGAGACTCTTGAGAACGGGGTCTGGCTGAACGAGTCCGAGAAGAAGCCCGTGCCGAAGGTTTCCGGGATTGAGTTCAATGACGAGAGCAGCATAAAAAAAATACATGAGATTATTTCCAAGGGCATAAAAGGCAAGGAGAACTCTATATTCCTTGGCGGAGACCATTCAATAACCTATTCGACTTTCAAGGAGTTCGCCAAGAAAAATCCTAACGCAGGCATAATCTCATTCGACGCGCACCCTGACGTGTTCGAGAACTTCGAGGATGCTGTGCATGAGGACTGGCTGTTCCACCTGATAGAGGAAGGGATACTTAAGCCAGAACATGCAATAATTGTTGGCGTAAGGGCTGCGTCAAAGGAAGAGATTGAGTATCTCAGGAAGAAAAAAATAAAGTATTATCCTATGAAAAACATCTTCGGCAATGTCGAGGGCGTATGCGACGCTGTGATGGAGATGGCTCGCGGTTTCGGTTCATTGTACGTATCTGTCGATATCGATGCGGTCGATCCTGCTTTCGCTCCCGGCACAGGATACATGGAGCCTTGCGGAATGACGTCAAGAGAACTTCTCTATTTCCTGCAGAGATTGAAGCTGCTGAAGAACCTGAAGGCTTTAGATATCGTCGAGATAATACCCGACAAGGATGTCAACGGCATGACTGTCAAGCTCGGCGCAAAGATACTGGGTGAATTCCTATGAGGGTGTTCATCGCCGTAGACCTCCCTGAAAATGTCAAGGATTACGTCT
>CAYHOW010000088.1:0-5298 GCA_964358335.1 Candidatus Woesearchaeota archaeon
CGGTTCATCAAGCTGGCGGTTCATCAAGCAATAATAATGATCTGGCCGATTTACATTTCTAAAATAGAAACTTGTAGAAATCTTTAAATATATAGTTCTATTGTATTATTATATGGAAAAGGGGTGGCTTAACGCTGTAATAGTTTTCTTAGTATCTGCATTATTCGTTTCAGCAGTAGGCGCCGCATGTGTTGATGTTGACGGTGACGGCTATGGCGACTATGATGATGCGTCATGTGCGCATCGCGGTGAAGATTGCGTTGACACTTCTGCTTCAATTAATCCTGGCGCGACGGAAATATGCAACGACTATCTTGACAACAACTGCAACGGCTATATTGATGAGGGTGATTCCTGCACTAGCAATGTGTGTGGCAACCAGAGATGCGACACAGGCGAGACTGTGCAGGGTTGCAGCAGGGACTGTTCATCTGGCGGCGCGACGGGCGATGAGGTCGTCGCAGGTGGCGATTCCTCAGACGTATGTGGCGACTTGCAGTGCGGCATGTCTGAAGATGACGTGTCTTGCCCGAAAGACTGCAAGGATTACAGCTCATGTAACATTACTATCGCAGAGATGTACAATCCTAACAATGTTTTGATAAATTATTCTAATGTTGGTTCGACAGTTAAGATAGTTGCGAACATCGAGAACACCAATGGTGAGGCCAGTTATTGCAACTACATGCCTATCCAATTTTTAATTGCAGATATAGATGATTACGAAAATCCGGGTTCAGAAGTCGCAACATTGGACTCTAACACCTCCGGCGGCAAGGCAGAATATTCCTGGGTTGTTCCTGCTATAGATGACCCAAATGATTCTCCTGATCAGGAAGGGTTTGAACCTAATGCTGCAGAAATAATATTGTTTGGATATTATCCAATACATTTTGACTCTGCTTCTTCTGATTCAATTTTATATTTGCCGACAAGGTTCGTCAAGATATTCCCTTCAGGATTTGCGCCTTCTGCTTCACAGCAGTCTACCGGCGAATATACTGTTGACAATGCAGATGCATTAACTAGCACTACGCCCACATGCGGCGACAACGCTTGCGATGCTAGCGAGAATGAAATAACTTGTGCTTTAGATTGTGCTGCAACAGATGATACGTCTGTTTCGTCGGGCACGTGCATGATAAATTCCGTGTCATGGTCAGACGAGACTGGAGCTGCATTCGACAAGATCAAGGAAGGCTCAAGGGTGATTCTTTCAGCTGGCGTGACAGGCTGCGACACTTCATCCATCCAGTTTGCATTTTTGGAATATGATGCAGAAGATGCGGAGCCCAGTCCGGAAGACTTGTTGCCTGAGATGGCGGATGCAACAGTGTCTAATGGGAAAGCGACGGCTGAATGGTCCGCCGTATATCTGGACGACGAGCCTGATCCTACGACAAGCGAGACATACCCAGAATATATTCTTATAGCTGTAGATGCTACTGACGAAACTGCTGAATCGCCTACAACGTTCCAATCAGACACTTCCTTTGTAGTCTATAAGGAAGGCCCGGCAGTTCCAGAGGATGTTGACACTTCTGTTGCTTCTATTTCAGAGGACATAACCCCTATTGGCACTGATGAGCAGATGGGCACCGGCACGACTGGCAGCCAGTACAGGGCGGGAGCAGGAAGAGATACGACATCAGACACTGAAGGCGTTGCAGGGCCCGTATGCGGTGATGGCACTTGCGACTTGACAGAGGATGCGGAAACTTGCCCTGACGATTGCGCAGAGAAGGGAAGTTCCATCCTTATCATAATCATAATTTTTGTAGTTTTATTAGTGGGCGGAGGCCTAGGTTTCTTCTTATGGAGAAGGCACAGGAACAATGCGGTGGCTGAAGCTGCTAAGAAAGCTGAAGAGCAGAAGAAAGCGCTGGCGGCGCAGCCGGCAAAACTTGCCCAAACTGCTCAGGCAGCAGTACAGAAGCCTGTCCAGCAGCAAACAATAGTTCAGCCAAAGAGCCCATTCGCCAATGATGGCCAGCTGAACGCCACCGTCAATTTCATAAGGACTGCACGCTCGCAGGGCCTTTCCGACGACAAGATAAAGGCCATGCTTAGAAATGGCAACTATAATCCCCAGCAGATAGACTACGCTTTTGCTAATGTTAAATAGGCCTGTTTCTCCTCGTTATCAAAACCTTTTTATATACTGGAATCCTGTTAAATTTGTATGAAAAAAAGGGGGCAAATAACAGTCTATGTAGTTATTGGTATAGCTGTTGTAGCTTTAGCAGTTTTGATATTCAATTTTAGGGAGAAAATATTTATTTCTGAATGGGAAAGGCAGCAGCAGGCGTCTATGACAGTTCCCGAAAATGTCAGGGATGTCCAGCGTTTTGTTCTTGGCTGCATTGAGAGGACAGGCGAGGATGGCGCTAACATTATAGGTTTGCAGGGAGGTCGCATCAGAGTTCCTGAAGACCAGATTCCGCCCATGCCTAACAATCCGTTTTCTAATGCGTTAAGGATAATTCCCAAGCAGGAATACGTTGCGCCTTACTGGTTCTACAAGTCAGCCAACGGGATATTGAAGACTGACGTCCCGACGAAGGAAGGCATGGAGGCCGAGCTTGCCGCTTACATGAATGAGAACCTTGCAAGATGCACATTGAATTTCACCATGTTCGAGGAGTTCAATATCACAGTGGGCGAGATTAAGTCTGGGGCGGAGATACAGGACACGCAGGTGCTTTTCATTGTCGACTATCCCGTGATTATACAGGTGGGCGAATTCACCTTCACGTTCCCTAGCTTCTATCAGGATGTGCAGGTAAGCCTCGGAAAGCTTTTTGGTTTAGCTAAGGAGATGCTGGATAAGGCCAAGGGCGATTCATATCTTGAGGATTTCACGATTGACATACTTGCGGTAAATCCCAACATACCTTTTTCTGGGACCGAGGATTCCTGCGTCCCGAAGTTCTGGAACATTGAGGGCGTCAAGGCAGAGTTCAGGGCCGGCTTGGAGGCGAACATTCCGCACATCAAGGTCAAGGGCACTAATTTCGTCAAGCGCAGCGACTATTTCGTGTGGGACGCATTGGAGAGTTCAAACAGCGATGTCCACGTGGAGTTCAGGTATTCTCCTAGATGGCCTCTGTACATGGAGGTGTTCCCGTCAGACAATGGCGTTATGACGGCCGAGCCGTTGAGCAATCCCAATGTTGAGGAGATGGCATATGTCTCATCGTTCCTTTGCATCATGGACTACAATTTCATTTACGACATAACCTATCCCTTGCTGGTAGTATTGACAGACGAGAATGGCTACGTGTTCCAGTTTGCTACGCATGTCATCATAGACAACAACCAGCCTAAGCAGAATGTTCTGGCCGAGGATGATTTTCCAGACGAGAACCCTCTTATCTGCCAGGCTGCTGTTACTCCGGTTGTAGTCAATGTGGTTGACGGTGACGCGTTCAGCAGCATTGAGGATGCTGAAGTTAAATTGAAATGTGTAGGCACTGTATGCAGCTTGGGCAAGACAAAGATGAACGATTACGGCCAGGCATTGTTGTTGGCAAAGAGTCCGGCATGCGTAAACGCGCTGATGACTGCGGACAAGCAGGGCTACCATAAGGGTGGGCAGCTTGTCGACACGACTGAGCAGGGCAGCATAACCATCATGATGGACAAGTACAGGGAGAGGCCGTACGAGATAAAGTTGGTAGAGGATAGCGGCTATGTTAGGAGCCCTGCTGAAGGCGAGACCGTGATAATATCATTGAACGAGGAGAATAAGAAATATAATGCTATATTATCTACCGGCACGGAAGTTAACACTGTCAAGCTTATTCCGGGCACGTACGCATTTTCATCGTCTGTGTCCGCATCTTCAGACAAGGGCTTTTACATTGAGGGCAGGAGCTTCGACAAGTGCGTCGAGACGCCCAAGTCTGGATTTTTGGGAATATTTTTCAGCGTCAAGGATGAGAACTGCTATACGGCAGAAGTCCCAGGCATTACATTGGACCAGGTAGTTACAGGCGGAGCGAAGTTCGATTGGGCAGTTACGGCATCAGACCTGGATAGGTCATCAAAGATAACATTTTATGTCCCCGTGAAGGCATCGCCGAAGACACAGGACGAGATGCTTGCTGTCCAGGAATCCATAGAAGGCTCTAACACGGTGATATATCCGGAGTACGCATCATGAAACTTGCTAATTACAAGATGCCTATTGCAACATTGATGATGATGCTAATCGTCAGTCTTCCTATTGTGTTCGCTCAGCAGTCATCCGTTACCCAAGGTGTGACTCAGGGCGCAGCTTCGGTGCAGAGCGGCGCTAAGGAAATTGTCCAGTCTGGGGCTGACGTTGGCAAGACTGCTGCTGGCCTGCAATTCACGCCTGCTGCTGGAACCCCTGCCGCAAGTGCCCCTGCTGTAACTAACGTTGGCCTCTACGATTGGGGGATAAATCCCATCGGCAGCGAGGAGGAGACAGGCGAAGCGATAGTTGTGAATCCCATAAGCTATGAGCCTCCGACTATAAGGTCTGGTCTGCTGGAGGAAGACGATGTCCCTGTTTATGTTTCCTTGTCAGGCACTACGTTAGGCAGCCTTCTTGGCGCAGCTAGCAACATCGAGCCATTATACTCGTTGCCCGACATTAAGCTGGTTAATGTGAGGCCTCTTGACGCATGGACACAGAATGCAGTGAGGGGCGCTCCAAGGTACATCAGGCCGAAGAAGTACAGCCTGCAGAACTTGGGATTCTTGGCTGTGCTAATAAAGAAAGCCGACAAGGAAAGCGACATACCGCCCGAGATTAATCTGTCTATGGTCGCGGAGATTTACTTTGAGGATTCAGAGCGCACATTTTCGCTGTTCAGGCAGGACCTGTTCTTGCCGGAAAAGGCCAACGAGGCGGATTGGAGATTGGATTTGGCCAAGGACTCGAGCCAGTCATCTTTCTTTGCGAAGAGGGGCTACATCCGTGCGTCAAGCATTACCGATACGGACGCTACGCTGGTTTTCTATAGCGGCACCGACTTGACTCCTCCATACACAGGCACTCCTAGGCCGATAAACCAGATAAAGCTCAGGGTAGGCGAGACGTCTGACTATTTCAGGGTGAGGGAGGCTCCTTCTTTGATGCAGGACGCGTTCAGGGTGAAATTGCTGGAGATTGCGTTACCTAACCAGAAGAGGGTCAAGCTGGGCTTGAACATTGATGGGACCGTTTATGATACGGTTGTTACAGAGGGCAGGCCATTGTATCCCGGCTCCGAATGGATAGTCAAGAGCATAGACACTGTTGAGGACAAGGCGACCAACAAGGTGACC
>CAYHOW010000089.1:0-5276 GCA_964358335.1 Candidatus Woesearchaeota archaeon
GCAGGAAGCCATATCCTCAACACCGAGAGGTGTTAGGGTATGAGTAGTTCACATAGTGAAAGATACTATCTATATGAGACAACGGTGGTGGTAACATGGCGCAATGCGAGATATGCGGCAAGGAAACGAGCCTTGTCAATGCGATAGTCGAGGGCACTACTTTATCTGTATGCACTAATTGTGCTAGGTTCGGCAACGTCCTTCAGCCTGTCAGGTCTTACGGGAAGCCTAAGGGTTTTGGCGGCCAGTTCACTGAGCAGGAGACTGAGGAGATAGTTGAGGATTATGCCTTGAGGGTAAAGGACGCCCGCGAGAAGAGGAACATGAAGCAGGAGGACGTGGCAAGGGCCATAGCCGAGAAGGAGTCGGTCATCCACAAGATAGAGTCTGGCCACATGGAGCCTTCTTTCGCGATAGCCAAGAAGCTGGAGCATTTTTTCGGGATAAGGCTGATAGCCAAGGTAAAAGTCTCTTCGGAGAAGGCTGAGCCTGAGAAGCCTTCCGGCAGCATGACTATCGGAGACATCATTAAGTTCAGGAAAGAATAATAATATTTCCTCTTCCTTTCTTTATTTTTTTCACTATCCCCTTGCTTTCGAGCTCTGCCACCATCAGGCTTATCTTTGCTTCAGAGAGCCCGAGCTTTTTCCTTATGTCTTTCTGCGTTGTCCTTCCGCCCTCGGCCTTGATTATATCGACAAGCTTCCCGAGGCCGCCTTCGCTTTTTATGCCGTCTGTTGGCTTAAGGAGTTCCATGTTCTCGTCATAGTCTCTCGCCTTGATGAACCTTCGCGTTAGGTAGGCGATTAGAGTCAAGAGCATTATCATCGCCAGGATTATCAGGATGAACGATGTGTAGCTGTTCTGGCTCGCTTCAGACGCGTCTATGCTTATGTCTTCGTCCTGCAGGAGCTCAGTGTCCTCTTCCACCGATTCCATCAGTATGATGTCCACGGTGTAGGCTCCTTCGTCGACAACTGTCAGCTGCTCCCTGACGCCCGTATTCTCTTTTGATGCTGTGATGGTGTAGCTGCCTACGGGGACATTGAACGAGTAGGATCCGTCCTTCGCGACGATGACCTGCTGCGGTGTCGTGTCTATCTCGACCATGGCGTCTTTGATTAGGTTCAGGCTGTAATCGTATACGTTCCCGTGTATTGTTGCGGCTGATGCGGCGGGGGCCAGCAGGATAATGAGCAATATCAGTTTTTTCAGCATATAGCCTTTTAACGTGAAAATACTTATAAAAGCCTTTCCTTTTTGGGAACAAAGGCCAGATTGGGCTCCGTGAAGCTTCATCAAGCCTTGTGAAGTTTCAAGGTTAGCATTCTGAAAGTATATTTATAAACAAAATTAGGAATTAGGTTTGTATTAAATGATAATTCGATGGAGGTCGAGACAAATGCAGAAGAAAATAAGTGCCTTGTTGATTATGGCAATGTTTGTCATCAGCATGGTTCCGTTTGCATTGGCTGAGGCTCCTTCCGAGGCTGACGATGGGGATGTCTTGGAAGTTTCCGAGTCAAGCGAGGACGATGCGGATGATAATGAGGACGTAGAGGTTTCAGATGTGGACGAGATAATGAACGAGCCTGAAGCTAAGAGGGTGGGCTTGTGCGTTGATAAGATAAAGAAGAATTTCCCAAGGGTCAGGCCTGAGAGGGCCCAAGCCGTTTGCGACAAGGAGTTCAGGGGAAAAATGCTCGGCCTGAACAAGGAACTCAGCGAGAAGTTCAGGGAGAAGGCAAAGGAGTACAAGGGGTTCAGGGAACAGTACGGCAATAGGATGGAGATAGCCAAGGAGAAGCTAGAGAGGGCAAAGGAGAAGTTCGCTGAGGCCAAGGAAAAGTACGAGAATGCAAAAGAGAAGCTGGAAGAGTCCAAGAAGAAGTTCGAGGACGCAAAGAGCTCTTACCTTGCCTGCAGCGCTAACGCGACCAGCGATGAGTGCGTTAAGGCCAAGGAAGACATAAAGGAGTCATGGAGAGAGAAGCTGTTGAACACTGCTGATATAATGATTGAGCACTTCGAGAAGATGAAGTCGAAGGTGGAGTCAAACGACCGCCTGAGCGACGAGGAGCAGAACAAGACCATAGCTTGGATTGACGCCAAGATAGCCGAGGCTAACGCCGTAAAGGCAAAGATTGAGAGTGCCCAGACGAAGGACGAGCTTGTGGCAGCTGCGAAAGAGTTGCAGGACTTATGGGCGAATTCAAAGGTCAAGGCAAAAGGTTATGTCGGCAGGGTTGTCACCGACAAGTTTGCGGGCATACTGCAGCAGTCTAAGCAGTTAGAGGTCAAGCTGGACAGGGTCTTGGAGAAGATGGAATCTAACGGGAAAGATACTGCCGAGGTCAAGGGCTTGGTAGACAAGTTCCATGCCGACATCAAGGCTGCAGAGGACCACTTCAAGGCCGCGAAGGAGAAGTTCCAGAGCATGGAAGATTCTGAGGAAAGCGATGTGCCTTCTGGCTATGAGGCGCTGAAGGGCGAGGCAGAGAGCGAGATAAGGGAAGCTAAGAAGTCGTTGGACAGCGCAAGGGACACCTTGAGGCAGATACTCGAGAAGGTCAGGGCAGCTAACGGCGATGAAGAGCTGGCATCCACGACTGACGACGAAGTTGAAGAGGCGGCAGAGACAGCTTCAGCATAAGCTGGCCTAGGGGCCTTTTTTCTTTTTTTTCTTTTTTAGAAAGGAATAAAAAGGGCTGAGGTCTTTAAGAAACAAAGGAGGATGGCTTTATGAATAAAATTTTGATATTCGGGTTGTTGGCTATGCTGATTGTAGTTGCCGGTTGCGCGCAGAAAGCTGCGGAGCAGGCTGTTGACGAGTCTCAGGCCGAATCGGTTACTGTGCCTACGACCAGTGTGGGTCCAGGCACGACTGGCGACAGCGTAAAGCTGGACGCGAGTGCGGCAGAGGCTGATTCGCTGGACGCTGATTTGTCTTCGGAAGATGTCGACAAGCAGCTTGCCGAAATAAATCCTGAAGAAGTAAAGGATATAAACTTCTAATTCTTTTTATTTTTCTATTATGGACAAGAAAAAGCTAGCATTGATGCTTTCCAAGCTGAAATCGTTCGAGTCTGCCGACACACGTTTGGAGCAGTACCCGACGGAATCGGAGATAGCTTCCGACGTATTATGGATAGCTTTCATGTCTGGCGATATCAAAGGGAAGTCCGTTGCGGACTTTGGCTGCGGCCCGGGCGTTTTCGGGATAGGCTCATTGCTGTTGGGCGCGAAGAAGGCCGTGTTCGTCGATGTGGACAAGAAGGCAATTGATGTTGCCAGGTCCAACCTGAAGCTTATCGAGAGAGAGGTTGGCAGGAAGTTCAATGCGGTGTTCAGGAACGAGAATGTCAAGGACACGAAGCTGAGATGCGACGTCGTCATCCAGAACCCGCCGTTCGGCGTGCAGGCGTCCCATTCCGACAAGATATTTCTCATCAAGGCCATGGAGTCGGCTCCGGTGGCGTACAGCTACCACAAGCTGTCCACGAGGGATTTCGTCGAGAAGACTGTAGGCGACCACGGGTTCAGGGCGAAATTGGTGGCGAGGTTCAACTTCCCGTTGAGGAGCACAATGTGGTTCCACATAAAGAAGGTACATTTCGTCGATGTTGGCTGCTGGAAGATTTCCATGTGAAAAAGCAAAACAATTATAATCAGATGATTTGTTTCTTATTATCATGGGAGATTTTTCAGTACTGACTTACAGGATAGTCGAGATGGGCTTTGAGAATGCCGACCTGTCCATGCTGCCACCGGACAAGAAGAAGGATATACTTACAGACGTTGCTGTTCTGTTGAGGAAGAAGAACGAGACAGGCAATGCGGTCAAGGCGCTGGCGATGTCCGGCAATGTCCCAATGCTGAGGGAATGGGAGATGGAGTTTCTTACATTGAAGGACTCGAAGCACGCTGCGGTGTGCGCTATAGCGTCTAACGACCTGGCCAACATGGAGAGGGTGGGCATGATGTGCGTCGCTGACGGCCATTACGAGCTGGCCATAGACGTCTTTAGGTCTGCTTGCAGGCCGGAGCTTGTCAATTTCGTCAAGGCAAACTACATCTGAGAACCACCAAAAGCTTTATAAATAGGTCAAGTTCTTCTGGTATGTTATGAAAATCAATGTTTTAGAGCATACGAGCAACAGGCTTAAGTTCGAGCTTGAGGGCAAGTCCCACACATTGTGCAATGCTGTGAGTTCAGAGCTTTGGAATGACAAGGATGTTGCTGTGGCTGGCTACACATTGGAGCATCCATTGATAGGCAGCTCTATTCTTATCGTCGAGACCAGCAAGGGCGATCCTAAGAAGGCCTTGCTGTCAGCTATTGACAGGCTGAAGAAAAAGAACAAAGAATACATGTCGGCCGTCAAGAAAGCTGCAAAATGAGTTTTAGTTTAGGCCAAGGCAGGCAGTTGGTTAAGCTCGCCCGTTCTTCTATATTTTCAGAGCCTATCAAGACAGATTCTTTCGAGGAGAGGCGTGGCGTCTTCGTCACGCTGAGCTCGTACCCTTCAAGGGAGCTTAGGGGCTGCATAGGCTTTACAGAGCCGATTTTTTCCTTAAGGCAGGCGGTTGTCAAGGCCGCGAAAGCTGCCGCGTTCGAGGACCCGAGGTTTTCGCCGTTGGCGGATGATGAGAGGTTCACAGTGGAGGTCTCTGTCCTGACAGTCCCCGAGCTTATGGATGCTGCGAAGCCTGAAGATTATTTGGGCCGGATAAGGATAGGCAGGGACGGCCTGATAGTCGTGCAGGGCAGGCATTCGGGCTTGCTGTTGCCACAGGTCTTTCCTGAATGGGGCGCTGACGCGAAGAAGGCGTTGGATATGACCTGCAGCAAGGCAGGGTTGCCTAAGGGCGCATGGAAGGGCAAGGATTGCAGGGTCTATAAATTCCAGGCGCAGGTCTTTTCTGAGCAGGAGCCCGAAGGCGAGATAATAGAAGTCAAGGAATGATGATGGCTCCCCTTGACCTGCCTTCGTCTATTTTTGGGTCCTTGGTTGCGTATATGGTCAGCCTATGGTAGCTGTACCCCAAGGCTATTGCGCATTGGGTGTTGTCATCTGAGAACATCCTGTCTGGGGTCACTATGATGACGCGGTTCGTGCCGCTGAGCCTTGTTATAACTTCTTTTATCTGCGCAGGTTCATCCTCTGTGCCGAGCAGCGCCCGCATATAGCCTATGCCGTCATCCGTGTCCATGACTTCGTCAAGGTCTTCATGCAAATATATTGGCGCAAAGACTCTCTTAGTTATCGGCACGA
>CAYHOW010000090.1:0-2104 GCA_964358335.1 Candidatus Woesearchaeota archaeon
CTACAATACCAACCCACGAGAAACTTCAACCCATCTACCTCTTACACATAGCAGCTTTTATCGCCAATTTAGCCGAATTCAGGGGTTTTAGGGCGTATCTCATATATATTCCTTTATGTTCCTCTGCCAGTATTCCCACATGAGCCAGAGGCAGAGCAGTATGGCGTCAAGGCCGAGTGCTATGGTGCCGCCGAGCTCTGTGTTTGGTATGAGGTTCAGCCCGTGCTGCGCCGCAGAGATGGGGTAGAAGGGCCTTATATATCCTGCAAGCAGGTAGTCCAATATGATGTGTACCATAGTGCCTAAAGCTATCATCAGAAATACCAGCATGGCCTTCTTTTTTTTCAGCTTGCTGTACACGAGAGCTATAGCTAGGAACGTCAATGGGACTAAAAGGCTGTGTGAGAGCCACCTATGGACCGAAATAACCGGCACCGTGGCTATCAGGTTGAGGAACCAGTAAAGAACGATGTCCAGGTCAGGCATCAGCCCCGCTATGCCTGCAATGAGTATGTAGGCGGACGAGAATCTTTTCTTGATGATGAAGTCGCGTATGATTCCTGCCACGACCATCGCCACAATCACGTGCGTTGCTGCGTTAGGCATGCAATGTCAGTGTCTTCAGAAGTTATTAAGTGTTTTCATCTGCGCAGCAGCCTGTAGATTTCAGTTTTTCTTTTCTTGACGTTGGTGCAGCACCTTATCGAGCCGAGCATATGCTGCGGCGTGTATTTGAAGTCCACTTCTGCAAATGTTATGTCGTATTTGTTGAGCAGTCTCAGGAACGGCTTGACATTGCTGTTCGCGAAGACTATCTCTTCGCCTTTCTTCCAAGGCAGCACGAGGCAGTTCATTGGAAAATATCTGCTGCTTGAGTTTGAGCTTGGGTTGTAGTATTCCAGCGTTAGGCTTTCCTTCTCTGCTATCTCCGCTATCCTGCGTTTGGGGTTCTCTCCATACCACATATTTCTTCTGTAGAAGCTCTGGTCCACAAGCAGCAGGCCCCTGGAAGGGATAAGCAGCGACGTCATGTCTATGTGGTCGATTATAGAGCAGCTTTCTAGCATTCCCGCCTCTGCTGCATTATAGCCTGCCGGCATGGAGTGTACCCTCCTGCCTGGGTAATGTGGCCGCATCATGGCTTCGGCGTCGGCTCTGATATGGCTTTCTGGGTCGATGAACATGTTCTCGGACGCTATGAGGTAGCCGTCGCCCAGATGGACGCACCCTCCCTCTCCTGCAGTGCCGTGGACGTATTTGCCGTCGCAGTAGACATAGAGGTCCATGGGCCATGCTATTGGCGCCCTTTCCACTTTGAATCCGTGTCTTTCTATTATCCTTGCTAGGCTTTCCCGTTCCGCCCTTCCGGTCCTGGTCTCATCGTAGGTGCCTACGACGACGCTTATGTCCTCTTTCATGATGTTGAGAATGTTTTTGTGCGGTTTATAAAAGTTGCGAATCTTATTTTTTCCAAGAAATCTTAGGCGAAAAGCTTGCTTATCGAGTCGATGGTGTAGAGTATCATCGCCTGCGTCTGCTCGCGCGTCGGATAGAACACGGACTGCTTCTTGTGCACGGAGAATATCCTGACCTGGTTGACCAGGTGTATCTGCTGCGTCAGGCCCGGGTCCAGATGTATCTTGTTCTCGACCATCTTGGCAATGAGCTTGCCCAGGCCTATTCCAGGATTCTTCTCGAGGATGTCGTTCCCGGTCGCCTCGAAATATTTACGCTGCAGGCAAGTCTCGAGTATCCTCCCGCACAATATCACTGCGCTCCTGTAGCATGTGGACTCGTAGCACTTGGTAAGCTCATCGATGTCCGCGAGTATGTCCTCCCTTATCTCAAGGGGCAGGCTTTTGGGCTTGGCGAACAGTTCATCTTTCCGGGGCTTTGGGATGGATTTCTTGAGCGAGCCTATCAGCGCAAGCATCTTCTTCCAGTCTTCCGTTTCCTTGAGATGTTTCAGCGAGCCTATCCCCTCTATAATCCTGGTGGCGTCCTCTCGTTCGGATGCGTCCTCTCCGAGCTTGGCCAAAGTCCAGACATTCTCGTTGAGATATTTCATCTGCGACTCGATTGTGCGCCTGCTGTTCTCGAACTG
>CAYHOW010000090.1:2204-5170 GCA_964358335.1 Candidatus Woesearchaeota archaeon
GGGCGCCATCCTGGTGGCGGACAGGGAGTCCAAGGAGGCCACTTCGATACACATGCTCTTCGTCTTCTTCCCTCTGGACGTATTCTGGCTGGACAAGGGCATGAGGGTGGTCGACGTGAAGCGCAACATAAGGCCTTTCGTTCCCCTTATAGTCCCTAATGAGAAAGCCAAGTTCGTCTTGGAGACGCCGGTCGGCTCGATAACCGGCGATGTCCTCGGAAGGACTCTGGAAATAAGATAGAAACCTTTATATCATCCGCAATTTTACAGATTAAGCAATGAAAGTCGAAATTTGCGCGGTAGGCGGCTACAACGAGGTAGGCAGGAACATGACTGCCATAAAGATAGGCGACGAGGTTGTCATCTGCGACATGGGCCTTTACCTTCCTAAGATAATCAACTATGAGGACGAGGAAGGGTCGAGGAAAGGCCTGAGCAGGGACAAGATGATAGAGATAGACGCCGTGCCTGACGACTCGCTGATACACGGCTGGACGCCGTGCGTCAAGGCCATCATACCCAGCCACTGCCACCTGGACCATATAGGCGCCATACCTTACTTGGCATCGAAGTATGGCTGCCCAATCATAGGGACGCCTTACACCTTGGAGGTGCTGAAGGCGATAATGGCGGACGATAAGTTGAGGATGCCTAACAAGCTGAAGACTCTGAACCCCAATTCAAGACTGAAGCTGGGCGAGAATTTCACTGTGGAGTTCTTCAACATAACGCATTCCACCATCCAGTGCGTGATGATAGCTTTGCACACGCCTGTTGGCATAATAATGTATTGCAACGATTTCAAGTTCGACAACCATCCTACCTTGGGCAAGAAGCCTAACTACGAGCATTTCAAGCAGTTGGGCGACGACGGCAAGGTTTTTGCGGTCATAGCCGACGCATTGTATTCTGGGAGCGCGATGAAGACCCCTTCCGAGAAGGTCGCTAGGGAGATGCTGAAGGATGTGCTGCTGGGCATTGACAACACTGACCATGCGGTCATAGTCACGACGTTCGCCTCGCACTTGGCGAGACTGGAATCTATTTTGGAGATGGGCAAGAGGATGAACAGGAAAGTTGTCTTCCTTGGAAGGAGTTTATACAAGTACATCGGCGCTGCGGAGTCGTTGAAGCTGGTTAATTTCAGCGAGTCCGGAGAGCTTGTTAATTTCTCAAACAAGGTCAAGAGAAGGCTTCACGACATAAGCAGGAACCGTGGCAAGTACTTGATAATATGCACCGGCAACCAGGGCGAGCCCGGCTCCATACTGAGAAGGATGGTGGAGGGCGATTTGCCATTCGATTTCAGGGACGGAGATCAGGTGATATTCGCGTGCAAGACGATACCTGCGCCGGTCAACATGGCCAACAGGGCAGTCTTGGAGGAGAAGCTTGCCAGGAAAGGCTGCAGGATATTCAAGGACATACACGTGTCTGGGCATGCGGCGAAGGAAGACCACAGGGACCTGTTCGACTACCTGAAGCCCAAGCATATAATTCCTGCTCACGGAAGCCTGGAGCAGACGTCCCCTATGTCTGAGCTGGCTACGTCTATGGGCTACACCTTGGGCAAGACTGTCCACCTTATGAGGAACGGCCAGATACTAGAACTAGATTAGCCTTACTTTCTTGATTTTATCTTTGACAAACTCGTTCTTTACGAAATCTTTTACGAAGCCGGCGGCGTCGCGGTAATCTCTTTTCACTATCACGTAGGCTATCTTGTTGTCGAACTTTATCTTCTTGCCTTTCCATCTTGCCTTGAAGCTTTCCATCCTGCTCTTCGACGACCTGTGCGGCCCGTAATGCTTCATCGTCGGGCTTAGGCTCTTCTTGTCTAGTATGAAATAGTGCAATGCTTTGCCGCCTTCCCATTCCCATCCCTTGTCTATCACATTGAAATCGTTGAGCTTCAGGTGCCTGTCAATTGTCTCAATGAACTTCATCAGCTTCGCTCCGACGACATCCTTCTTTCCGTCAAGAGGCTCGGCCTCTATCAGTATGAGCTTTTTTCCTTTCGTCATCTTCCTGAGGTTCTCTATCTCGATTTTCTTCTTGACGAAATAATCTTCTGAAGGGTTCTTAAGGAATTCCTTAGCCAGAGACTTTAGCTTGTCGTACTTCTCCCTGTCGAGCCCTGCGGCCACGTTCCTATCTTTCTGCACGGGATCTATCAGTATCAGTGGCGACTGGACCTTGGCGATGTTCAGTTCCTTGCCGATGTCTTTCCCCCTGTGGAAATTTTCCGCATCGATTATCGTCTTGGCTCCCCATTTTGCCGCGTGCCTCATCAGCCCGTTGAAGCTTCCATAATGTACAGTGAGTATCTCCAGCACATATCCGGAGAATCCCTTGATGTAAGATTCCGCGCCGTAGATCTTGTTCGCCTTGCAGAACGCTTTGGCCAGCCTTATCTCGTCGGTGATATCCTTGTGCTTCCTCACCCACCTGACATGGAACGGCGACACGTCGGTGATGTTCTTTGCGTCAGAGACTCTCTTTATGTCCAGTATTGGCACTATCTCTACGGTGTAGGGGCCGTGCTTGATCTGGTAGTAGTCCCTGCTCCCGTGTATCATGTCGGCGTCGTAATTCTTTTCCAGCGTTTTCTTTAGCGTCGATGATATGTCCTTGCCCTCGTATCTCTTAGGGCCGAACTTCACATAGATGTCGATGTCATGGCTGCCTTTCAGCCACGTGCCTTTCGCGACGGAGCCTCCTACCTCTGATTTAGTCCCGGCTATCTTTAGCTTGGATATTATCTCGTCGCCTATCCTCTTAAGCTCCTTGGCTTCTTTGGATGAGGGCCTTATCCTCTGCAGTATCATGTCTTTCAGCTTTTTCATACGGATAGGAATAGTTCTGGGACGAATATAAGCTTTTCCTTCTTCGAAACCTTTATAAAAATCAACGTCCAATGGAATAGTAAGATGAAAAAGAGCGTGATAGTTAGTCTAGTCATTTTT
>CAYHOW010000091.1:0-5092 GCA_964358335.1 Candidatus Woesearchaeota archaeon
GGATTTACATCTCCTGCGAGTACAGAAGTATTATTCCTACCACTATCAGTATTATAGACAGAAGCTTGGGCAGAATCTTGTGGTCCCTTGCCTTGATGAAGCCCAGTTTCACGGCCATAGTTTCGATGAACAGCACCATCAGCGGCTGCGACGCGGCTATCGCCGATACGACCGTAGCAGGAAGCTTGGCCAATGCGAAGAATATTATCACAGCGCCGGAGAATGTCAGGCCCTCGACAAGAATCGACCACCTGTAGTTCCTCATCTCGTACTTTATGCCCTTCCTCACTCTCTTATTGAAAAGGCCGAGCATAATCGTCATCCCTACGCATATGCTGTATATAGCAGCGCCATGGAACTCAGGGAGGACATCCGTCGACAGTTTGGCAAAGAATGTTATCAATGAGACAACGCCAATCATCGTCAATATGACCGAGACCTTTATCCTAGAATGCAGGTGCTCTATCCTTATGACCAGGAGCATGACGCCTGTAAGGACCAAGGCCATGCCTGCATAGCTTACCCATGACAACACCTCGCCGAGAAACAGGAACGAAAGTATAGAGACCATTACGGGATAGAAGTAGATGAAGCCTATCACGCTCGACACATCTTCCTTCCTCAATGCCGCATAGTACAAGTAGTATTCAGCGCCCATTATCACGCCAGCTATTATCGCATAGACGTAATTGCTGAAGCTGTAATCGCCCCAGTCAAGGAACAATGCTAGAATCAGGCCCAGCACCAGATTGACCGTGCCGGCTATGACCGTGAAGCTTGCAGGTGTCTTGACTTTCTTTGAGACAATGAACTTGTCTAAAGTGTTGACTACAGAGCCCACAATCGGGGACAGCATTGCATAAATCAGGCCTAACGACATAGTTCATCACTTCTTCTTGTATTTCAATGGATGACGAGATTTAAATAGGTTTTCAATCCTTATTTTGCATCGCCTTGACAGCCATCGTGGCAAAGCTGCCCGAAGGCAGCGAGAATGATATCAATTGCTTCACTTTACCATCGTTTAATTCATCGTCTTCGGTGTCGGACATCTTCAAACCTTTCAACTGCACAGTCGCAGGACGCATGACTGTCCTTGATGATAAGAACGGCAGCTCCTTGAACTGGAACGACTCAACTTTGACTTTCTTAAGGACATCCTTTACTATGTCCTTGACCTTGTCATCAGCTAGCTCGAAATCGTAGCCGACCAGAGGTAAGTCAATTCCCAAAGGCTCGTTAGTCATCGCCAGCTTGCCGTAGCAATATTCCACCTCGAACCATTCATCGCAGAACTCCCTCACATACCTGTCCAAAATCTCGTTGAACAGCTTAGATTGGTACGAATGGATGAACAATGTCACTATCTGCTTGGGCAATTTAGCGAACGCGCCAAGATAATCTTCAGGCTTCTTTGACAGATGGTCGACGACCAACCTTTCTGTTAAATACCCAGGCACTTTCTTCGGATTGAACTTGCCCCAGCCAGATTCTATCTCTTTCCTGAACGCCTTGTGCTCGTCTGTCTCATCATCGAACGGCCTTGTGAGGTAGACCCTCATCGCCTCCTCGAACTTTCTCTCCACCAACAATCTCCCCACTTCCGCAGTCACAGGCCTGATGCCGCCGAAACGCTGGTCATCATAATAGTTGCAGAACGATTCTATCTTGTTCAGCCCAGAGCTTAGGTCCCTCACGGTGATATCGAAAACGTTCTCCTCGTGAGAATTCAGGCCGATTGGCTTCATAGAATAACCCTTGAAATATAATCTGATGTCCTTTATCTTGACGTTCGCCAATGTCTCCTTCTTCAGCCCGTAGCATGACACGTACTGCTCTGTCACGGCATTCTTGTCCTTAATCCCGGAGACAGCGAACGATTTAGGATTTAATTTCAATACCTTGGCCAATTCCCTGATTGCCTTCTCGGTCGACCAGTTCCTCTTCCTCATCACGAAATAGCCGTGGTCGCCTTTAGGCTTCAGGTCCAATTCCATAACTTCCCTTACCTTGAAATCCTCCGGCAGCTGCTTGAGTTTCATAAGACATCCTAAATCCATAGATGATTATAAATGTTGCTAAAACCAGCGCAAATCTTATATAATTATCAGCGATAATGATACAGATGCTCAGGAAATATCTCGCTTCAGCAATTCTCGCCATCTCAATGCTTTATTCTCATGGCAGTCTAAGCTCCGGAGAGAGAAACAAACGAACCGCCTACGTCTACTGGGACGCCTATGCCGACAAGCTATATCAAAGGCCAACAGGCGAATGCCCAGAATGGAAGCCATGCCTTGAATCGCTAGTCAACGAGGCCGAAAAGATTATCGTAGCAGAGGTCAAGCAGTCAAAGAGGTTCAGGAGGCATTATGACCACCTTGATTTCGTTCTGAAGAATGTCAAAGGGTGGGATTCTCCAAGAGACGACTGGGACGACTGGGTGATGTTCCCGAATTATGTCCTTGGAAAGTTCAAGATCCAAAACCCCATAAGAGTCAATGAGGTAGACATGCGGTTAGGATTCACATTGAGGGCCGTCATGGCTGAGGGATACGCAGAAGACATACCCGGCAGATTCCTGATGGTCTCTGCAAAGAGTGAAAGGCGCATCACGCTTACGCACGAGGCAGGGCACCTGCTCTCATTATGCCATAATTCAAATAACGGCGATTACATGCATCCTGATCTGAGCTTCCCAAACGCCAAGTTCTCAAAAGAGGCAAGGGCCATCATTGCTGACAGCATCATGTCGATAATCAGCGCTAGAGGCCTGCAGTTCAGGCTCGAGCATAACAATGGATTGCTTGACATGGCAAAAATAGCATACAAACCGCAGAGCAGCATAAAGTGCAAAACTGACACGAACAACATGTGCGTGGTGCATCTATCCAAAACTTACCTCGCCCAGGCAACCATCGCCGTCAACCCGTCAGGGAGCCTCAGCATAGGATACTCGTATGCAAAGATGAACGAAAAGCCCGAGGACCTAAGGCAGGCAGCCAAGATGGACGGCCTGTTCAAGTTCCTGAAATATCTCGGAATCAGCGAGGCTGAAGAGGAAGCGGTGCACTACAAGGCAAAATCGCAATGGCTCAACTCCGTCATCAATATCGAAGAGAGACAATTCGAAAAGCACTATGACAGCATTGTAGGCTACCTGAAATTCAACGGCTTAATGCCTGACGACACTGCAAAATCACTTGATACAGCCAGGAACATCAGCTCTGCCTACGGCATTAGGCTCTTTGACGTCCTGTACCACTATGCAAAAAAAGAATGAAAGCCCTGCAAAAACATTATATAGTCTGCCGCCTAATTAATTAAGCATGGCTGTCGATTACCTTAGCTACACAAGGAAAGGTTTACTGCCTGCGCCGAAAGACGACGATGATTCTTTTGTAAAAAGGTCTGTAAAAACAATTTGCCTTTCTGAGCTGCTAAGGGAAAGGATATCCAAAAGGGACGTTAGGCTCGAGAAAATACTCTCGGGGACCGCGGACATGTTCCATCTCAACACATTCCATGGCATTGCCTGCAAGGAAATCTATGACAAGCTTGGCATGTACCCAATACATTTCGTAGGGCTGCACATCGACATAACGAAAGTTATGAGAAAGGACACAAATGAAAGGAAACGCAGCTCACTATTAGGAATCTGCGAGCCGCTTAATGTTGACGGGTTCGAGGTACCTTATTATGCCGTGAGTGACAGCTACGAGCATCCAGCAATGGTCTCGGTCCATGAGCTCTACCATTGCATAATGAGGACTCAAGACGTCAGGATGCCGTTCCCATCAGTAAAGTTCAGAATAGAGAGGATGATTGAGGAGTTCAGGGGCGACCTCCTTATGGCCGGAGAAGACATATCTGTCGATGAAAAACTTGATTTACTCAGAAGAAATCAAGACAAGATAATGAAGATGGCTGCGAAAGAAGAAATAAGGATGGGGCACGGCATTGAACTGCTCCTAAACAGGCCGCTCGTAAGGAGAAGCATCTACATGAAATATCAGCAGAACTACAAACAGTCAATGTATTCCGACACCAACCTCACTCTCAAGATGCTGGCCGCCGTAGGGTCATTGGCCGTCGGATTAGTCAATCCCATCCTCACAGCGAACATCTTGGCGCAACTGTTCCTGACAGCCGCAGGGTACGCGACAGGAGGCTTTACGCTAGGCAGCGCAGTGCAAGGGCTGTACTCCAACTACAAGGTCACGAAAGCAAACAAGGATATAATACATTTCATGGCGAACACCAGAGAAAGCCTCAATAAAGATTTCGGCATGAAGGGCGCGAACTTCATCGCGTACACATTGTACCACCCAGAAATAAAAGAGATGGCAGGGCATAGCTCAGCCAAGGATTACCTCCACAGGAAAGGAACGACGAGGAGCAAGGCGCTGCTAGAGCATGCGATGGCGCTGTAATCCACAAAGTAATTAAACCCATCCCAACTAATTATATTTCAGAATATATAAAAACTTATAAAGCCGCATCATCAATAACATCTCAGTTTTCACTAGCGTCACCATAATGTTCCGAGAGTAAAATGGATATAGAATCTATATTGAGAGCGAAGCTTGGCCAGACGACCATTGAAGACATAGTCATCCCAATGAACGTCTACAGCGCCCTCACATCGATACAGGCGAATGGCAGCAATCCCGGATACTCAATCTGCGCAGGGTTCGAGGAATCCATGGCGAACCACGTCTCTATGATGGACGATGACGTGTTCTCAGGCAAGAACTACAACATCAAGGATGCCGGCTACATTAATTATATCGTAAGCGCAAAAGCGTCAGATGGAAAAGACCTTGACGGCGCCATACTAATCGGCAAAGACGGGCACATCAAGCACTCAGGCATGTACTATGACCATTCTCCCAAGGTCACTCTGCAGCAGATGGGGCTGTACGGGCCAAAGCCGATGTGGAAATTGTTCGGGTTCTCGCAGTCCGTCAGCAGCAGGCACATCAGCGCCATAAACGGCTCCTACCATATGCCCACGACGTTCATCTTCGTGCTGAGCGAAGAGCACAACACGATAAGGGCATTTCACAGGGGGAAAATAATCTATTCGCCT
>CAYHOW010000092.1:0-5059 GCA_964358335.1 Candidatus Woesearchaeota archaeon
AGCGTCTGGCCGTACTTGACTTGGCCCTTGACATCGTAGTTCCTGCCGCCGTCAGAGTCTAGGCACGAACTCTGGGGCTGCTGCACGCCTTCATCATCGGCAGGCTCGTCAAGGCATTCGCCGCCAGAGCATCCATTGCCGCATTTCAAGTTGCGGACGCTCAGCCTCTCGCCGCCATTCTTCATCTCCTGGCAGAAAGCCTCCTTGACATAGCAGTCGTCGCCCGAACAGCCGTCCACAGACTGGTAATTCAAGTCCTGGGCGCTCATCCTCATCGCGCAGGAATCGTACTTGATATGGACCCCATCCCTGACAACCCCCTTAACTTCCAGGTCGAACCCGTCACTGTCCTGGCACACGGAAACCGGAACCGAGCTTTCGCACCTGCTGCCGGCCATATTGCAGACCGTGCCCATAGGGCAGTTGAGCAGCGCCGTGCTTACCGAACCGTCCTCCATGCAGTAAGTCTCGAATATCCTCTTGTCGTCCAGGCACGAGTCAGGCTTGGATATTATCTCGTTGGAATCAGCATCGTAGCCCACAGCCACGCTGCCGGTGTAAATGTCCTTGTTGTCCACGTCGGAACAGAGTATCCTGCAGAAACCTGCGCCGTTAGCGTCATCCATGCACTGCGAAGATGCCGGGCAGCCCAGCATGACAGAGCCGACAGAGCCGTCTTCCCTGCAGTAATATTCGGTCACCGCATCCCTGCCCTTATTGCTAACGCAAGAGTCCTTGAACGATTGCGAGCCGCGCCTAACCTTCCCGGGAACGTACAGGTCCGTGCCGTCAGGGTCAATGCATGCTACCTCAAACTCGTCAGGCGCAAACTGGTCATCGCTGACCTTCATCGCCGGCGCAACTGCCGCGCCAGTCACCCTGCCTAACGCCATGCCAAACAAGTCCGACATCATGCCCGCCGACACAGCAGAAGCAGCGAACAGCAGGACAAACGATACAGCTAGAAGTTTCTTGGCCATATGTGCAACACCTCGATTTTCATAATGTTAAAAGAATATATGAAGATTTAAGTCTTTCTCTTTACCTTCCGGTATATTACGTCGATGGCAAGAAGCGACGCCAGCGCGATGAAAGCGTAAAACATGTACCTCGACAGGTCATCGAGCCCGAACCCCTTCCCTTCCGTGCCACTGCCCGCCATCATATCCCCCTTGGATCCGTTGACTTCTATTGGATGCTCAACTTCATCTACAGCAGGCTCGGCAGCGGCCTGCACCGGCGCAGGGAACATGTACAGCTCGCTAACCGTCAAGCTCTTGCCAGCCATGCCTACGCTGATGCCTCTCACCTTGCCGCTCGATACGCGCACAGCCGAGACATTGCCCCAGCCTGGATTAATGACGCTGAAATCCTTGCCCTTGACCGCCTCAAAAGACAGGCCAAAATATTCGCTGACAGTCAGGTTGACAAAACAAACGCTGAAATAGTCGAACGGGTAATTGTAGCATCCCCTCTCCCTGACAGGCTTGTCGTCATAGGCCAAATATGATTTCTTGCTCTTGACGCCTATCTGCATCTTCGGGCCCAATGCGATGTCGAACACCCACCTTGTGTCGTTGCTGTTCTCGTTGACGAACGGGTCGCCGTCGTAATACGACCTGATCTTGCCTGCATACTCGATGATTATCCGCCCTGACGACACGTCAGCCTCATACACAGGCATGGCCTTGCCCAATATCTCCAGAGGCAGGCCCCGGGACGAGTTAAGGCTGCCCAAGTCAAACGAGTCCACGAAAAAGTAGCGGTAGACAAAAGATTCAGTGGGCAGCTCCAAGTACACATCGTCGCCGAACCTGAAGTCCCCGGACACTGAGCCTATCATGGGCACGGGCGCGCCGCTGACGGCAACGAGCTCCGAGATGTGGTAAGCCTTGCCATCGTAAACTATGGTGCTGTCCTTGATGGACGAGAAGTCATCGTGGGAATAGCTGCCCTTCACAGATTCGCCAATGCCAAGCGTGACGAACCTGCTATTGTTCTTCCCCTTGTCATCAAGCCTGACAGTCGCCTTGACAATGTCAGACGGGACCTTCAATGATACCTTGTCCAATAATGCGTAAGCCTGCGGGCCCTCTATTATCACGCCGTACCTCATCCTCATGCTGTAATTGACAGCGCTGATACTCACTGGCCTGCTGTCCACGCCTACAGCCGACTCGATGTCCTTGTCGGTAATGTTGCCGCCTGAAACCGTGCCCAAGGAATTCACTCTGCTCCCAGAGACGTTCCAGTACGTAATGAAATAGTCCTTGCCCTCGGGCAGCGTAGCGTCGTCCGAAACCATGTCAGCCCTCAATGCCAGGATGCCCGACTCCATGCCGCCGGCAGACACGACGAGATTCCTATCCTTGGTCTCCATGTAGTCTATGCCGAACAGCTCGGACTCGGGGCTGAACGTCTTCAGGAAAGACGCTATGCCTGTGTCGGGGTCGCTGTACACCAGCACAAACTCGTCAGTCCCGCATACGCCGCTGTGGGACACCTTCACGTCTCCTGCGCCGCAAGAGTTGCCGTACGTTATGCCGTCGATGCCGCACACAGGAACGTACTCCTTGGAGCATACCGCCATGCCTGTGTACCTGTCAAGAACGCCATAAAGTACAGGTATGAACAACAGCAATAATAACAATAGCGCGCCCCTTTTCATAACATCTCTAATGAACGGAAGAATAATTAAAGCTTTTGATTAGCTGAAAAAAAAGATAAAAAAGAAATCAGGGCTCAAGCCATATGCTTACCGGCGCAATGTCTTCCTCGTAAGCGAAGCCCGTGAGGGTCAATGACAAGTCGCTCGCCTGCGCGCCCATGTTCGATGGGTTGATTCCAGTGACCTTGCACGTCAACACCTTCTCCCGGGTGTCCCTGCTGAGCCTTATCAGGCCGTCGCTCTGGCACGTTATAGGATATGCGCCGAAAGCGCTGACAGTGATGAACTCGTTCTCCCTCTTGCCCCTGTACTTGAAGCATTCGCCCAAGTTAGGCACTATGTTGCCAGTTCCAACGTTCTTTACAGTGACTCTGAACATCATCTCAGCTACGCCGTCATTGACGTCGACTGTCTGCTGCTGAATCTGGGTGACCTGGACGCTTGACGGAGGGTTCGAACCCGTAGGCAAGTTGGTCCCTATGAGCTCAGGCTTGTCCGTGTAGTACAGGAACGCCTTGACCCTGACCGGGAACTCGTAGCAGTATTGGCCAGTGACGGTCTTCGACAGCTTGGTTGGAAGGTCGCCTATATAATATAGAGGGCCCAAGTCAACCTCCTCAGTCAAAGGCTGGTTAGTGATTATATCGTAGCCTGACAGCTCAGGGGCTATCATTTCCCTCGCGCCCGAAAAGAAGTTGGGTATCGCCGCGTCGCCGGTAAGCCTTACCTTGACGTAGCCTGCAGGAATGTCCTCAGTATGCTTGTTGTTCAGCGCTACAACAGTCTCTATCTTCTCGTTGCGCTGGTAAGGGTCGGTCTCCAATGCCGTAGGTGCGTCCTTGACGAATGTGGCCTCTATCATCTGAGTCCCAGACACCTTGTAAGGGCCCACGACACCAGTAGGGCCTGTCTGCCCAGTACATCCCGCAATAACAACCAGGACTATAGAAAGTAAAATCAGCGATACGTTTGCGTTCTTATGCATATGCAATCCTCCCTTTTTAACATATTTTAAATAGGGATAGGCATTTATTAAGTTTACGGTAAAAACAGTATCTCCGCAGGATTTCTTGTTTTTTAGTCTTCTACCTATTTTAATGGTATTTTCTACCATGTTAACGTGACCGATCGGGCATACCTGCTCATTTCCTGTGGAATGGCAAATATTGCACGTTAACTGATGGTAGATTTAGTTATGCGTTGTCCAAACGCGTCAAGTTCTATCAAAAACTTTTTGAAACTCACCTCATCTTTGTAAAAGCACATCCAGTCAGATTGTAATAGTTGTGTAAAGAGAAATAGGAAATATCTTGTTTGCAAGTCTTTTGACTTGCATTTGATGGTTGCTTCATCTTGTACACGAAATCCTGTTTCAATACTCCAACGTTTTTTGTATGTTGTTATTATATCACCGAAAGCAAC
The DNA here is from genome assembly GCA_964358335.1 of Candidatus Woesearchaeota archaeon. Lineage (GTDB taxonomy): Archaea > Nanobdellota > Nanobdellia > SCGC-AAA011-G17 > GW2011-AR17 > CAYHOW01. Next base: position 4,091 of record CAYHOW010000092.1, read on the forward strand.
ATTTTCTACATTTGTTGCAAAGACCCAATCATAGCATTCTTCTGTTTTTCTGCAAAAAATATTTTTAAGGAATACAAGATAATTCTCATCGTGATAATTCGTCTTGTCTTTGTTAATAGTGAACTCATTATTTATAGCTATGTGGTCATTATTTTCTAGTCCATAAAGAATTTCTTGTTTATCAGGTTGTTTAGGAACAAAAATTAGATAACGGTAATTGGCCTTTTTTAGTTCATACATAAGATCTTTATCATAGAATCCTCTATCAAATAGGATAAGATCTATTTCATCGAATAATGGCTTAACTAACGACAGAAGATAAAAAATGACTTGGCTTTTGTAATGACCTATCTTGATGGGAATAGAAAGCAAAGGTATTTTTTCTGATACTTCATCACTGACAATGCTACAAGTGAGAAATTTAAATTTCCCTTTCACGCCATGCTCTCCAGTCCAACCATGAATGTCAAATCCTTGTACGTTGCCATAGAAGTCCTCATCAGTATAGTCAATTGCAAGTATAACCTTTTTTGTTTTCCAATCTTTGATTCGTGCAAAACGTTCAGTCTGTTCAAGATATGCATGTGTCCCCATACTAGTCAAGCTCGATTTGATATGGCGATTGAGTGTATCTGCTTTATTGCTGACTGTTTCAACGTATGTATTATGTGATGCTGCACTTATAAGTGCAGCAGTAAGTTGTCTTCCAGAAACTATTTGCTTCTGTGAACTGTCAATACCAAGTGCACGATCAAGAAATATTCTTAGTGTTTCAAAGGCATGATCAATTCTAACGCGCGTCATCAACAATCACCAAGTATACAGTTTTGCCCAAGAATTCTTTTGGGCAGTCTACTTTTGCGCCGGTACCAAAAGAGGTAACTTTTCTGATTAGAAAGCCTCTAAGGTTTTTGAGTTGTAGCGATGTTTCTACTTCAATTCTGACTTTGCGTACCATAATATATATTA
>CAYHOW010000093.1:0-5039 GCA_964358335.1 Candidatus Woesearchaeota archaeon
TGATCGGCTTTCCCTGGGAGACCAAGGAAGACATAGAGAGCACTATTAAATTTGCGATAGAGCTCGACCCCGACTCAGTGCAGTTCTCGATATGCTATCCCCATCCGGGCTCGCCGTTGTACAAGGAAGCGATGGAAAACAATCTCTTCTATGACGATGTCAAGGGCAACTGGGAGTTGTTCGGCATGATGACAGGGCCTCTCCTCAAGACCAAGGTCGAGAAGGACTATCTCGTCAATGCCGTCAGCAGGGCGCACGCGAGGTTCTATCTCCGCCCGTCGTACGTGTTCAAGCAGGTGCTCAGCATTCGCTCTTACAAGGAGTTCAAGAGGATCTTTCGCGGCACCAAGGCTGTAATCTTCGGCAAGATACTTTTCAGGAGGAATAAGAAATGATCAAAGTCTCATCTATCGTCCACAACCCGCCGTACCAGGGCGGCATAATGCAGTACTGCGTGCTGCTGGAGAACGCCATGAAGGGAATGGCGGAGTTCAATCTTGTCGGCTTCGAGGCATTGTACCCAAAAATCATCTATAAGGGAGTCCAGCCTAAAGCAAACAGGCACGGGATACAGTTCAATTCCAAGTGCCCGAGAGTGGTGAAATGGTTCTCGCCCGCGAGCTGGGTGAAAGCTTACAAGATTCTGAAGCAAGGCGACATAATACACATCCACTGGTTCACGCCGCAGATGGCTCCATTATATTATACAATACTTAAACTGAACTCAATGGGCACGAGGAAGCCTGTCGTGCTTACGTGCCACAACATCGAGCCGCACGAGTCCAATCCTCTGGACCATCTGATGACAGTCAAGACGTTCGAGCTGGCAGACCATTTTGTCGTGCACGCCGCCCAGAACAGGGAGAGGCTAATCAAGGATTACGGCAAGAAGCCTGAGAACGTGCACGTCGTGCATCACGGGACTTTCGGCTATTTCACCAGGTGGTCGAAGGAGAGCAAGAAGGAGCTCAAGAAGTTCTTCCATTTCAATGACAAGGACATCATACTATTGTTCTTCGGATACATCCGCAAGTACAAGGGGCTGCACCATCTGCTCAACGCACTGCCTAAGGTCGTGGAGAAGAACCCTAACGTGAAAGTCCTCGTAGGCGGAGAGCTCTGGCTCGGCAAGGATTACATCGACGACATCATAAAGAGGAACGGGATGGAGAAGCATGTGAGGGTCTATCCTAGATACGTCCAGGACTATGACGTCCACAAGTTCTTCGACGTCGCGGACATCTTCGTGCTGCCTTACAACAACAGCGAGCAGACTATCAGCGGTCCTCTATTGGTAGGCATGGCGTTCGGAAAACCCATCATAGTCTCGCCCGTAGGCGGCGTAGGCGAGTTCATAAAAGACAAGCATAACGGCATACTCACACCATGCGGCGACGAGGATGCCTTGGCAAACAATATAAACATGCTAATCAAGGATAAGAAGCTGCAGAAAAGACTCGGAGACAATGCCAAGAAGGCCAACGATGAGTTCCAGTGGGGCACTGTGGCCAAGCAGTATCTCCAGATATACAAGAAAGCGGCAGGCATGAGAAAATGATGCTCGATTACATGAAGTTCCTTGCGCCGCGTCTGGTCGGCTACAAGATGGCGATGATGGGGCTTAGGAAGTATCCTCCGCATCCGGTAGTCCTGAACTTCTCGATAACCAACAAGTGCCAGTCGAGGTGCAAGACGTGCAACATCTGGGAGCTGTACCAAAAGAACCCGCAGAAGGAAAGGGAAGAGTTGCAGACATGGGAAGTTGAGAAGATATTCAAGACCGAGCATGACATGTTCCTATTGAACATCTGCGGCGGCGAGCCGTTCCTCAGGCATGAGGACATCGGCGACATATGCAAATACGCAGTGAAATACTGCAATGCTCGGGCGATACATTCGCCTACTAATTGCCTTGCTCCTGAGAACATCGAGTACGGCGTGAGAGATATCTTATCGAAGATACCTTCTAATGTAAAACTTACAATCAAGATGTCTTTGGACGGCATAGGCGGCGACCATGACGCTATAAGGGGCGTCGAGGGAAATTTCAAGAAGGTCTTGGACGCGCATGACCGCCTGGTTAAGATAAGGGACGAGCATCCCAACCTCTACGTCGATGCAGGCACTACTCTTAGCACGATGAACGCCCACAAGCTTCCAGACATAATAAAGTGGGTGCACGACAACATGAAGCTGGACAACTTCTACCATGAGATAGCAGACACGAGAGCCGAGCTGTTCAATGTCGATCCTAAAGAAGGCGAGAACGTGCCTACCGATTTCAACAAGGTAGTCAAGGACCTGAAAGTCACGCCCACAGGCCAGCAGTACTGGGACATCGCGCATTTCCTTCAGGAAGAGGCCAGTAAGGAGATGCTGACCAAGAGGGATTTCAGCAGGATAAGCCAGGCATTGAGGATAACGTACTATGACAGGGCTGCATGGGTGCAGAAGAACCAGAAGCGTAAAGTTAAATGCTATGCCGCTATGTCAAATGCGCACCTCAACCCATGGGGAGACCTGTGGCCGTGCAACGTGCAGGCGTTCAGGCAGTCTTTAGGGAATGTCAGGGACTTCGATTACAATTTCGACAAGCTGTGGAAATCTGCGCAGGCCCAGAAAGTCAGGGAATGGGTCAGCCAGGAGAACTGCTTCTGTCCGCTGGTCGGTCAGGCTATGGTCGACACTCTGCTGGATCCTAAAGAGGTAATGAAGACTTTGAATATATATTTTAGGAATAAGAAGAAATGATCATTTCATGAAGCTTTCGATAAGCTCGACCATACGAGACCATTCGAACCGCTTCTTGTCCTCTTCTATATTTTTAGAGAAATCGACAGAATCCTTCTCCCTGTAATACCTCAATACAGACTTTGCCAATTCAGTAGAATTCTCCGTAGGGACTATGTAGCCTGTTTTCCCATCGATGACAACCTCTGGCAGTCCTCCTGTATTAGTTACGATGACAGGGATGTTGAAGCCGAATGCTGTCTGCACTATGCCGGAGCTTGTCGCGGAAACGTAAGGCAATACTACTACATCAGAGGCGCAGTAGTATTTTCCTACTTCTTCGTTGGGCACGTAGCTGTCCACTATTTTAATTTTGTCAGAGATGCCCAGCTCTTTTGCTCTGCTCAAAACCTCTTCCTTCGTCGGGCTCCAGAACTCGCCGACTATTAGCAGCGTAACGTCCCTGCCTTTCAGTATCTCGGGCATGGCCTCTACCAAATAAGACAATCCCTTGTAAGGCTTTACATAGCCGAAAAACAGTATAGCGTCGTTCCTTATCCCCATCTCCTTCTTGACTTCTTCCTTATCCAAAGGCTTCTGGTTGAACACCTCGTATGTAGGATGCACGCCCACCTTGACGTTCGCCTTCTTCTTTATTGAAACTAAATCGTCCCTGTCCTGCTTGGAGTGGGTTATGAAATAGTCGCCCAATGAGAATGTAATTTTAGCAAGGGGCCTGTCCATCGGCTCCCTCTTGTGCGGTATGACGTTGTGGCACAGGAACAGCACTTTAGACTTAGTAAATAATTTAGTCATCAGCGCTATCGAGATGAACACGTGCGACAGCCATGACGTCCACCAAGGGATTATAACCAGGTCAGCCTTGTCCTTCCTTATCCTGTTGAACGTCCTTATCCAAGAGAGAGGATTCACGGAGTCGACTATCCTGTTCGTGCTGGTCCTTATCTGGCTCTTGCTCTGCTCGTCGGTCTCGCACACGCCGGGGTACAGCCACTTTATGTACATCCTCTTGAACGAATAGCAGTTCACCTGATGCGACTTGGCCAAGTTTTCGCACATCAAAGTATTGTAATGCGAGATGCCGCCCTTCGTTGGGAATGTCGGCCCGATGACGTCAATCTTCATGTGCTTTCACCATTCTGATTCAAGTTATAAATCTTATGCATTTTTCAGCCTGTCAGGGCAAGCGCTATGATAGTGACTATTATCTGGAACAGGAATATCGTGTAGACCACGCTCTTCTCCGTGACCCTGTTCTTTACCTTTCTCAATAACGCTATCGTCACGTGCTCTATCCCGTAGAACTTGTCGTGCGGAACCAAAAGCGTTCCATCTTCGTTCAATTTAGCGAAGCTCTCTTTCCTGAACTTTCCCCTCAGCTTAAGGAAGAACTCAATGAAGTAAGGCACGAACAATATCAGCGCGAACTTCTCCAGGTTGCCTAATATAGCGACTATGGCTATCAAGCCTCCAACCGCATAGGTCAGCGTGTCGCCAGGAAAGACCCTCGCAGGATACCGATTGTAGACGTAGAACGCGAGCAAGGCCATCACCATGCAGAACGCCAGCACCGCCACCCAGCCGAAATCCGTCGCCCATGCCATGTAGCCTAGCGCGGACAGGATGATTATGCCCATGCCTGCCTCAAGCCCGTTGAAGCCGGCAAGCATGTTGAAGCCGTTGGCTGCGCCGCTTATCGCTATAGGGATTATCAGCAGGGGGTATATTATGCCTATATTCACTTTCCCTATCACCGGCAACGCCATCGTCGAATGCCCTGCGTTGATCACCATCATGGGCACCGACGCCAATGCAACAAGCAAAGGCTTCTGCCACTGCCTCAACCCTATCTTCCATCCCAAAATGTCGTCGACTATCCCTATTATAGTTATTATCACTATGGTCAATAATGCGGCCATCAGCTGCAGGTCCCTGTTGAGGAACGTCTCCGTGACCGAATGCTTCAGGTAGAACGTGTCAATGGCTATGTACAGCAATACGGAGAATATCAGCCCGAAAACCACTATCAGCCCGCCCATCTCGGCTATCTTAGGCTTGCTTGGCTTGTGGAGGTCTGTGCCTTCCAGCCCTGCGCCATGGGCCCTCTTGATCCATTTTGGCAGGACAAGCAGAGTGCTTATGAAACTGACAAGCAGGCACAAGAATATTATAGGATGCGATACGTCGAACATACAAATCAGTCCTTATTGCCTGTTTAAAAGGTTTATGAACTTATTTCCTTACAGCCTCTACTTCCGACGGAACCACGGTGCCGTAATATTCCGGCG
>CAYHOW010000094.1:0-4940 GCA_964358335.1 Candidatus Woesearchaeota archaeon
AAAGGTCGAACTTGCTGAGCTTCTTGGATGCTTTCCTTATGGCTGTTATCTCCGCGTGCGCGGTAGGGTCGTTCCTTTTGATGACCTCGTTGTGCGCTTTTGCGATAACTTTCCCTTTCCTGACGATGACTGCGCCGAACGGGCCGCCGTGCTTCCTCCTCATTCCGAGGATGGCTTCCTTCTCTGCAAGCTCCATGAACTGGCTCATGCTAATTATGGTGATGAATTAATATTATATAGTTTTCGAAAGCCTAACCCCGAAATGTTTTTATACTTTATAGGATAATGTCTTAGCTATGTTTTCGGCAGAAAAGGAGATGGTTTCCTCGTTTGAGGACGCTGAGGCGCTGGAGAATTCCATGGCGAGGCTGTACGGCGAATATTCAAGGAGGATATCCTACCCCAAGGGGAAGGATGTGATGAGGTTCCTCATGGACGCCGAGAAAGGCCATCTCAACTTCCTCAAGGTGCAGGAGTCCAATTTCCTCCAGGGCAGGAAGATATTGTCTAAGCTCAGCGAAAGGCCGTTCAGGGAGAGCGGCAAGGCTTTCAATGACACAATTAACACCCTCGAGGGCGACATCACTCTGCTGGAGTCTGCTGAGGCGTTGGAGAAGGCCGACGTGCAGTACTACAGGCTTGCTGTCAAGAAGGCCAGGGCCAAGGATGCCAAGGCGCTGTTCGAGACATTGAAGTCGCTTGAGTTCGCCCACCTGTCATTGATAAGCAAGACTATCAAAAGTGCGAGGGAAGAGGGCATGGCTATAACTTCAGTACAGCCCAAGGTTCTGTTCTCTTCGATGGTGAGGGCGAAAAGATGAGGATGCTGATTGTTCTGATTGCGCTGCTTATCCTGCTTACAGGATGCGCATCCAAGGAGCTGAAATCGCTGAAGGCTGTGGAAGTCAAGGAGTACAATGGAGAGAGGCTTGATTAGGTCGCATCTTTCAGGGAGAACTCCATCAAGGGCCCGCAGCACATCGACATCAATTCTTATAAGCTCAAGGTAATCGGTCTGGTTGATGAGCCCAGGGAGTACAGCTACGATGAGGTCATTTCGCACGGCAAGTACAGCAAGGTTGTGCAGTTGGACTGCGTCGAGGGCTGGAACTCGAAGGTGCTGTGGGAAGGCGTCCTTGTGAAGGACCTCATAAATGAGGCGAAGGCCAAGCCTGAGGCGAGGGTCGTGATATTCCGCGCATACGACGGGTATTCCACTTCGTTCCCTATCGAGTACATAATGGACAACGATATAATCATGGCCCACAAGATGAACAACGTGACGCGGCCTCCCGAGCGAGGCTACCCGTTTCATCTGGTCGCGGAGAGCAAGTGGGGCTACAAGTGGATAAAATGGATAACAGAGATAGAGCTGTCTGACGACATCAATTATAAGGGGTATTGGGAGGAGAGGGGATACTCTGGCAGCGGCGACCTAGATGCTGGCTTTTTTGAGGAATAGCTTTTCGCCTATGATAGTCTCATCGAACGTGTAGGCGTTTACCTCTAAAACATATTTGACTTTCTCTTTAGGAATGTAGGAGAGGCACTCTTCCGTGTCGCAGGGTGCGGCATAGAGCATGTCTACGACTTCCATCCTGGAATTTATGAACACCATGTCCAGCGGGATAAGTGTGTTCTTCATCCAGAACGGATGGTAGTCCTCTTCATCGAATGTGAAAAGCATCCCGCATCCCTCGCACAAGGATTCCCTGAACATCAGCCCGGCCGCCCTCTTGTCAGGAGTGTCTGCCATCTCTAGGCTGAGCCTCTTGCCGTCAAGCTCCGCATAATCTCGGTTGGAACATCCTGCCAGCAAGATAAGTAAGATAATAAGAAAGCATGCGGGTTTCACTATTTCAGCCCGTGCTCCTTGAAGCATTTGACGTATAGCCTGTCGGCTTCCCTGACATGGTGGATGAGCCACTCTTCCAGGTAGTCCATAAGAACTGATGATGCCATCGACCTGTCGTGCGCCATTATGTTTTTCACTGCGATAAGGTTGAACTTGAAATTCCTGTGCTTGTTGATGTGCTCCTTCACCTTCTCGTATTTGAACTGCCTGAAATAGCCCTCTTCGAGCTTGAAGTGCGCGTTGGCGTATATCTCCAGTTGCCTGTACACCTCCTGCAGCTCCGCATCCTCTTTCTGTTGCTTGATTGCAGAATGCAGCCTTCAAGGATAGCGACGAAATGCCTGTGCTACTCGTCGATGGCTTTTATGCCGAGCTCGTAGCTTTTCTTCCACTTGAAGTGATTCATGCTGATTTTAGTGTGGGAGAGGATATTTAATGTTTTCGTTATTGTTCTCCAATATATATGTTCAAGAACCACTGGACACGACAAACACGCGCAGGCTTTATAAAGAAAATACGCTTTACTCTCTTTTGTCCTTAGGGACGATTGAAAAAAATCCGAAAGGAAGGTGATGAAATGGGCAACAGGCCGGTGAAAAAGTACAAGAGCGGCAATTTCTCAGGCGCCATATGGATGAACGAGAAGGAGCATGAGGGCGCGATTGTCGGGTTCAAGTCATTGACCCTGACGAGGAGCTGGAAAGACAAGACGCAGGATGTCTGGAGGAACGAGCATATCAACTTCAGGAAGTCTGATATACCGAAGATCCAGGCGATAATGTGCAAGCTGCACGAGGAGATATTTTTGGCTGATGAAGAAGAGGGTGAGAAAGATGAGTAAGAAGGAACTGTCATTGGAGGATTTGCCGGGCGTGGGCGCCGCGACGGCAGAGAAGCTTAAGGAGGCTGGATACAACACGTCGCTGGCTATAGCCGTTGCGACTCCGGGCGAGCTGATGGAGGCCGCGGGGTTGGGCGAGTCTGCAGCGAGGAAGCTGATCAATTTCGCGAGGAACAACCTGGACATGGGCTTCATGACTGGCGAAGAGATGATGAAAAAGAGGGAGAACATAGTTAGGATAAGTACTGGCAGCAAGCAGTTCGACGCATTGGTCGGAGGCGGTTTTGAGTCCGGCTCGATAACTGAATGTTATGGCGCTTTCGGTTCGGGAAAAAGTGCTTTGGCGCATATGCTTGCAGTCAACGCCCAGATGTCAAGGGAAAATGGTGGCGCTGAAGGCGCAGTTGTCTGGGTGGACACAGAGAATACCTTCAGGCCTGAGAGGATAAAGCAGATAGCCGAGGCGAAGGGCTTGGACCCTATAGAAATGCTGAAGAACATAAGAGTGGTGAGAGCGTTCAACTCCGACCATCAGATGTTCATCTCGGAGAAGATAGAGGATTTGATAAACAACGAGAAGCTGCCGGTGAAATTGGTCATTGTCGATTCATTGATGGCGCATTTCAGGGCTGAGTTTGTAGGCAGGGGCACGTTGGCTGACAGGCAGCAGAAGCTGAACAAGCACATGCATGTCCTGATGAAATTGGCTGATGTGCATAACCTATGCGTCTACGTCACCAACCAGGTGATGGCGAAGCCTGATGTCTTTTTCGGAGATCCGACCGCGGCTATAGGAGGCAACATTGTCGCGCACAACTCCACGACGAGATTGTACTTTAGGAGAGGCAAGGCCAACACTAGGGTCTGCAAATTGGTTGACTCCCCTCATCTGCCTGACGGAGAGGCTGTGTGGATGATTGCTGATGAAGGCATCATAGACGCTAAAGTGTAGTCAATGCTTGATTTTTTCTTTTCTTCTTCAATAAAAACATTTTTAAACTTCCGAGTGCACGGAATATATTGAATGAGGTGCTGCAAATTTAATTATCTGTCCGCTTTATTGGTAGTATCCTTAATAGCGGCATACGCGTTCTTCATAGTCTTGTCCGTGGACCACGAGACCCCCAGGGTGATAAGCCTGAGGGCGGCGCCGGACAGGAGCGCCGAGGACCAGACGATAATCAAGGTCATGAACTACAACATCGCCCATGCCAGGGGCTATCTGTCGATGTACGAGTTGAGCGACTACGACAGGAACTTCGAGATAAGGTCCGAGCAGGAAGTCACTGACAGCCTCGACAAGATATCTGAACTGGTCGTCAAGGAGAACATAGACATCCTTGTTTTGGAGGAGGCCGATTTCGACACCACGTGGAGCTTCAATGTTGACGAGGCGGCATACATAGGGCGGAAGGCGGGGTTCAGCAGCGTAGTAGAGGGATTGAAATGGTCATTGAACCTGCCTTGGATAAGGATACGCTCCGGGCAGGCGATACTGAGCAAGTATCCTGTCGTGTCGGCAAGGGTCAGCAAGTTCGGCGCAGAGACTTTCTGGCGTAGCTTTGTCGGCGGCGACAGCTACCTTGACGTTGTATATTCCATAAGGGGCAAGCCGGTGCGCGTTTTAGGCACGCACTTGGAGTCTGGCGACCTTGCCAAGAGGGAGGCTGAGGCCATGGAGCTGATAGACGCGAGCAGGAGCGTCGCGCTGCCGTTGATAGTAGCCGGCGACATGAACGCCGTGACGCCGGAGGCCAAGGAGGATTCAGATTACCTGAAGGACAAGTTTTTGGACAATACTATAGAGAGCTTCATCAATAGCGGCGTCTACGATTTCAATACCGGGCTGCTGAGGCCGACTGACGAGTCGATGTACACGTATTCGGCAGAGGACCCTCACAGGCTGATAGACTACATCTTCACCACCCCTGACTTGGAGGTCACAGAATATTATGTAGTGAGAAAGAACCTGTCCGACCACTTCCCTCTCGTGGCAAGGATTATTGTGTGAAATAGTCCATAAGGCCGCGGTCGACTTCTACGAAGACTGTCTCAGTTTCCCTTTGGTGGGTATCGACCTTGTATTGGTCTTCGACTATCTTCGTCGAGATTCTTTCCAGTATCTTCGCAAGGTTTTTGGCCATGGTTGCGTTTTTCTCTGCTGGGGCTTATATACCTTTCGGAGATTTCAGTATCTCCGCAGGATTTCTTGTTTTTTAGTCTTCTACCTATTTTAATGGTATT
>CAYHOW010000095.1:0-4863 GCA_964358335.1 Candidatus Woesearchaeota archaeon
TCCCCCGTTGCACGTCTCCCTGCTGACATAGTCGCAGGCACCCTCGTCGCATTGAGTGGATATCATGGCGTCTTTCCTGCCACAATTGTCGGCGTAACCATCATCTACCCAGACTCCATTTTCGTTGCATGTCTTGTTAGCGAAAATGTCGCAGGCTCCGGGCAGGCATCCCTTGCCGCAGGACTTCTCGCCTTCAGCGCAGACTCCCGCACCTTCAGCGCAGCTGGAATCCACCAAGCCGCATGCGTCAACGCCGCAGTAACCTTCAGATACTAGTTCAGCCTCTTCGGTGTCAGGGTTTTTCATGCACCATTGCTTTTCTATAAGCCTGCACCTGTCCACAGCCTCAATGTCCGGGTTGCACGTGAAGCAGTCCGAGTCTTTCATGTCAATCAGGCCGTCACAGTCATTGTCCCTGCCATCGGTGCACATGCCTGACTCGTTGTCATTGCATATCTCGAACGAGTTCTGCAATGCCAGCTTGCACTCATCGCTAGGGTCGTCCGGATCGCAAACGTAAATATAATATGGCACATTCTTAGGCTCTTGTTCATCAACGGGATACTCGCAGAACATCGTCCTTCCCTCTTTTGTCTCTTCATCGCCCTTATCGTGGTGGCAGAAAGTGTTGAGGCAGCCAATGGCCACTTGGCCGGTCAGCGCGTCTATTTTCCTGAAGCTAGGCTCGGCCTCCTTGCACACCCAGACAGACTTGTCGCAAGCTGAGCCTGGAGAGCCGCCCTCTATCTCGTCAACATCTTCATCGCAATCATTGTCGATGCCGTCGCATACGTCTGCAGCATCAGGATTGATAAAAGTGTTTGAATCGTCACAGTCATACCCCTCCCCATCTCCAGGATGGAAGGTATCCATGTCCTTATCGACAAACTTTTCCAAGCTCCTATAGAAATCCTCGCCCGAAATTGAAACGCCTTGCTCTGCTGCCTTGTCAAGTATTCCAGGAATCTTCTCGAAATCACTGAACGCTATGCACTCGCAATTGTAGCCGCATATAGAGCCTGACGGGCAGTTGCCCTGCTCGCCGGGATGCGCGAATGCGCAGAGGGCTTTTGTCGATAGACTTGCTGGACTGAAGTCTGAGTTATGAGAAGTACCTAATTGATCATCATTATATTCAATGAACCAATTAAAGTGTTCTTGGAACCTCTCTTTAGTTATGCAGTATCCCTCCTCATCATCCTTCAAGTCTTGAATCTCGCTTACCCAAAACTGCAATGGCAGCTTCATCTTGTAATCCGAAGACGCATCGCTGCAGTCCGCTTCACAGGTGCCCGAAACAAATTCCCATGGCTCACAAACTCCATTACCTCCATTAGAGCATGTGACTTCACGGCCACAATCCTGCGGACAATTGTCAGGAGTCTCATCATAAGGATAAGCTACATTGAATGGCTGAAAGTCATCAACCAATTTAGAGAATTTAGGTTCAATCTTTTTATCGGGCATAAAACTAAAAGTGGCCTCTCCGCCTTCGACAATGCTTCTCCCTTTAGAATACATAAAGTCACTTTTTTTAGATTGGCTTATAGATTTGCCCTTAAGTATCGTATGGACCGAATATCCCTTTTTTTCCTTAACATAATGTATTACCTGCATACAGTCCGCCCATATTCTCTCATAAACCTTCGTATTATATCCATCTTCGTCATCCGAAGGATCAATATCACAAAGTTGGCGAAAGCGGTTAATAGCAAGTCCAACTGAAAAACTCCATCTTGAAAAGAAATAAGGGTACTGACTGATAGGATTAACATAGTCAGTTTTTAAATCTTTTATATAATACCAATTATGTGCAATCATATCTTCCATAGAAGGAGGAATCTGCCATTGGCCCTGAGCGTAAACAAAATTATGTTTACTTGGATTCTTAAACGAACCTATCGTAGGCCTATCGAATCTCCCTCCACCCCAAACATTAAACTCGCAACGGCCATTGCCGCAGCCAACGCACTTGCCTGTGTCGCTGCCAGAAAAAAAGTCTTTTTCAGACATATCCTCTTTTCCTATTTTAGCTGCCCATTCGTTTGGGCTAAGCATAAGATGCGGGTCGAAAAGACAATCGGGATCCTGGCCCAACAAGCAATCTGGATCACAGACAGCATCACAAGTCGCCTTGCAGCATCCGTCTTCCTCTGAGTCTGCAGCATCTATCCCTTCCAATGTTATTGTCCTCGTGCTATCATAAGGATCAATAACTTCTTTTTTCAAGTTGCAGCAGTCAAGGTCAACAAACCTGGTAACTAAGCCCTCAGTGCTGTAGTCCTGCTTAATGTTGCTGAATATCTTGCCTTGGATTGTATAATTAGGGCAGTCAGTATCGCAGACACCGTCAATAGCATAATTGCACCCTTCCAATTTTGAAACTATGTCGGGATATGCCGAATCAACGCTTGATGCCGATTGGATATTGCTCTTGATATATTGAGTCTTAAGTATCAGAGAAGAATCAAAATAGTTATTCCTAATACCTGTCCCAAAAAACCTCGGAGAGCCATAAGCTCTAAACACTTCTGGAGTATCAATAGACTTAAAACGTCCATCCTCAGAAAACAGATTTTTATTAGTATCATATATCATCACCCTAGGATTCTTGTCCGACTGAGGCAGACAGTCGGGGTCGCCCGCCTTGCCGCTGCAGCACCCGTCCTTAGTCACAGCGCAGACACAGTCAGGGTCAGTGCCCGAGCAATCAGCGTCGCAAATGCTATTGGCTGAAAGGTCGCAGCAGTCAGGCTCAGGGCTGGACGTGCAGAGTCCGCAGTCAGGGTCGGAATTCTGCGGGCATTCCCTGTCGCACACGCCGTCAGCAGACGGCTCGCACCCTTTCACAGGAGGGCAATAGATAAACGTAATCTTGCTGCCACTTATCAGCTTAGAGTCCTCTATAACACCATAATCGTCTGAAGTGAAAAGCGTCTTGCCGCTAGGGCAGTTGGTAAGCACGCACTCGTTCTGCTCGGAGTAAGGCATCCTCATCTCAAGCACGGCCAGATAGGCATAATCGACAGATTCAAAATAAGCCTTGAAGTCCACATCTTCCGCCTTGAGCATAACATATTCACTCGATTCGGAAGGATTTTCCAAAGGCTGCCCATTCTTGTCTGTATAGAAGGCGGAACTCCCCTCAATAATGACCCACTCCTTAGCCAAGTAATTGAAGAAAGCAAGCTTCAGCGCCAAAGGATTGGCGCAAGGTATGTCCGCTATCCTCATCGGAGCAAGATTGCCATCGGCGTCCATGGGCATTACCAAGCCGCTGGCCACCGGACCGTCTCCGGCAATTCCATCCTTCCGGTACCTGACCAATATATAATTCTGAGGCAGGAAATCGCATTTAGCCGAGTCCAAGCCTGCTGCATCAAACTCAAACTCGCAGTTGGAGACCAAGCACACAGGCTTGTCCGTATTGTCAAAGCATGTCAGGACATTGTTCTCGCCCTCTGTATCCCCCGTGTCATCTTCGCCCTCAGCAATAACAAAATAAGTGCTAACTAAAATAACAGCTAACAACAAGAAAAGCAAAGGCTTAGCACGCAAGGCAAACACCTCCTGCCTTCAGCGAGTCGCCTTTCTCCAGATTATATATCCTTCCCCATGAAACCATCCTCACAGCATCTTCAACCAAGCAATCACCATCGACCTCGGCAGGTATGCAGTCTTCAGGGATTATGCTCAGCTCAGAATAGAAATCTTTTATCTTCGCTGTGTTCTTCTCGTCCTTGACCACAATGTCCATATTTGCGGTCGCCTTGATAAGGCTGTTTCCCGCTCCGTAAGTTATGGTGAAATCGCCCAAGTCATAGCTGCCCAAGGATGGGCCATAAATCACTTCGGCATCTATCCCGGAGAAGTTCAGGCATCCTATCATGTTAGTCTCGAGGACTTTCGCGAACTCGTCCTGGTAATCCTTCGACTTGGCATTCGCAAGGCGAGAAAAAGTCTCCCTCATGCCCAAGTTCAAGCAGCTTTGGACATTGTCCTCGACAGCCTTGACCTTGTCATTGAAAGTGCCAGAAGTTCCAAGCTGAGACTCTATCGCAGTCTTTATCGTCCCGCCCTTCAATACGGCAACAAGGATGATAGTCGCAACGATGAAAATGCCGACTACTATGAAAATAGTTATCTGTCCCCTCTTTTGCATACAAATAAGAAAAGAAACAGATTATTTAAGGTTTACTCTAAGACACCAGAAAATTAAACCTCACTAAATACATTAAATATCATATTTTCTGAACAATAACTCTACAAAGATAGTTATATATAAATATAGTTGAATATAAAACTATAAAAAAGTATTTAAATAGATATATGTATATATATTAGTAGATGGCTATGCGACAAATGAACTTTAAAGTAGATTCAGAAATGTATAAGGAATTTTCAAAAAGATGTATAGACCTAGAAAAAAGTAAGACAGACGTCTTAGTGCAACTAATCAAAGACTTTTTGAAAAGAGGAAAGCAATAAATTTAAATAGATGAGGTGTTTTGTATGAAAAAAATAGAATCAAAGAGTATTGGAAGAAAGGCTGAAAATTCTTCCTGTTCAAGGCACATGCGACAAATATCCAAATTAAAGGAAGAGAATAAATTGTTGAAAGAGACCTGTGAAGTTCTGTCTGATAGAAAGATTATGAAGGAACTAAGGGCGTCCCTACAGCAAATAAGAGCAGGTAAATTCATACCACTCTCTAAGCTATAATTTGCCTTCTTCGTTTTAATTCTTCTGATAACTTCTTATAGAAATCATCGGTTCTCTTACCAATGTGCAAAGCGAGCACCTTTACTTTTAACCAAAAACCAAGAAGTCTATATCCTGAACTCTCGCAAGAGTTAGGGTATA
>CAYHOW010000096.1:0-1419 GCA_964358335.1 Candidatus Woesearchaeota archaeon
GATTATGAAGCACCTAAACATCATTGTGCCTAAAAGTGCGGGAATTTAGGAATTTTTCTTAAGAAAAAAATAAATGAGAGAGAATCAAAGAAGCCTGCACAGCTTGCTGAGCTTCTCTCCGAGCAGTCGTTCCCAGTTGGTGTCTATGTTGTGCCTTATTATCTCTCTCATCCAGACTTCCCCGTAAGGGTGCCTGTGCTCGAACCCCGCATCGATAGCTTTCTGCGTGCTCATTGACACGTGTCCGGCGAACATCAGCTCGACGCTTCCGGAATCGAGGCTTACCGTCGGCACAGGATAGTTGTTCTCTTTCAGCCAGTTTATCAATCTGTCATTGTACTTGCTCAGCCACTTTGAAGGAGCTTCAGGCAAAGGAAGCTTCTTGCCTAATAGCAGGCTTCTGTACTTTGGCAGCCTCGTCTCGCTCAGCACTAGGTCAGCCAGCTCGTTGTTTGTCAGGTGGCTCCTGTCGACCGCGTTGAACACATGCTTTGGATACTTATGCGGGTTTGAGTCGGTCAATTCTTTATCTAGCATATAGATGTGCAGTGCTGCGCAGTCTTCGACATGGACGAAGCACAGCTCAGTGTTCCCGTCGCCCGGGACGGCGGTCATGCCTTGGAACAATGACCCCATCAGGTAGTGCGTGAAAAGTGCGACCTGGCCGCCGTACCTGCTTTCGGGGCCCATTATTACAGCGGGCCTGACTATTGCGCACTTGAGCCTTCCAGACTTAGTGGCCATGCCCATGTAGTCCTCGACGACATCTTCCTGCTCTAATTTTGACTGTCCGTATACTTCGCACGGCTTAAGCTCATCCCACTCGTTAATGTTCTTCTTTCCGCCCTTGTAGACAGTGCCTGAGCTTGTGGCGACAAAATTCTTGACATCGCTCTCTACAGCTCCCTCAAGAAGCCTCTGAGTGCCTATCACATTGACCTTGCGCAGCATCTCGGGTGTTGCGGACAGGCTGAACAGTGCGGCATGATGGACTACATCATCTATTCCTCTGCCCTCGAACAACTTTCTCACATCTTCAGGATTGGTGAAGTTCGCCTGCACGTATTCAGTGCCGGGTGGCATTGCGTATAGCGGCCTGTCCTCGAGGCTTGTTGCGACGACCTTTGCGCCCTTCTCATACAACTGCTTTATCGTCTCCCTCGCGAGGAAACCGTTTGAGCCTGTAACCAGCACTTTCCTGCCATTCATTAAAATCCCTCCATTAAAAATTATAGTATAAAATAGTCTTATTCCATCTTAATATATAAGTTTTTTGCAGAATGTCTGATTAATGCACAGGGTGAAGATGTTGTTGCTGGTATAAGAACGCCAATGCCCATAGAAGAGATGCAAAAAAGGCTTCCTATTGCTTATGACGAACTTGTATCCATTTATAAAAGCTTGGAAAACCATTACAGG
>CAYHOW010000096.1:1429-4849 GCA_964358335.1 Candidatus Woesearchaeota archaeon
CAGAATGTCTGATTGAAATCTTTAATGCATCCGCATTCAGTGGCGCATTCCGTACGCCTGCATAATGTTCAGGGCTTCCTGCTTTGAGTTCTGGCACTCCTGTATGCTATGCCACCAGTCAGGCACGCAGGCTATTGCGACTGCTGCCCTCAGGAAATTTTCAGCTTTTTCCTTCATGTCAGATGTAAAGTAATAGTTGGCTGCCCTGAGCGCCATCGAGGGGAAATAATTGTTCAGTTCTAGGTCCATTGTATTGTATAGCGGCCCGAGCATCCCGTTCTCTATGTCTGTTCCCGGATAGAACTTTCCCATGAACTCTTTAAGGTAGCCTATCGATTCTTCCATCTGGTCCGTGTCATCAATGCCTGCATGCATCATCATCTGGTAATATGCGTCGGCATGGTCGTACCTCTTGTGCCTTACCAGTATAGGGCACGCGTAAGGGTCCTTGGTCTCGCACGGGTATCTGGAGTTGAGTATTAGTATTTTTCTTGAAAGGTCGAATATTTTTCCTTGGTTTGCCACATAGGTTTCCGGCGAGACGATGAGCGAGGCTATATCCTCAATATCATCGTGCAGCGCCTTCGTGTGCCTATAGACTGACTGCGACTTGAAGAACGGGTTATTATTATATGGCGACAGTGCGAAGGGCTCGTCCAGCGCCTTCATTATCTCCTTGGCCTCGTCTGTCATGTCCTCTGTGACGTATTTATTTGCGTAGTTGAGTATCCTCAGATATTCGGCAAGCTCGTATGCCTCGTTCCAATCCATGTGCCCGGCATTCATTAGCGAGTACTTGAAATTGTCTGTGCCGAGCACTTCGTTCCACATCTGGAAATACTTTTCGGACAGTGTGCCTTCCATTTCCGCCAGCTTCCTCTCGAGCTCAGTCTCTGTTATAATCGTCCTGCTGTTCCCTACATGGTCGAGCGCGGCCTCGATGTCGCAATTGTTGTTAAGCAGGTTTGCAACCGCGAATATGGTTCCCTTGGCGTACATGGCAAAGAATGGTTCTCTTTGGTCTAGTGGCGTGTCGCTTACCTGCGATATCGCTGTATACGCCATCATTGAGCCGATAGGCCTGCTGAACTGGTACGCCTTGAGCTTCATAAGCATCTCGCTTGATTGGGATACGAACTCCATGTTTCCGGGGGAATAGCTGTGCCCTGTCTCGTGGAACAGCGTTGACAGGAAGGTGAGGAAATCATTATTGTCCATCATGCGTATCTGGTCTTTATAGTTGCACGCTGCTGCCTTTTCGCCACAGAACTTCATGACCTCTTTTGGAGGCAATATCTGGATGCTTATGTCCTGCAACGGGAATGTGCTTAATCCTTTGGACTCTAGGTCGTCATTTGCCATCCCATACAGTCTCTGGGCGAACTCCTGCGGGCCATCTTCGAACTCCATTGCTGGCCTTGTAGCGTCCCTTGTTGTGTCATTATTGTCTATTCCATATTTGCTACCCTGCACTATCCTTGAATTGTTCTCTACGCTACTTAGGAGGACTGCCTCTACCTGCTGCTTCCTTGCATCTGTGTATGGTGGGTATTCTCCGTCAAGGCCAGTCCCAAGGCCACTGGCGCATGCCGACATAGCTCCTGCCAAGGCAAGGGCCTTTGCCCCGCTAATTATCCTCCTTATGCCCGTCATTTGATATCTCCTTCTAACCCTACACCTATCTGCATGGTGCCGGTGGTGTCATCGCCGTCGAGATGATTGTACCTGACATCAAGGAACAATCTTAGGTTATTCGCCACCCTTATTCCGGGCTGCATAGCGAACGTCATGTAAAAATTATGCTTGTCCACAATACTGTCGTTTATCGCCCAGTGATAGAACTCTGCGGTCATCGGGATGTCCAGCCTCCAGTACCTCGGCACGAGCGTGATGGACGCCTTCTGCATAATGATGTCCCTGCCTATGTCGAACGTGGATGACTTCGGCCCGAAAAGCACGGAGCCGGTCATATAGAAGTCGACGTACCTTGACTCGATGCCTAAAGACATTTCCGGCCCGGCGGCATTTATCATCTGCCTAGCCTTCTCGCCGTCTAATGTTATAACATCATTCTTCATCTCGTATCCTGCGCCTAAACCCATCAATACCCTCAGGTTTTTGGACGAGCATAGCCTGACCCTGCCTTCTAATGAGAGGCTGAGTTTGGAGTCCAGTTCTGTGGCGTTCATGGTCTTGAACCCCATGGACGTGTGGTAGAAGTTTAGGTCCGCCTTTAGGTTTAGCCATTTTGACGCCTGGAAGTTTGCGCTGCCTCTTGCGCCTAAATAATATCCTGTTTCGTGCTCTTTCCCGTTAAGCTTCAGCGTTGAGTAGCCGGTGCTTAGTGCGACATGGCTCCTCTTTATCTTCTTGCCGTCTCTTGCGGTGTCCACAGTGGTTGCTTTTGCCGCTGCAACTGCCTTTGGGTTGGTTTCCGCCCTTGCTTCCATTGGCGCCATAGCCAGGCCTGCTAACGCTGCCAATGTCAATAGTCTGCCGGCTGCCATCGTACCGCCTAATGATACGAGCAGGTATATAAACATTTCGTTACTGAATAGTGGTCATTTATTAGTGAGCCGGAAGTTTTAGGGGTGTGCTATCCTTTGGCAAACTAAAATCAATATTTTCACAGTTAAGCTTATATAGTACAATTGTATTACAAAAGTATGACGATGGTTGTTGCACAGGTAAGGGTGCCAGAAGGCCTTTTGGACGAGATAGATCTCCTTGTCGGCAAAGGATTCTATTCGAACAGGTCTGATGTCATTAGGGATGCCGTCAGGCGGCTGGTCATAGAGAGGCAGATAGGCTCTGTTCCTAATACTGGCGATTCTGTGAAGGAAGTCAGGGATATAAGGAAGAAATTATCGAAAGAGAAGATTGACTTGAGAAAGTTAAACAGTTATTAGGATTTCATCTTCTGGCTTTTTCGCTTCGATATATTCCCTTGCTAGCCTGATAAGAAGATTATCTCTTGTTATCAGGATGAGGTTCAATCTTTTACAGATTGCGATATGAAGGCAATCATAAAAGCTCATCTCATAGCTTATTCCAGACTCCATCTTTCTTGCGAATTTGTAGTCCTCTTCTGTGACGCTGACAAATCTGAATTTCTCTTCACCCTTTAGCATAGACAATATCTCTTGGAACTTTTGTTTGCTAAGCTTATATTCCAATTCTCTAAGTATTATGCCTGAATATGCAATATACTTTTCATCCGTGGACATAACGTCATTAATGAAAGTTTCTGCTATCTTCCAGGAGGGGATGCCTTTTGTGTCATCGCCCTCTTTCTTAAGGAGGTTTAGCCAGATGCAGGTGTCAACATAATAGATTTTTTGCATGAAACTCTGATTCCAGAATGGTTAGTGAAGCCTCCCAGTCGGAGCAAGCTCCGGGGCATCCGTTAGCTTGAATGCA
>CAYHOW010000097.1:0-4775 GCA_964358335.1 Candidatus Woesearchaeota archaeon
AATCCCTCCTCCAGAGCAAAGGCCGCCAATTCCCAACGGCCCGTTGCAGCCACGTCCATAACCCTTTAGAGCATCGCCGCCGACGATGGTCGGATTCTCGAATCCGGAGAGAACAGCAATCAGGGCGGGAAGATCAACGCCATGATTCCCATTAAGCATTTCGACGACAAGCACTTCCTGATAATGATAACGAAGAAGGGATTGCTGAAGAAGACTTCCTTGGATGCATACTCAAGGCCGAGGAACGGCGGGATAATAGCCATAGGGTTGAGGGATAATGATGAACTGGTGAATGTCAGACTGACACCCGGAGTATTGAAGTTCGTCATCGCGACGAAGAAAGGCGTGGCCGTGAAGTTCGACGAGAAGGACGTCAGGCCGATGGGACGCGGGGCTACTGGCGTCAAGGGGATAACGTTGGAGAAGGGCGACGAGGTCATCGGATTGGAAGTTGCCATGGAGATTGGTGACTTATTGACTGTCACTGAGAACGGCTACGGCAAGAGGACGCCTATCACTGAGTACAGGCTGATAAGGAGAGGCGGCAAGGGCGTCATCAACATCCAGACCACTGAACGTAACGGCAACGTCGTAGGGATAAAGACGGTCATGGAGAAGGACGAGATAATGTGCATCTCCGAGAAGGGCGTGATAATCAGGATGCCTGTGACGGATATTTCTAAGATTGGGAGAAATACGCAGGGCGTGAGGATAATGAAGATGAGAGAAGGTGACAGGGTCACCACGCTGGCGAGGGTCGTGAGCTATACGCATCAGGGCTGATAATGTTTTTAGATTAAGTGGACAACAAAACAAAAAACTTTATAAATGTGGACAACATATACTGGATATATGGCCTATATTGAAACAATAAGGAGAGGGAAACAGAATTTCTATTATCTTACGCAAACAATCAGGGAAGGAAAAAAATTCAAGAAGATAAGGAGGCTGCTAGGCAAAGGAAAAATGCCTAAAGAAAGACTAGAATTACTGGCCAAGCAGGCAGAACGAGGCCTTCAGGATAAAGTAAACGAAGCTAAGGCAATAAGGAAGATTATCCATTTCGACGTGGCAACAGAAAAAGAACTGGAGGAGATTAAAAAAAGCTATAAGAGAATCATAAATAAGCTCTCTCCGATAGAATATCGGGTAATTGAAAAGCAGCATCTAATCAGTTTTACTTTCAATACCAATGCCATAGAAGGGTCTACGATTTCGCTCAAGGAAACTGCCCATATCCTAGAAGACGGCATTACCCCAGAAGGGAAAGAGTTAAGGGAAGTGCACGAGGTTGAGAACACAAGGAAGACGTATGAATTCATGAAAAGATATAGAGGAAAGATTTCGGCGAAATTTATTAAGCAAATTCATTATAATCTAACTTTTAACATACTGGAAGAACATGCGGGAAGGTTCAGGTCAATCCAGGTTTATATGGGCGGCTCAAAGCATACGCCGACAAAGCCTTCTGAAGTAGAGCGAGATATGAAAAGCCTGATACGCTGGATTAGTAATCATAATAAGCTCCATCCGGTAATCTTAGTTACATATGTCCACCATTTTTTCATTGCAATCCATCCTTTCATTGACGGAAATGGAAGAACAGGAAGGTTGTTGCTGAATTTTATGCTCCTGAAAGCAGGCTACCCACCAATCTGCATTCACTTAAAAGAGCGAATCAAGTACACTTCTTTCTTAGAGAAAGCGCGAGATGGAGACATTTCAGATTTCTTGGGTTTTATAGTCCAGAAGATAAAAGAAGCACACAAGGAGCTTGTGGACAACACAAGTTATAAATAAATAATTGTGGACAACAAAGTTTAGATAGTGAAAGGCAACCAAATGGGATCAGATACGATAAAACTCATTCATTAAAGAAATACTTCCAGATTCTAAGCATATTCCTTTTGGAATCGTCGATGTTCCCGGAAGTGTCGACGTACATTACTTCCGTCCCTCTGGACCTAAACATATCCTTTATAGTCTCGCCACGGTAGACTTCCTGAAGCGTCTCAAGGAAATGCTGCTCCTCGAACTTGCAGTCGTCGTCTTTCCCGCGCGACTTGGACCTCTCCAAAGCATTCCCGACACTGTCAACGAAAGGGATGACAAGCAGATTAGGCGAATTGTTCATAGCGAACACGTTTCCGGGCATAGAAAGCACAGTATTCATCATAAGCTTCTCGCCCTTGCGTTCAGCGTCCAGCGGCTGGTAAACCAAGCTGGAGCACACCGACCTAGAAGATATGACCAGCTTGCCCATCTGCAGCGCAGGCAGTATGACATTCTTAAGCAGCACCATCCTGTCGTCGGCATATGCAGAGGCTATGTTCAGGGACGGTATGTCGAACCCCTTGCGTATAAGAACATCCCTTATCTCCTTCCCCTTCCCGGAATATGTAGGCTCGGAAAGAACCAGGAAATCAGCGTTCCTGAACTCTTCGGGCGTAGGCAGCCTTCCTTTCTCTGACTGGAACGCGTCGACGTCGAACGAGCGCTTCCCCTTGACCTGCTCGTAGACGACAACGATACTGATGAGCGTCCCCTTCCCAATCCTGTCTATGCCGTCTATGACGACGTACAGCCCTTCGTACGGATGCATGGCTTTCTGGTAGAATCCATAAATTTATATATATTTACCTTTTCCGAAAGATGAACATGAAGGAAGTAACCGAAGAGAAATTGGAGAAGTATTTCAAGATCACGAGGGAAGCTTTGGCCATGGCAAAAGAGTCTAAAGATAGGTTAGGCATGAAGGCTGAGCGCGAGGATTTTCTGGACATGATAGAGAGATACGTCGCTGACGCCGACCACTTCTACAGGAAAGGCGACTACATCAACGCTTTCGCGGCATTGAACTACGCGCACGGCTGGCTTGACGCAGGGGCGAGGATAGGGATGTTCGACGTGCACGATTCCAGGCTGTTCACTGTAGACTGAGCTCACTGCCCGTCCTTATGGTAGAAGTCCAAGAATATCACCATGCCTTCATCCTTAAGGTATGCATAAGAAAGCCTGTAATGCCCTATGTAGACTTCTCGTGTCCCTTTCCTTAAATGCATCATCGGCTTGCCAATCTCAGGAAACTCTCTTATCTTCTCAATATGCTTGATTATCCTTTCCTTTAAGGCTGAATCTTTGATTTTCGAGAATTGCTTTTGGAAATCTTCGTCCCAGCGTGCCCTTACCATTTCTTCATTTCTTTCAGGAAATCGTCTAAATCCATGCTCTTGAACTCGCCTTTGTCATAGCGTTTCCAGGCCTCTTCAGTCCTGCGTGCGAACTCAAGGTCTTCCTGGAACTTCTTGGGCATGTCGACCATGCGCTTGAGCAGCAGCTGGTTCCCGTTCCTTATTACCACAAGCTTGTCCCCTTCCTTGATGTCGCCCCTCATGTCTGCGGGAATGACAATCTGTCCTTTCGAGCTCATTTTCGTTACCGCCATGTCCATAAGGTAAGATTAGTCTTACTCCATATATAAGCCTTTTGGCGTTTCCTGGCCTCCGAAACTCATATTCCCGAAGGGTTAATAAAATGTCCGAAGAAAAACTGCTGTTTATTCTCAAGGTCTCGGAAATAATATAATGGAAGAATCGGAAATCTCAATTTGGAAACTTCAAATGACTTGAACCCTAAAGCTCCAACAAAAAGACTCCTCACTTATACCCGAACCTGCGTTCATAGTCCTTGTGGCCGAACCATTCTAAAATAGCAGAAATCAGTTCAACCTCATTTTCAGGAGTGACTGTGTAAAGCAGCCTCCAGCCGTGAGGAAGGTCATACTTCCAGAGATTGTTTATGCTGTATTCCTGGACGTATTGCTTTGGGAAAAGCCTCTTTGGTATCTGGATTCCAGCAAAGGCATTCTCTTTGAGTTCCCTTATCGCTTTAGCTATACCTTTCTTTATAGGATTATCATCTTTGAGGCTGTTGAAGTCCCTTTCGAGCTCGTCAGAGATGAAGACCACCTTTGACGGCTTTATCATACATGAATCTCCTTCCTCGCTGCCAGCCTTCTTGCAAGGCTCGGATTCCAGATATAGGCTATCTTGCCTTCCCTGTCGAACGCAATCTTATTGATGCTCTCAAGATAGTCAAGTACAATCAGGAACGTCTGCCACATGACTTTCTTAGGCAGGGATTTCCATAATGAGGTCCTGCTGAGCTCGCCGCTGTTCTCTTCAATCATCTTCTCCACCATCAGCACGGTATCTAGAGTAGGTGACCTTCCGAAAGGATTCCTCTTCAGGACTTGCACTGCCTTCTGCATACTTATCATTATATATCAATTGATATATAAGACTTTTGTTTGTGGTTGTCATTTTCTGTCTCCGAGGATTTCAGATAAATCATTTTGTTTTTGACAGTTCGTTTTCTATACATTTTATCGATGGCAGACTTGACTTTAATTTTTTGTCAATAAGTTTTGTCATTTTATACTCTGAGACACCAATCGGCTTGGCGATATTCTTTAATGCATATTCTGCTATAATCCTATTTTTATTCTTGCATAAAATCAATCCTATTGAAGGATTGTCAGAAGGATGCTTAAGCAAATTATCTACTGCATTAAGATAGAAATTAATCTTTCCAACATATTCCGGCTTGAAGTCACCGGCTTTTAGTTCAATTACTATAAAACAGCGCAAATTCAAGTGAAAAAACAACAAATCTATGAAAAAATCTTCTTTACCTACCTCAATATGGACTTGCTTTCCCACATATGAGAAGCCCGTGCCTAGTTCCAATAAGAATTTAGTCACATTATTAATCAA
>CAYHOW010000098.1:0-4767 GCA_964358335.1 Candidatus Woesearchaeota archaeon
AATACGTAAGATTATATTTTCGAAGGGAATACCAAATTGTTTACTTAAATGATTTCCAAGCGAAATAAGAGTTGGAGAATAAACACCAATTTCAGAGGCAGGAATTACACAAATTAAGTCAAATTTTTCATTAAGAGAGTTTATACATTCTTCAACATCAGAAATAAATAATGGAGATTTATCTTCTTTTTTTGAGAACAATATTTTTACTGACCACTTGTCTTTCTTCAAGTTTTCTTTAAAATACCATTTATTTGCAACAACTTCAACTTCCAAATCTCCAAATTCAGGCGGGTATTTTGCAATTTCTCTGTGTACCATGTAAAACACCAATATATTAGATTTTTCCTAATATATTATATATTTAACCTTTCTAGTCTACTATAGATCTAGAATAGTATATAAACGTTACGCGCACGTTTGTCGTGTCTACTGGTTCTAGAAGATACATATTGTAGAATATAATTAGAAAATCCTTGACATGATTGTCGCAGTAGGGAGACAAAAAGATTGCCGTAGGCAAACTACAGGATATCAAACATAACGGAATGGATGAATCAAAATAGCTTGTTTGAATATCTCATCTACAGAATTGACCTTAATAGGCTTCTCTTTCCTTGCCATCTGTAATTCCTTAACGAATTCCTCTTTCAGCGGCAGCTCATCTGCAGGATGCCAGTCTATCTTCTCGCAGAACGCCCAGTCCTTGTCAGAAACCATCTTGGTCTTAAGATACTTCTCATATATACTTTTCTTGCGTGAATCCATATTAATGTAAAAATAATCCACCATCTTAATATGCATTTCCACCCAGAAAAACCCTCTCTCAATCACAACAATCTTTTTAAACATCGGATTTATCAAGAACATCTATGATTCTAGGGAAGATAACGGGCAAGCTGTCGACTCAGGAGTTCAAGTTCCATATCACCGGCAAGGCCAAGAAGTTCGACTATGTCCAGGTCATGCACGGCGACGGCCAGTACGTCCTGGGCCAGATAATAGAGATAGAGAACGACCACGGCAGGTCGGAGGCCTTCTGCAACGTCATAGGGTTCAGGACCAAGGCAGGCACCCTGAGACCTTTAAGGGTCCCGCTGGAGCCTGACACCGAGGTGCTTTTCGCCGAGGACGACTTCATCAAGGAGACGCTGGGGTTGGAGAGCAAGCCCAACACGGCCTACATAGGCACCCTTGAAGGCAGGGACAACCTGAAGGTATACTTGGACTTGAACAAGCTCCTAACCAAGCACATGATCATCTTAGCAAAGAGCGGCGCTGGGAAGAGCTTCCTGGCAGGCGACATTATAGAGGATTTGCTGGACAACAAGATTCCGGTAGTGATAATAGACCCGCACGGCGAGTACAGCACGATAAGGTACCCTAACCCCAACGATTCAGAAAGGATGGCGAAGTTCGAGGTCAAGCCCAAGGGCTATCTGCACCATGTCCAGGAGTACACGCCTGACACCAAAACTAATCCTGAAGCCAAGGCATTAAAGCTTAGCTGCAGGGGGCTGACAGCGTCAGAGGTCATGCACCTGCTGCCTGCCAAACTGACAAACTCCCAGAAAGGCACCTTATACTCTGCTTTAAAAAATACAGGCAACAGGGTCGACTTCAACGAGCTCATCCTAGATTTGGAGGCTTCAGAAGAGACAAGCACGAAATGGACGCTGATAAACATCCTGGAATACGTCAAGTCATTGAACCTGTTCTCTGACAATCCCACTCTTCCCGGGGAATTGGTCGTCGGCAACAAGATATCCATAATCAACCTGAAGGGCATAGCCCCTGAAGTCCAGGAAGTCGTAGTCTACAAGATAGTCAGCGACCTGTTCACAGAAAGGAAGAAAGGCAACATACCCCCGTTCTTCTTATTAGTGGAAGAGGCACACAATTTCGCGCCTGAGAGGAGCTTCGGCGAGACCAAGGCTTCTGCGGTGCTGAGGCAGATAGCAAGCGAGGGCAGGAAGTTCGGGCTTGGCTTGGGGATAGTGTCGCAGAGAGCCAGCCGCGTAGAAAAGAGCGTCATATCGCAGGCCTCGACGCAGTTCATATTGAAAGTCACCAACCCAAACGACCTGAAGGCCATATCATCTTCTGTAGAGGGCATAACCCACGAAACGGAGAAAGAGATACGAAACATACCCGTTGGCACGGCCTTGGTCACCGGCATCGTCGACGTCCCGCTGTTCGTCAACATCAGGCCGAGAAGGAGCAAGCACGGCGGCGAGGCTGTCAAGATATTCAACGACGAGGACGATAAGGAGTACGAGGAAGAGGCGGAAGAGGACAAATCTAAGCCAGACACCGACTTCGTCAAGGAGAGGAAGCGGTTCGAGGAGGCAAAGGGCGAGATGGTCCTGGTGATACCGCCTAAGCTGTCCAAGAAAGACATCGAGCTGATGTCAGAGGAGCCTGTCAAGGTAAAGACAGTCTTGGTCCCTTGCGTAATAGTCTCGTGCAACCAGGGCGAGGACGATTTCAATATACTAATAGACTTGAACTCCGGCGAGATTCTCACAGACATTGAGAGCAGGAAAGGCGTCTCGCTAAAGGGGATGCAGCTGGAGGACATATCCCCCCAGCAGTCGAA
This sequence comes from Candidatus Woesearchaeota archaeon, assembly GCA_964358335.1. Classification (GTDB taxonomy): domain Archaea; phylum Nanobdellota; class Nanobdellia; order SCGC-AAA011-G17; family GW2011-AR17; genus CAYHOW01. Next base: position 2,600 of record CAYHOW010000098.1, read on the forward strand.
GGTGTTCCAGATGGCGCTGAAATTGAAGGGGTTCAAGCCAGCCGAACTGTTCGCGATGTCAGGCGTCCAGTTCTCGGAGCTGTACGACCTCGTTACAATCCTGACAAAGAAAGGGTACTTCCTGAAGGATGGCGACACATACTCGCTGAACGAGAAGTTCGTGCCTCTGTCCAATTTGTCCAAGTTCGCATGCTACGAGAAGCCCGACTTCCACAGGATGGAAACTGACAGCCAGCTGCCCAGGAAGTTCGATTTAAGCAAGATCAAAGAATTCATCTCAAAGTTCACAGAGATAAGAGACATTAGGGAGTGCTTCCTGGCAATCCACGAGATAAGCCCTAGAAACTAGTACCTTATCTCGAAATTGTCGAACTCGCCGGTGTAATTTTCGTCTTCTATATCGACATCCTCTACCTGTGCGTTCCTCGGCCCTTCCTTGCAGAACTCGAGCATCTCCTCGATGTCTTCCTCTTCGCCCTCAAAGATGCACTCGACGTCGCCGTCGTCAGTGTTCTTTGCGTAGCCGGTGACATCTAGCTCGATGGCCTTTCTCTGGATGTTCGCCCTGAAGAAAACACCATGCACCATTCCATGTATGAATACGTGTACGCGTCTCATTGTTGTTGATACCTCATTTATAGGCGTCTTATTTAATGTATGAATGTTCCTGCTCAATTTAAAAAGGTTTCGATTGATAGTTCCATAATTATGTCGGGCTTTTCCGTATGCCAAAGGATAACTTTTAATTAAGTTTATATATTTCTAGCCACAATGGAATAATGGATGATAAAGGTGCACGTGTTCGGGAAAGAGGGCGTTCACGTAAAGGATTTCGATTCTTACAAGCCCAACAAGGCCATAGAATGGATAAACGTCGTCAATCCCGGCAGGGAAGATATCAATAAGATATCCAAGAAGCTGGGCATCGGCCACAAGAGCCTGAATGACTGCTTGGACCCGGGCGAGAGGGCGAGGGTCGAGAACAGGGATGGGCATTCCGTGATAATCCTGAAGACGCCACTGGCGCACGAGAACCATATAAAGACGACATCGCTGGGCATAATAATATCAGGCAACTACATCATGACTATCCATCCCAAGGCCGACCTGTTCGAGGGGCTAATAAAGGAGATGGACCTTAGCCTGGTGCACAGGCACACGTACCAGTACATATTCTCGCAGATAATGCTCAAGATAGTGAGGGACTTCTATGAGGTGCTTGACAAGATCAGCGACAATGTGGATGAATTAGAGAACAAGCTGCTTAAGTCGAAAGCGTTGATAACGATGGACAAGGCGCTGTCTTCGAAGAAGACGCTGCTGTATTTCAGGAAAGCCCTGATGACCAACAGGGACGTGGTTATCTCGCTGGAGAAAGGCGACTGCCCTTACATCAGCAAGAAGAGCAGCATGATGGACATAAGGATGGATAGCCTGCAATTAATGGACATGGAGGAGATAATGAGGGAAAGGCTTACGGAAGTGGCCAACCTCTACATGGCCGCCATATCGAACAACCTTAACATAACCATGAAGTATTTCACCGTCGTCGCGACATTGTTCCTTATGCCGATGCTGATAACAAGCGCGTACGGGATGAACTTCAGGATAATACCATTGTCGCAGCACAGCTACGGGTTCTGGATAGTCTTGGGCATAGTCATTGCAGTGATAACGTCAATGTTCGTGCTGTTCAGGAGAAAAGACTGGATTTAGGGTTCTTCATCTTGTAGACGCTTTCTATCAGGTCGGTGCCAGCATAGCCGGCAATCAAGGTGACCTTGTAGTCCACGTCATACAGCAGGCCTGTGAACATGCCGACAACTCCTGACGCCATCAGGCTGAGCAGGAAATATCTCCATTTGAACTTCTCTTTCTTCTTTACCGCTTTCAGAACTCCGACGCACGTCCTTGTGGCGCCGCCCATGAAGCCGAAGATTCCTGCCAAGAGTATAGGGTTCATTCCAATGATATTATCAGTCTTAGGGATATTTAAGCTTTTGGTTGAGTTTTTTCTATCCAAGCCTGCCTTCCAACCATGCTAATTCCATAAGAAATAAGAGTTAGTCAAAAACAGCCAAATCAATACCAAAGTTGACAGTCACGTTGAGTGCACCCGGCTTTGCGTATAAATTCAGCCAGTTTGACTACTTAATTGGTAATAGTTA
>CAYHOW010000099.1:0-4629 GCA_964358335.1 Candidatus Woesearchaeota archaeon
CATACTCTGAAAGACTCAATCGAAGCCACGCGGCTGATGAAGGATTCGTTCCTGAAAGTCGGCTACCATGTCATGCCCGGCCTAGAAAGCAGCGACATGAAGAAAGACATAGAGATGTTCAAGGAGATATTCTCCAATCCCGACTACATGCCCGACTTCCTGAAAATATACCCTTGCATGGTGATGCCCGGGACGAAACTCAACGAGAAATATTCCTTGGGCAAATTCAAGCCTCTGACGACTAAAGAGGCCGCTTCTTTGATAGCTGAAGGCAAGCAGTACATCCCAAAATTCTGCAGGGTGCAGAGGATACAGAGGGACATACCAACAAAAGTCGTTGCAGGGGGCGTAGACGTTACCAACCTGAGGCAGCACGTCGATGAGGAGATGAAAATCAGGAAAATTAAATGCAGATGCATAAGATGCCACGAGCCGAAGGACAAGCCGATAGGTGAAGCGAAGATGCACAGATTAGATTACGATGCCAGCTGCGGCCAGGAAGTGTTCCTCTCTATCGAAGACAAGAACAATACTCTTATCGGCTTCTGCAGGATGAGGAAGCCTTACAGGCCGTTCAGGAAAGAGATAACATCTAACACTGTAGGCATCAGGGAACTGCACGTGTATTCTCCAAGCCTGGCTATCGGCACTAAAGATGACTTTTCCGTACAGCACAGGGGGTACGGGACTAAGCTCATGCTCGAGGCTGAACGCATCGCAGTTGAGGATTTCGGCGCAAAGAAAATCGCTGTCATTTCAGGAATCGGCGTGAAAGAATATTTTGCGAGAAAATTAAACTATAAAAAAGACGGGATTTACATGTCTAAAATCTTCTCCAAGGGCTTATTCCGTTAGATTTGGTTTGATTTATAGCTAATCCATTTAATTTCAAGGGATTCAAAATAGAACTAACATACTTGAACACAACTCAAAAGTATTTATACTACTGCATAGTAGCTACTAAGGCTATGAAAATAGCGGTAACTGGCACACATTCAACTGGAAAGACAACGTTAGCTAATGCAATCAGCCAGGCATATGATATTCCTTTGGTTCGGGGTGACAAAGCGATAGATATCTGCACTTCTTTATATCCTAGCCAACCAATTAACCAGTTGACTGTCAGACAGCAATGGATTCTTCAACAGAAAATGTTCGAGTCATTTGACGATGCATTCTCAATTGAAAATTGCGTAACTGACGGGTTCCATTTGACATGCATACCATACGGCTCACATTTCACTAATGGAAGGATGAGATTTTTGCCCGAATATAATTCATTTGCAGAGAAGGTTCTTGAAAGAAGCAGACAGTTCGATATTATTTTTTACTTACCGCCTGAAATAGATTTGGCAGATAATAATTTCAGGCCTAAATCCGATGATTTACGATGGGATATCGATAAAGACCTAAGAGCCTTGTTATTACAATATAAGCCGATTACATTGACAGGAACGGTTGAGCAAAGAATCGCAAAAGCGGGCACAGCTATGGGCAGAATGAATGACGTATTACAGAACTACATAGTATTGGAAGGATTACCCCGGTCCGGAAAAACCACCCAACTAAGGCAGGTACAGGAAAGAGCAAAAAAAGAAGGCGTAAAATTGCATGTATGTCAAAGAAATAATAGCAAGTACATGCGTGAATTTAAAAAAATAAGAGCTTATGATCCTTATTGTAATTCCAAAGAACTATTGGAGCTGAACATAGAAGCACTCAAATACGACATCCAGCAAAATGATGTTATTGGAAGAGTTGCTAAAGGAGAAATTGTTGTTGCAGACAGACAGAAATATATAATCATGACTATGTTTGCAGCGCTGGGTGTGCCAATGCATGAACTGTATGAATCCCTCTACGGATTGCCTAACCCGGGAAAAGTCTTATTTCTAGACATAGATACATCAATGTCTGTAAAAAGAGCAGGCATAACAAAACAAAAATCGCCATTGAAACACAATGAAGATTTCCAAAATGAGGTTAAAAGATTATATGAAGAACTGAGCATACTGCATAATTTCACTTATATCAATGCCAACAAGCCCGTAGATGAGGTAACAGAAGAAATATGGAAACAGCTGCAATAACAAAACGGAAATATGTGTATGGAATACTTGCAAATGAGAATAAATACCTTATATTGCTGAGACCCGCAGATAAAAAGGTAGATTCATCAAAGTGGAATTTTGTTGGTGGAAAACTTGAGCCTAATGAAACACTAGCTGAAGCAATGAAACGTGAAGCTTCGGAAGAAATAGGAGTCTTATTCGAGAATATTTCAACAATATTTGGCAATTACGAAACAGATGTTATGGACATTGTAGTTTTTGACATTGGCAAAGTAAAAGATATCAAAATTACCTTGAACCATGAGCATGTTGAATACAGATGGGTCACTATTGATGAAGCTCTACAATTGCCTCTATTGCCTTATATGGTTAAAGTTTTCAAAGATATAAAGAGGAGAAACATAGATGGGAACTGAGTTGAGTAATTGGTTCTTACGATTCGCAATAACTCCAAAATGCAATTTTAGGTGCGAATACTGTAATCCGGCAGGATTAAAACAAGAAGGAAATATAGTCAAAGAAGATGATATAATTGATATCTTAAAAGCTGTAAATAAAGTAGGTGTGAACAGAGTTCATTGGACTGGCGGAGAACCAACTATCATGGATATTGAATATCTGATAAGTTCAGCAAGGCAGATTGGCTTTAAAGAGCAGGTCATGACCACGAATGGATCTAAAGGAGGAAAATTACTGCGCCATCTTGTTGACAGAGGATTGTCAAGATTGATTGTAAGTTTGGATACCTTAGACCCAGAAAGATTTGAGAAAGTCACAAGGACAAAACATTTTTATGACGTGCTTGACACGATTGAAACATCGGTCAAAATTTTATATGCCCCCACAAAAGTAAATGTAGTGTATATGCAAGAAACTAAGTCAGAAATCCCCTCATTCATCGAGTATGGAAAACGTTTGAACAGGATACCCAATAAAAAAGGCGATGCTATAGTAAAATTCATTGAGATGTCGCAAAACAATCCTGTTTTCCATCAAGATAGCGGAAAATCACTTTATACTTCCTCGCATTCTACTAGAGATGAACTATTCGAGGAATTATCTAAAATTGGCAGCCTTGAACCTTCTAAAGTAAGAGGCAATAATCCTAACACAGAATATTACAGAATCAATGGAGAAGGCATCACAATTGGCCTAATAACTATTCCTTCTTTAGGTTATAAATGTGGAGGGAATAAATGTACAAAAATCAGAATGAATCCCTATGGCGCAGCAGCAGTCTGCATTAGCCAAGAGCCGACTATAATGTTGGGAAAGACTCCCGAACAAATGGTCGATTCATTCAGAGAGTTAATGGAATCGAGAAATAGGTTAAATGCTGAAAGACCAAATAGACAACACTATAAGGGAGATTTCGGATATTGGCGCTTTGGATCCTGCGGCGAAGAGAACAAATAATAACCTGACTTTTGCTTATGATGGCCCTGAGATAGATTTTTAGTATTTATCTCTAATGGGACCTGTTCCTATAGAAGTAGAAGCTCACCAGCATCATAGAAACCAATAACACGTTCATCCACGAGAATACCGGGAAATCCTCTTCCTCCACGCAGACTTTCTTTGACGGCGGCGGCGCGCATATCTGGTCGGGCGACGTGCAGCACGGCGTGTCGTAGTCCCCGCACGGCCTCACTATCCTTGTCGCAATGTACTCCCCGTTGACATCGCTGCATTTAGACCATTCTGAACCCGAGCAGTCCCAGCTGCCCCTGCACCCTTCGACCTTCTCCTTGATGTAAGGTAAAGGCTCAAGCTCTTCGTTTCCGTATATCCAGTTGTCAATGCAGTCGGCCATCCCGTCGCAGTCTGCGTCAAGTGTGGGGTCCTTAGCTGGCGCAGCCTGGTCCAAGTACCACTCCTGGCAGTTGCCCGGATTTGCGACGTGGCATTCGCCCGTGACAGTGAGAATCCCGTTAGGCTCTGCCTTGGAGTCAATCATTTCGTCCCCTAAGGCCTTGTGCACGGTGGCAGCATAATAGTAGCCAGATCCAACCTCTAATTTAGTAGGGTCGACTTCCGCCAATACGAAATGCGAGCCCGATTCCGCATCTACTTCGAATGGCACTGATAAAATTGTCTGCACGCTGGAATCGTCCGATGCCTTCCTTATGTCAAAGTCGGCATCTACACCGTCGCAGCTGGCTCCAACCAATAGAACATAAATTGGCAGCCCAGTAGATATCTCTATCTTGTCCAATGTGTAAAGGTCTGTCCATGACTTTATTGACAATTCGCAGCCTGCGCAGGCTCCGCACGAGCCCCCGCAGTCTACTGTGGTTTCATCCTGGTTGAGTATGCCGTCGCTGCAAGTGGCTACAATAGCTGCTGCGCATAATCCGCCTACGCAGTTATCGCTATCGCAGTCATTGTCAATTAGGCAAACTTCTCCTTCAGTGCATTTAGGGCATACCAGCCCTCCGCAGTCAACATCTGTCTCGTCCTGGTTCTTGATTACATCGGCGCATCCGGCAGGCGGTGTTGTGCATATGCCTGCCTCACAAGAGTTTGAAATACAGTCTGCATTGATTATACAATTATT
>CAYHOW010000100.1:0-4534 GCA_964358335.1 Candidatus Woesearchaeota archaeon
GATGTTCCTGTGCACTATTGGGTGCATGGGCCTGAGGCGTTGGCAGGAATTTCAAAAAAAGATTTTTCAAAATATTGGAATAATCCTGGTACATACAAGACTTTTGAAAGTTTTATGAGTTCTAATAAGTTTGAGATAAAAACATAAAAGTGTATATGTTAAGATAGTAAATTACAAATAGATAATTTTAAATAATAGGGTAGAGGAGAAAAAGTTCAGCATGGCACTTCAAAAATGGCTTAGGACGGCGGCATTGGCGACGGCACTAGCTTTAACGCCGGCTAAGGTGTCAGCAAAAGATAATCTCGATGCTAAAGTCCAAGCAGCAGAAGTGGCCAAGCAAAAGCCTAAACAGAAGAAGCCAATAATCAAAGATGTACAAGAGATGGTCCCGGCGCCGTTGGAGACCATACAGCTTCCCGACGAGAGGAAAGTTACTTACAGCACCAAATGGTGGGAATACATGCTATACATCCCGTCAGCATATTTACTGGCGATGACTTTGCACGAGTCTGGCCATGCGGCGATGTTCAAGGCATACGGATACAAAAATATCAAGGTCGACTTATTTAAGTTAGAAGACGGTGCAGTCTCAACAGCATCAGCATACTATCCGTATAAGGGATATAAGCCTAACAAGCTTGAAGATATGGTAACTAGCGCAGGTGGCATTATGTTCACATCATTAGCTAACGTTGGCCTTACCACAATGTTAAGGAACAATGCGGTGCCTGAGAAGATGAGGCCTTTCGTAGCGACATTATCACTGATGATGATGTTCGACAGGTATTACTATGTGGCGAGCTCGACAGCGAAATACGCCTTCGGCAAGAGCAGCAGCACAAGCGACGTCCACAGGATCATAACCACACTTAACGGCTCAAAGAGAGGCAACGACATAGGCTACGCCGTATGGTTCGGCCTGACAGCCTTGGAGATTGGCTTGAGGTATCCCGAGATAAAGTATCTCGTCCACACGGCCATAGGCAGGAAAGAGATTTTAGAGAAGAGATACATCCAGGTGCACGCATACCCAATACAGTCCGGCGGAATGTTAGGCGTAAGCGGTGAGTTTTGAAAAAAAGAGTGATGGACAACTTCCTGAGCTTCCCGTAGAGACTACAGTACAACAGCAGGACGTAAACCTATTTCACTTCGGTATTCGAAATGGGAACCGGTGGGACCAGGTCACTATGGTCGTCCATCGACACTTATTATCAGGCATCCCATATATAAAGCTTTTGGTGAATTTTTTTGCTGCAGTATCCCAAAATTATTTGCACGAGCGACAACAAATAGCTAAAACAACATAACGTTTATAAGCTATGCTATGCAAACATAGTATAGGATTAGATACTCATAAAAAATGCATTTGAATATCGAGAACTACTGCGCTTTGGACGATTCTTCTTTCAGGCTGAAGATGCGTGAATTAGGCTATGCCGTGAACATCTACGTCAACACTCTAGTTTCCTATCCGAACACCACAACATCTTTGGTGATAGCCAGGCCTGCAGCAATAAGCTATGCAGGGGAGGAGGATGTCAAAGAATTTCTTCTAGATAATGTCAAAGGCAGAACACTCATCGCGTGCAACCATTACTCAATGTATGGCTGGATAACAGAAGTGTTAGAAGATAATCTAGAGTTCATAACTAGGAGTTCTACAAAAAAATTCCCATCGCAAATCCAGAAGCTCTTCAAGTACGCCGACAGGAGATCGCACACGCTGTCCGTCATGCTGGGCGCACTGTTCACGTATGTAAATGGTTATCAGGAGAACAGGGATAGGCTCATAGGAGCAATCAGTTCAAACGAAGATGTTTTAGACATAGGCTTGGAGCTGAAGCTGCGCGGCCTTTACATTCCATCAGGGCCTAAAAGCAAACCGAAAAAAAGAAAACGTTAACCAAAACCTATTTAAGAGCACTATTCTTGAAATCAATAATCAGCCAATTATAAAAACATTTTTATATAAATAAGCACATTAAATTCTTACATGAAAAGGGTAATTTACTTGCTTATAAGTATCTTGTTGCTGCCGATGGCCAGTGCTGAAGACATTCTTGTTGGTGGCAAGGCTTATCCCCTAGTGATAATATTGCCTTTGGTGCTGGTCGTTGTCGTATGGACCATCCTCCTAATGGCTTACGTCAAGAACAATTTCCATAAGGTTTCATTGATGGTTTACAATCTAAGGCGGTATCTCAATAGCATAGGCTTGGGCAGGGTTTCGGACGCGTTGAAGAGCATAAAGCTTCCGAAGAAAAATGTTGAGGAGAAGAAGGCAGTAGTTATCCCTGCGCCGCCGGGCCCGAAGCGTACAGCCATGCATTACGGGCCGAAGAGGGAATCCGTGTTTGAGACTATAAAGTCATTTTTCAAGGCAGGCGATAGCAGGAGCAGGCATGTCAGGGGCGATGATTTGAGGGTTGCGCCTAAGCCGCCTAAGACCATAGCTGACCTGAGGAAGGAAGAGGATTCTGCCATGGCCGGCATAAAGAGAGTATACGTAAGTGACAAAGACGCCAGGAAGAGCGAGGAAGAGATGATGCATGAACTGAGCAGGAGAAGAAAGCAAATGGCCTCTTTGAGGAAGAGCGTTCCGTCGCCTCTGCAGAAAGGCCAGGATCCTCTGGCGGCATTAAGGAAGCGGCCCGAGGAGAAGCCAGGCCTTCTTGCTTCATTGTTCGAGAATAAAAATCCTAAGCCTATCCAGCAAAGCGGCTCATATGACGAGAAGGAATTTATGAGCAGGATTGACAGCATAGTCAAGGGGGCAGCGGCCGATAAGAAGCCTGCCTTGAAAGATATGCCTAAACCCATACAGCCTGTTAGCGAAGGGGCTACGAATGAGGAGAAGGAATTGATGAGGAGGATTGACAGCATAGTCAAGGAGCCTATCAGGCAGAAGCAGAGAGAGGATGAGTTGAGGTCAAGGATAGCAGATGCGCAGGGGCTGGTCAGGAAGAGCAATCTCAAGGAAGCGAAGAGGGCATACGAGAAGCTTAAGCCTATGTTCTACTCGCTGGCGTCAGAAAGCCAGAAAGCCGTCTACGGCGAGCTGACTATGCTGCAGAGGCAGATCGCTGACTTGGAGCGCAGGGCTAAGGAAGATATGCAGACCGGATTAGAGAAAGAGCAGAGGATTCTCTTGGAGAAGATGAGCAGGCTAAGAGGATGATGCCTTTTTTCGCTTGGGCGCATTCTGCTTGAACGCCCTGGCTCTTATCATTGAGTAATTGATAGGGTTCTTTATCCTTGAGCATAAATTATCTGGAGTGCACAGCCTAAGCTCCTTGTACATCGTGTTGACGCAGTTCGGCGCCATTATGTTGTCTTTCCTGACGGTATGGTACTTCAGCTGCTCGAGCAGGTTGTTCTCCCTAAGCGGCTGCGGGTTCCTGCTGTTCCATTCATGTATGCACCTGTCTATGTCTTCCTTGGCCCAGCCCATGTGGCTGAGGAACTTTATCAGGACGAAAAGGCTCCTCTTCTTGCCGTCCTCCATGTTGCCCTTCAGTATATTCAGTATGCACGGCGGGAAATGGTCAGCAGGTATGGCGGAGGTAGGCGCATCGAACTTGCGCTCTTCCTTGGCGAATGCTGATTTAGACTCTTCTTTCTTGATGGTCTTTTTGGAGTGCCAGTCGAAGGCCTGGATTATCAGGTCCTTAGCTTCGTTAGGCACGATGCTGTCCTTGTCGATGAACTTATGCTTAAAAATTATGTTTTCAGGCTTGGCCGAATCCTTCTCGAACCTCATGACGTCTTTGACGTCTATTGGCATCGAAACCAGCCCGGACTTCTCGTGCAGCGAGTATGGCGCCCTGAACATGTGCCTTGACGATATCAGGACAGTGTCTATGTCGATTATTGAGAACGGGTTGAACTTTCCATCCTCAATCAGGTCTTCCCTCTTCTTTCCGTCCTTCATGGCCAAGGAATCTACGTCCTCGTGCGACAATATCTCTGAAGCGAGCATCTCCATAATCATCTGAGAGAGGTAGGCCGCGATGACCCTTAGGCTGTCAGGGAAGAGGTCTTTTGTCATTACCCCGTTGACCTTGTCTGGGAACGCCTCAAACGGGACGCAGATATGCATGCCTTTCGAACCTGAAAATTTTATTCCTATAGAATTTATGTTATGAAACTTCAGCGCCTCAATCAGAAGGTAGGCCGTGTACTTCGCATAGTCCCAGAACTTCGTGTCGATATCTAGGATTAGGTCCCAACCTTTCCTCAATTCATCAAGCTGCCTCTTGGTCATTCCAGTCGCTAGCTGCAGGGGGTCGTTCCAGCGCTCCTCAGAAATATGGAAAGACGTCACACCTTTCTTTGCGAACTCGTAGACGTCGCCGCGGAACTGCAGTATGTCCGGCCTCTTGCCGAATCCCCCCTCGCCGAACCTGATGCCGACTTCCCTGTCTTTGGCGTACTCTAAGATGGCGGCCTGCACTTCTGGCCTAGAATAGTACTTGAACGCATCCTTGGAATCAATCATGATAAGAATAAAATAAGGATAAGCTTATTT
>CAYHOW010000101.1:0-4471 GCA_964358335.1 Candidatus Woesearchaeota archaeon
GTTCGGCGCAGTCATCGTCAGGAAAGGGAAAGTCATCGCAAAGGCGCACAACGAGGTCATCAAGAGGAACGACCCCACTGCGCACGCGGAGATAACTGCCATAAGGAAAGCGTCAAAGAAGCTCAAGAAGTTCTACCTCTCTGACTGCGAGATATACACGACGTGCGAGCCGTGCCCGATGTGCCTGTGCGCCATAAAATGGGCCCGCATAAAGAGGATATTCTACGGGTGCAGCAAGGACGATGCTAGGAAGATAGGGTTCGACGACAAGAAGTTCTACGACTCGATGAGGCACAGGCAGAAGAACATGAAGAGCATCGACAGGGAGCACTGCCTTATACCGTTCGAGATATGGCAGGACATCAAGAAGAAGACAAAGTACTGACGCGCAAAGCTTTTATTCTCCGCATCACCCACTTATGCAATAGATGGGCCTCGATGACATAGTTGGGACTGAAGACGGAATCCTTAACGAAAGCATAAAGTATGCTATGCTGCATGGGCTTGTCCCCCTATTAGGCAAAAACAAACGCAAGGAGTACGAAAGGCAGATAGGCGAGGCGAGCATAATACCCTACGTCGCTATCAAGGGGCTGTACAGGCTCATATCCAACCATCCGCGAAGCGGGATTGAGGCGTTATTGGCAATATCAAACTGGAGCTCGAAATATTACAGCGAGCAGAAATACGGCGGCGATAGGTACCTCATATATACGCAGAAAGATGACATGATACCGTTCAGGCCCGAGGAGGACACGATGTACGCATACATGCTCGCGCAGCTCGCAGAGGTCAGCAATGCGATAGCAGACACCGTCACCGAAGCAAGGATGAGGAAAATAACCCGCGGATTCATGCAGATGAACGAGCTCGGCGCCGAGGCGTTCCATCTCTATCCCACAGTAATGCCGAGGTTCCTAGGCCATGACCGTCTCACATTGAGGGTCGTGCAGGAGCTCGACAAGCCCTACAACTGCTGCCCATCCCTGCACATAGCGTACTCATTGTACATGTACAACGTGTGCAAGGAGTTCATAAATAATTCCAACGTCAAGGAGTCGTTCAGGCACACGACCAAGTGCATGTTCAATTCCGTACTCTACACGAAGCAGCACTCGATGATAGACATAGCGTTCGGGATGCTGTGCGCAAAGACGGTGTTCGAAAGCAATTTCTCCGAATTCGACGACATGAGGGACGAATTCCGCACGCTGAGCGAAGATAACCCATCGATAGGCTATGGCAACATAAGCGATATCTACGAAGAGATAAGACAGAACAATGGAAATTCCATCTCAGGCAGGCTAGGACATTATCTCATCGCGCATAGGCATCCTAAGATGGACGCCGGAAAGGCATTGAAGAAATACTTCGACACTGAAAACAACACTGCCGAAAATATCATTTTCTAGCCAGAGCAAACTATAAATACAAAAAGAACATACAGATAATCATGAGGCTGACAAAGGCATTGCTGCTGATAAGCCTGTCGGGCTCGATGTTCGCCGGCTACCTTGCGTATTCCAAGATATTCGCAAACGTGTGCCCGTTCAACGAGCCGTGCTCGCACCTCTGGGGGTATCCGACGTGCCTCTACGGCTTCGTGATGTTCTTCACCATCCTGATACTCTCGCTTATCATGCTGAGGAAATACTCCAAGAAGCTAATGTTAGCCTCCTCGTTAATCTCTGCGGCAGGGATATTGTTCGCAACATATTTCACGTACAAGGATATGTCAGGATGCTCATTGATAGAATGCGATTATGCGATGGTGCTGCCGACATGCGCATACGGCCTTATATTCTTCATCGCTGCGCTAGTCACTTCCATAGTTGCGCTAAAACGGAAAAGCTAATGAGGTTAATGGTCTTAACCCAAAAGAACAATCCAGCCATATAGGTTAATAGTATTAACGAGGCGACAATTATTTAAGGCAATGGCCCTTCTTCCTGAGGAGATGAGAATCATCCTATTGATAGCGGTCTTGCTCATTATATCATCTTGCGCAAGCAACAACGGGCTGAAACAGCAAGCTATTAACATGGAGGTGCAGGAACAGATGGAAATCAGAAGCATTGCATTCGACGACAAGGGGGCGCTGCCTTCAAAGTACACGTGCGACGGGGCGAACGTAAATCCGCCATTGGCAGTAAAGAACATTCCCAGCCAGGCAAAGTCACTGGCCCTTATTGTAGATGATCCCGACGCGCCGAGAGGCGACTGGGTGCATTGGGTGGTGTGGAACATCCCTGTCACTGGCACAATCAGAGAGGATTCCGTGCCCGGAGTCCAGGGAGTCAACGATTTCGGGAAGAACAGCTACGGAGGGCCTTGCCCGCCGTCAGGGACGCACAGGTACTTCTTCAGGGTGTACGCGCTGAATATCGAACTCAACCTGCAGGAATTAGCAGGCAAGAAAAATCTTGAAGATGCAATGAGGAACCATATCGTGGCGAAGGCAGAGATTGTAGGGACATACAAGAGAAAATCATAGGATGTATGGTATCAGGCCCTTTACGCGTTCCCTGTACTTCTCGTAGTCCTTGCCGAACTTCCATAGCAGGAACGTCTCCTCGACCTTTATCCTGTACAGCCCGGCGAACGCCAATAATAGGAGGGTTATCGCGCCGTAGCTAGAATTGAAGAACACGACAAAGCCTGTGGCCATAAGCATGCCGCCAGTGTAAAGGGGATGCCTTACCACGCTGTAAATGCCGCCCTTCACAAGCTCATGCCCATCCTGCTCAAGCACCCTCAACGAATAGTGCCTGCCCAACGTGTGGCTGCCTATCATCCTTATAATGGCGCCTAAGATGAACAGCAGGCTGCCCAGCCCCATCATGAAGTTGCTGGTGGGCCTCTTCACTACGAAAGAGTCGAATGTCGTGACGACTACCATGAAGATGATTGTCAATATCAAGAAAATGAACGAATGCCTGTCAAAGCTCTTTCCCTTAGGGAAGCCCAACTCGTCTCTAAGCCTCTTCATTTTCTCCCTAAACGACTTCCCATCTCTTCAAAGCATTTGCAAACCAGCTCTTCCTCGGCTATCTTCTCAAGCGTGCTGCGTTCCATAAAGCCCAGCTCCTTCTCTTTCCCTTCGAATGCGCCGTAGCCCCTGAAAAGCATCATCAGATTAATCTGATAGTCTAACCTCTCGCCGAAGCTCAAGTAGGCCGACAGGACGTTTCCAAGCATGAACAAGTTAAATGGCCAGTTGTACATACACTTCCTAGAACCAATAGGGGTTTATAACTTTTTCCGGAAAAATAAGCTCGTTTATCGGCTTTGACAGCTCTTTGATATTAGTGCAGCACCTTATCGAGCCACCAGACTCCATTGGGGTGCAATGCACCGGCACTGTGACGAACTCCACATCATACCTGCTGAGCAGGCCGAGGAAACCGCTGTCGCACCTGTTGGCGAAGACCAGCTCTCCATCATTATTATTCGGCAGCACAAGGCAGTTCAGCGGATATAACTTAAAGCTCTCTTTAGATTCGTAGAACTCAACACTGTAATTCTCCCTCTCCCCTATACCAAAAAAATAGTTCCTGATATTCTCAAACGCACCAAGCCTGTGAAGAACCGAGTCAAAAATCAGGAGCCTCCTTGAAGGTATGACCAGGCATGTCAAGTCAATGTGGCCGATAGGCTGGGCCTTGTCCCCGGAAGAAGAACGACACTCGCCGCAATGTATCCCGTAGACATGCTTGCTAGGGAAATATGAAGACACTTCCCGCTCAGCCAAAGAGCGGCTAGGGACGCCGCCAAGCAATAGGTCGGAGACCAAAATGAAGTCGGGCGCGAACTGGAAATAACCGCCCTCGCCTAAAGTGCCGGCATCTCTCTTCGTTAGATACCTGCCGTCATAGAAAATGTACCTGTCTCTCGGCCATGAATCATTGACTCTCTGCACATTGTAGCCGCAATCCTCTATCATCCTAGCCAAGCCTTCGCGCTCTTCCCTGAAAAATAACGAAGCATTAGGGCAGACGCCTACAACAACAGACATATCTTCCGAACCCATTCGAGAAACTTGAAAAATAAGTATTATTTAAATGTTCTGATTCCGGCCGTAACAAAACAGCAGAGGGCTTATATACATGGCAGGCATCATTCCCACAATGATACGCAGATTCCTTTACGAAGAGGACGGAATCGTGATAGACTTGGATGAGCTCCAAAGGGTCAGGTACGAGTTCCTGCTGAGGAAAAAGGATGATGCGGGACTCAACGGCGCAGAGCTGAAAGAGATTGAGGCTAACCATTACGCCAAGATGATACGCCACGAATACATGGAGGCATTGTACGGGAAGATGATGCTCTTGCATATGCTCAAGGGCCGAAGCAATGACTGAAGATGCGCTGAATTTAAATACTAGTTATTCAAAATAATAGGGTTATGGCAACAGTCAAAATCACCCTGACAAATTTCGATAAGGAAATACTCAACGCAAAGAAGCCTGCA
>CAYHOW010000102.1:0-4447 GCA_964358335.1 Candidatus Woesearchaeota archaeon
ACAATGCCAATGAAGAACATCAAGCCGGTTATCTGGACTATCCATTTTTGGTTAGATTCCTTTTCTTTGTGCCTCATTCTCCTTTCCAAAAGCGCAGGGTCATGATTCAGGAAATAGGACACGACAAAGAGGACCGGCAAGAATACGGTAAGCATGAAGAGCCATCCCTGCCAGTATCCGAACGAGCCTGCGGGCAGGAAAAGCATCAGCCCTATGACGATAAAGCTTACGAGAAATACCGGGATTACTACTCTCTTGACCTTGCGCCTTGCTTCATCCGCATCTTTCATGCTAATATTAGAGGCGTCTGTTTTTTTAAAGATTGCCGATGCAAAATCCTATAGCTGCTCCAATATCGCAAACTATATAAAACAATTAAGTTTCCCAAAGCCCATTCAGTCCCGTAGTGTAGCGGCCAATCATGCGAGACTCTGGATCTTGCGACCCAGGTTCGAATCCTGGCGGGACTATAATAATTTCTTAGCCAGATTGATCTCTACTATTTCGCTGTGCGTGAGGAACCTCATTGGCGGGCCCCATATCCCTGCGCCCTGAAAACGTCGAATAGGTCTTGAAGACCATGGCGAAGATGTTATCGCCCAGATTGCCTTTAGGCCTGCCGAAAGAATAGGCTGGCTGTCTTATCCTTGAAGTGTTGTCAGACAGGAATCCATGAGCTTCTCTTTTTCCGTCTGCTGTGAGATGTTGTAAGCCTTCCAGTTCTGGGGATAGGTCTTCTTTACGGTCTGGGTTATTATCGTATTGCCGTCGTTGTCTATCTCTTGCTTCAGAGCATACAGTAACTTCTACTCCGACTTTCTTACATTCAATAAAACCAATAAGATTATCTTGGTCTATGTTTCCCCCCTTATCAAGAATAAAATTATTTTCTTTGTCTAATTTGAAGAAACTAAATTCGACTTTATGTTCTGCACCTGTGAAACCTTTTAAAGCTATTTCTGTTCTCATAGCCTCTCTGAGATTTTTAGATTTGTAACAATACCCCATAGTTAAAATCTCTAGCATATCTCCTATTTTTCTGCCTATTTGATGCCCCTTTTTACCAAACTGCTCAATATACACATACATATCTGATAAATAAGTAAAGTCTCTAGAACCTTCAAATTGTTTAACCACAAAAATGATAAGGAAAACTCATTTAAAAACCTATCTACCAACCCACCAGAAACTTCAACCCATCTATTTCTTACACATAGCAAAGCCGACCGAAACGCTTATAAACCAAACCCTTATTTCCTTAACCTATTCGAGAGGCAGGGCGGTAAATGGAAGCTTCCCTGCGCTGGAGACAAAAATGGCAAGAGTTTATTCAAGAAAGCATGGCAAATCCGGTTCTACGAAGCCGGTTGTAAAGACTAAGCCGTCATGGCTGACATACAAGCCCAAGGAAGTTGAGGCTTTGGTTATGAAGCTCGCGAAATCTGGCAGCTCATCCGCTAAAATTGGCTTGGTTCTAAGGGACACTTACGGCATTCCGAGCGTCAAGGACGTCACGGGCAAGAGGATAGTCCAGATAATGAAAGAGAACAAGTCTGCGCCCAAATTGCCGGAAGACTTGAGCGCGCTGATCCTGAAATTCATTTCCGTGGCAAAGCACAGGGAGATGAACAAGCACGACCAGACTGCCAAAAGGGGCATGAACATCACTGAGTCTAAGATAAAGAGGCTGACAAAATATTACAAGGCCCAAGGCGTACTTCCCAGGGAATGGGTATTCGACAAGGCTAAGGCCAAACTATTGGTGGAGTAAAAATGGCAACCAAGAAAACAGTATCAAAACAGCAGCAGAAGAAGAAAAGGTGGTTCAATATTTTGGCTTCGCCAGAGTTCAGGAATGTTATCATCGGAGAGACTCCGTCTTTCGCTCCTGAGTCCTTGGTAGGAAGGAGCATAAGGGTCAACCTTATGACAATGACGAGGGACCCTAAGAAGCAGAACTTTTCTGTATCTTTCAAGGTAAAGGAAATAAAGGGTAGCGACGCCCACACCGAGCTTGCCAGGTACGAGATGGGCACTGTCCACATCAAGAGGGTAGTTAAGAGGGGCAAGGACAAGGTGGACGATTCTTTCGTTGTCACCACTAGCGATAATGTTCAGCTGAGAGTTAAGCCGTTCTTGATTACCAAGAACAAGGTGCAGCACTCGGTATTGACCACACTGAGGAAAGTGTCAAGGGAGTTCATAGAGAGCGAGGCAAAGGGCAAGAGCTGCTCGGATTTCTGGGTAAGCGTTCTTAGCTCAGACTTGCAGAGGTCTATGAGGGGCGTCTTGAAAAAGATCTATCCCTTGGCGCTTGTCGAGATAAGGATGCTTGTAAGGCTTTGATTTTTTTTATTTAGAAAAGCTTTTAAGCAGTTTCGGCATAATCGAGTAAGGATGCCTCAGTAGCTTAATGGTATAGCACCTGACTTGTAATCAGGAGGTCGGGGGTTCAAATCCCCTCTGAGGCTTCCGGTATGGGCCCATAGTCTAGTGGCTATGACGTCTCTTTGACGTAGAGAAGGTCCCCGGTTCGAATCCGGGTGGGCCCATTCATTTTTCTTTTGCAAAAAACTTATAAACATCTGTATGCTTCTTAATGTTGATGAAAAGAGGGCTTATTTTATTTGGCATTATATTATTAGTCGCCCCTATGGCCTCTGCTGGGTTCTTCAATGATTTTTTCGAGAACCTGATGGACAGGTCAGGCAGCAGCATAACTGGATACGCTACAGTGCCTGCCCTTTCGTCGCTGTTGAAGTCGACATCCACGACAACTGTTAAGACAACAATTCCTAGTACGGCTACATTGGATACTACCGCGACTTCTACGGCCAAAACAACTACCTCAAATCTCCCTTCTACGACTAAAACAACTGCCACAACCCCTGTTGCAACTAAGAGTTTAAAAATATCTTCTACGACTGCAACAAAGACCGCTGCAACAACTACGGCTACAGTTCCTAAATTGGCTTTGGTGAAGCCATCGGTGGCTGTAAAAAAGATAGTCTTGAAAAATGGATTATTTCAGCTTGATAAATGGAAAGTATCTATCATAAATGCCGAAACCGGTTCTGCGAAGGCTGAGCTGGCGCTTGCGGGTGAAGAGACAGTTGACATAAATGGCCAGTCTTATAAGATAACTAAAATAGAGAGGGAAGGCAAGACGATAATCAAGTTCACGCCTGTTACTGCGGCGGCAGATTCATCCGCGACAGACGCGTCTAAGGATGCAGCTGCGAAAGGAACAGCTTCTTCTGTTTTACCCAAGCCGGCCACATCGTTTACGAATCCTTTAGCAACAACAAAGACTGCAGCAACAACTTCTAAGACTGCAGCAAAGACGACTACGCCTACCACAACTGTTGCTAAGACGACTACGACAACTGCAACAAAAAGTTTAAGTGGCCTTCTAGGAGGTCTCTCAAAATGAGAAGGGCGATAGTGTTCATAATTGTATTCTTATTATTGGTCAGCGCGGCTTACTCTAGACCCGACAGTAGCCCGCCATCTGGCGGCTCTCAAGGCCAAGGCTCTCAGGGTGGAACAGCTGCTCATGGTCAGTTAGGCCAAGGCCAAAAGATCATGGATGCTGCTGAGCCCTCAGGTTTAGAGAAGGCAGAATGTACAGAAACTGACGACGGCTTGTCTTTTGCGACAGCAGGTTCAGTTACAGGCAAAGTTAGCAGGGATAATGAGGGAGCCTTAGAGTTTATTGACAAGTGCATGGACGATGGAAAAACTCTGATAGAATATTATTGCCATCCTTGGTCTGGCATGGTCAAATCTAACAAGATTTATTGTAAGTCTGGATGCCAGGACACCGCTGAAGGCAGCAAGTGTTCGAGCAGTCCTTTTTGCATAGACACTGACACAGAAAATAATCCTATCATTAAAGGCAGCCTGATATTAGTCAAGGCCAATGAGGAGGATCTGCCTGAAGGTTCTATAGGTATGTTGGCTGCAAAGAACATGATTGAGATAATTCAGGACGTCTGTGACAATACCGACAACACTAAATTGATACAGCACAGCTGCGATGCGTCGGCATTAGGATTCTCCGAGATGTCTTCTGCATGTGATACTGGCAAGGCCTGCTTAAATGGCGTTTGCCGGGTTCCTCCTCCAACGCCTCAGGAATCGGGTACTGAAAATAAAGGTATGTTTGGCGCTGTGAAAAGTTTCTTGGGGCTAGGCGCGAAGGCAGCCGTTGGTTCGCAATTTTTTCGAGACGGAACTGGCGGAGGTCAGCCTAGCGATGGTTCTATTGAATGTAAGGAAGGCGGGAGTACAACAGTTAACGGCATGCCAGTCGCTTGCTTTAGCAATAGGGTAATCTTTTCATTTCAGGCTAAGGCAGGTTACAACAAGATGCTTAATTTGAATTTCGACTCTTCTGCAGGCACAAGTTCTAGTACCGGCGGCTCAACTGGCGGTTCATCAAGCT
>CAYHOW010000103.1:0-4427 GCA_964358335.1 Candidatus Woesearchaeota archaeon
AAAGTACCGATAAGCGCTTTCCCAGCAAGGCCTTGGATGAGGGTCAGGAGCCCGCCCAGTGCGCCAGTGACAGCCTTGATTGTCGTCCCCCTCTTCTCGCTCGCCTTGGAGACGTAGACTTCTGCGTCGGCGTTCTTCCATTCCTGCTGGTACCCGCCCGCCATCTCCTGCGTGACTAATACTTTAGGCTCGGGAGTCAGCTCTGTAGCTTTCGAGCCCATGAAATGGCTGTACTTCTTGTCCCATCCCTCGTATCCCCTGTCCCAGAACCTCGTGAAGCCGGCGTCGGAGAAGTCGCCTATGTAATTGTAGTGCGCCCCGCAGTCTCCCAGGCTCCTGCAGTAGTTGTTCTGCGTCTGGAGATATTCATCGCCGAAGCAAGCCTCGCAGTTGCCCTTGTCTGCGCAGACCCATTTCCAGCTGGTGTAGATGTCTTTTGTGAATATTGTCTTGCACGAGCTTGACGCGAACTCGCACTGCTCGTTTGTCTTAGTTTGCGTGGACGCTGTTGTGGCCGCCGTTGTTGCCGCAGCTGCGCCTGTATCCCACAGCTTGAATCCTGGCGGATGGTAGGGTATGCACACGCCTTCCATCTCGTTTCCCGCCCAGTAGCAGTCCCTTAGGTCTGCGCGTTCGCAGCACTTCTTGTCTAACTTGACGGACACGCTCCTTTCGAACTCGTCAGCCTTGTCTTTTGCTGTGTTGCAAGTGGTGGTGCATTCTTTCCACCTGTTGTCCTTGCATGCCGCCTCGCTGTAGAGGAAATCCTTGTAGGCGGCTGAAGCGGCCCCTTCGGCCTCTGCTATCGTGCTTGTCTCCATGTCGTACATGTTGACCTGCCTGCATATCTCCTCCCTGAAATCCTTGCACGGCTCCACTATCTCCTCGCCGTTGATGCACATGTGCCTCATGTGCCTGGAGCCTGGGAGGTCAAGGCTCGGCCCGATGGCGCCGTCGAACTCGCACCATGACTCACCGTTTATTTTTACAATGCCGTCTCCTTCGACAGACGGGTTGTCCCATGTCTGGCCGCAGTTGACTTCCTTGCAGAAGGCCTTGCCGTCTTCGCCCTTGCTGCACAATGATCCTGTCGCGAAGTCGCAGTCAAGCGCTATGTCTTCAGGGTTGCCGCACGAGTCGAACCAGTACGCGTCTTCCGTGCCTTCAAGGCAGTCTGTCTTGTAATGCGGAGTGCACTGGCCGCATGCCAGATATTTGTTGGAGCAGAACGTGTTGGTGTAGAACCCTTGGCTGCCTGTGCCGTCCTGCATGTTGCACGATGCCCTGCTTGTGAATATGCATTCTGAGTTAGGGTCCTTGACGCAGCATCCCTTGTCCGCTTCCCTGCAGATGTTCGAGCATTCCATCTCTGACTTCGCGTCGCGGAAATCCTTCGTGAGCTCAGGATAGTCCAGGAGTATGGCGCCGCACTTCTTTTCTGTTGCGTATGCGCAGCTCGAGCCGCCGAGGACGCAGCATCCCTTGACGCACTCCTTGACGTTTGAGCAGTCTGCCGTTGGGTTCCATTCGAAGCCGGCCTCGTCGCAAGTTGCCTTCGACGTCTGCCTTGAGCACGAGCCCCCGTCAGGGTTGACGCAGCATCCTACCCTGCAGAACGACGTGTCTTCGCAGGTCTGGAACTGTGCTGCCTTGTACCCGTTCGTTTCGCAGTTTGAGGCATCGGTGTATATGCATGTGTCGCCTGTGGCGGTCTTTTCGCAGCATGCATTAACTGGCTCTTCCGTGGCTTGCGCGTAGGTTGCCTGGGCTAATGAGAATATGAATGCCAGGCTTATTATGAGGTAGCACATCATCACCGCCTTTTCTTTGATGAGCAGGTATCGCATACAATCAATACTAAGAAAGTTCAAATTTAAAAGGTTTTGTATGGCCTGGCGCCTATTCGTCTTTTGCTAAAAGCCATTTCCATAGCGGAATGAAGAGTATTCCGTTTTCTTCTTTTTCAGTATCTTTTGTCAATATAATCATTTTTTTGGTTTTAATGAATTGCTTTTTGAATTCTTCCAGCCCTTTTATTTCCCTATCTTCAATCTTGTCGGAATATGAAACATTTATGGCTGTAAGCGAATTGTCTTTGCCTTTCATTATAAAGTCAACTTCATTGTTTCCTTTCCAATAGTATATGTCGTACTTCCTTTTTTTAAGCTCGATGCATACACAATTTTCTGCAAGCCTTCCCGCATCGCTTGAGAATCTCAGGCCTACGATGTTCCTTAGCCCGCAGTCAGATGCATAGCTTTTTCTTGGCATCTGTGATATCTCCTTCAGGGAGTATGCAAAATGATTTATAGGGATTATAAGGAAGGCTTCATCCAAGTAAGACACGTAATCCTTTATGCTGTCGATAGAAAGACCGGTAAAGTTCCTTATTTTTCTTATTGTGAATATGTTAGATATATTCGTCAAGAGGTATATTGCCAGGTCCGTTATTTTTTTGGCATTGACATTATGCCTTTTCACTATGTCTTTGTATAATATGTCATCGAAGTACTGCCTTAGGAGCATTATCTTCAGATCTTCATTCTTGAAATGGACTTCCGGGAATCCGCCATATTCAAGGTACTTGTTTAATTCGTTGAGTATCTTATTTTTTGCCTGTCCGGTAATGCCTTTGTATTCTATGCTGGAGAAGTCCAGGAATTCCTTGAATGAAAGTGGCGATATATTGAATGTGAGGTTTCTTCCAGAGAGCAGGGTGGCATATTCTCCCCTGAGCAGGTTTGCTGAAGAGCCGGAGATGACAAATTTGACATTGTCTTTCATGTCATAATATTTCTTAAGGAAGCGTTCCCATTTTTCAATGTTCTGGATTTCGTCTAAGAACACAAATGCCTGCTTTTCCGGGTTCTTATTTTGCCTGTATGTGCTGTATATTTCCTCAAGGCTGTTCTTGTTCAGGATCTCATCATCAAGATTGACGTACAATATTTGTGATTGTGAGCATGATTTTAGTAATCTGTCTATCATCTGGTACATCAGCGTAGTCTTTCCGCATCGCCTTATGCCGGTTAGGGCAATGATTTCCCTTTCCTTTATAGATTCAAAAATCAGTGGGTCTACAGTCCTCCTTATGCCCTTGAATGTTTCCGGAACTTCCTTTGTATTCCACCAAGGGTTCCAGTTCGCGATGCTTTCTATGTCCATGCTGAACCTAGAAGTTTAACTTGTTTATAAAGGTTGCGATTGAAACGTTCACTTTTGGCTAATTTTGAACGTTTTGGCGTTCATTATTCGGACTTCACTTCTTGGCCGCATTTACTGCTGTTGGAGGCACGTACTTGCCTAGCGCCTTGACCTTTTCAATCTTCGGCATTGTGGGGTAGAGGTTGACTCCGCCCATCCTGTTGCCGAACATGTCCTCGCAGATTATGTGGTATTTGTCCTGCCCTGACAATGAATGCGACTTGGAGTTGACTGCCGATGGCGTGCCTGAGCCGTAGGCGAACGTATCATTCTTGTACTGGCACGTCGCCGGCTCGTCGAGGTCCATCACTATGGATGTCCCTGATTTCCTAAGTGAAGATATCATCGGGGCGTCATAGTCCCTCTTGGATGCGAACGTTACTATAGTTTCGGCCTTGTTCCCCACGAAGTCGCGGCACGTCACGTTGAAAACGTAGGTGTTTGCCAACAGGTCATGGAATATGTTCTTGCTTTGCGTCGTGTTTGTTATGCTGAACTCCCCTGCGGCTGATGCCCCTGAGTAGAAGCACATGGCCTTTCCTGACTCCGCCCCTTCTGACGTGTCGGCGAACATCGTTATGTTCCTTTCGTAGAGGTCTCCGGAAGGTCCCGAGGCGACTATGTTCAGCGGCTTTGATTTCTCGAAAGTTATCACGTGGCTCTGCGTCATTGGGTTGGGCTCGGAGTTTGCGGGATTGTCCTTGCATCTTATGTAGGCGGTGTTCATCCCTTCCGTGACGTTCCATTTAGCTATACAGTAGTTGTACGCTGACAGCACGCTTTCTGCAGGCTGGTGCGCGCATGGCATGACTTGGTCCATAAGCTCGAAGTCCCTGTCCTCTTCAGCAATCCTGCATCCGAAGTCTGACGCCTCATCTACATCTACCATTATTATTGTCTCGTTCTCGTGTGCAGGAGTCTTTCCCAGCTTAGGCATCTCTGTTGCGATTATATGTGGCGGTGACATATCCGGCTGGTTATCTGTCTTCAACTCTATTATGTATGGCACTATGTACTCGTCAGCCCTCGGGTTGCCGTTGTTGTCTCTACATGAAATATAGTACTTATGTTCTATGTTAGGTTTTAAGTTGTTGTAGGTTATATTATGGTCAGTGCTGAAGTATGTGTCTGGGAATGCCTGCTTCAAGTCGGAGAACTTGAACGGGTTCTTGAAATCAGTGTCTATGTAGCACTGCGACAGCTCGTCGGTCTTCACTCCGAAG
>CAYHOW010000104.1:0-4408 GCA_964358335.1 Candidatus Woesearchaeota archaeon
AGCTCTTCAGCCACCTTTTTTCAAACTTTTCCTTCACTTCTGGGTTGATTAACCAATCCGGGTATTTACCAAGAACGACGTTGGCTACTGCTTCATAAATACGTTGTTTGTAGGTGCTGGCTGACTGTTCCGAATAATAGGCGGAGTGCGCGGTTACAATTACATTGTTCAAACTAAGGAGGGGACGGTTTGATGGCATATATTCTGGTTCAGCATCAACAACATCTAACGCTGCCCCGGCGATGTAGCCTTCAGAGAGAGCAGTATAAAGTGCCGCTTCATCAATAAAGACACCTCGGGCGATGTTGATGAGGGAAAGGAGAAGGAAGGATATCAGGGGAATGCGAAGGCATTACGCTTGGCTGAGAAAGATGCTGGGAAGAAAGAAGCTGCTGAAGAAGATCAAAGCAATCGGCCAGAAAGAGAAGAGGAAGGTAACGAATAGGCTGCACGAGATAAGCAATACGATAATCCTTTGGGCAGAAAAGACAAAAGCGATTATCGTGCTGGGAGATTTGAAAGGCATAAGGAAATCTGCAAAAGGAAGAGTTATGAGACGGCTGCTTAGCGCCGTGCCTTTCTATAAGCTGACACATATGTTATCGTACAAAGCAGAGCAGCACGGGTTGCAGGTCTTCAGGATAGACGAAAGCTACACAAGCAAGCAATGCCATAAGTGCAATTGTCTTGGAACAAGGGACAAGCAGGCATCATTTTCCTGCGCCAATTGCGGTTTGGTGTCAGATTCCTCTTCAATGATTGAACATATCTACAGAGCCTATCAAGTCCGGCAAATATTTAAGCATCAAACCACAATGTAAATCCAGATGAAACACAACTTGAGGGTAATAATAGTGCTGCTACTGCTGTTCCTCAGCGCGCAGGTGATAGGGCTCCTTGTCACGAGCAAGTATGCGGGAATAGACAAGCTGCCGCTGGGGATAGAGAGGCCCGAAATCAAAGAGCAGGCAACATCCTTCATCCCGGTGTTCATAATGGTCCTCATCGCAACGGCCTTGGGGCTGCTGCTCATCAGGTTCAGCCTCTTCAATGTATGGAAGCTCTGGTTCCTCCTGACAATTTTCATCACGCTGACAATAAGCTTCGGAGCCTTCATCCCCGAGAAGATAGCGATACTGATGGCAGGGACGTTCGCGCTGCTGAAAGTGTTCAGGAACAGCTACATAATACACAACTTCACCGAGCTTTTCATCTACGGGGCGCTCGCCACAATGTTCGTGCCGATATTCAACATATTCTCCGCGACAATACTCCTGCTATTGATATCAGTGTACGACTACATAGCGGTCAGGAAGACCGAGCACATGATAAAAATGGCAAAGTTCCAGGGCGAGAACAAGACCTTTGCAGGGCTGCTGATACCATACAAGAAAGGGACGGCAATACTCGGCGGAGGAGACATAGGGTTCCCGCTCATGTTCGCGGCGGTAGTGATGAAAGAGATGGATTTGGGATTCTACAATTACAAGACGTTCCTGATACCTTTGGCCGTGTCATTGGCATTGCTCGCATTGTTCATGTACGGAAAGGATAAGAAATTCTATCCTGCAATGCCATACGTCACTGCAGGATGCCTAATAGGATACCTAATTTTACTGCTCTTGTGAAACTTCAGCAGTCCGAAACCGCAAACGCCGAGCACTCGCAAGTGCACACGCATGCCTTCGGAACCTTGTCACAAGTCGGGTCCAATATGTAAACCGCGCCACAATTCTTGCATACAGCTTCTTTCATTTTAAGTTACCCCCAAATAAGTTTAATATATGATCGCAATAGTCTTGTACTTTATCTGGCTGAACCTGACCTTGCCGGAATCCTGCCCAGTGTTATTGTCGCCCTTGAGAATGTAATAGGTGCCGAACGCGTCGCTGCCGACCTCGACTATCCTGTGAACGACCAGATTCTCGTTCCATGCCGCCTGGTAGGACACTATGTCCCCGACCCCGAGCTCAGACTCGGACTTCGGGACTATCTCCAATCCATTCGCGCCAACGTCAATGACCGGCTTCATCGAACCGGTGTCCTCGTAGCTTACCCACTTCGCCTCATCTATGTCAAGGACAACCATGTCATCGTAAACCCTTATCTGGCCTTCAGAAACATAATCCGAAGGGGACTGGTTGGAGTAGCTGTTTACGGCCTCCGCAGACTCGCTAGAGTAAGCAATAAGCAAAGCGGCCGCAGACAGCAGCAGTACAGTTATTAAGATTAGTTTTGCCCTCATTTTACCACTAACTAATGGTAAGAAGTTGTATATAAAGGTTTGCAACCTGAAAAATGGCCCTTAAATCTGATTAATTACAGAATGAAAGTTACTAAGAAAAAAGAAAAAAAAGAAAAAGGAGGCTTATGCCACACACCCTGCCGCTGGCGCCTGCGTTCCAGAAGCTGCCGCCTCGCCTGCCAGCTTGGTCTTGCACTCTTCAGGCGCAGTGTCGAAAGCTGCGCATAGAGCAGTCTTGTAGCCTTCAGGAGTCCTCGGACCGCTGTACTCGACGCCATCGATGTATACCGCTGGCGAACCCTGAGCACCGAATAATGCGCTCAACTTAAGCTCGTTATCGCCAAGTGACTTGCCTTCGTCAGCCAAACACTTCTCCACCATCGCAGTGTCCATCTTCAAAGCATCAGCTACGCCTTTCCAACAAGTGTCTGCATTCTGTGCAGTGCATTCCTTGTTCATCTTCAATACGAACTCGAAGAACTTTGCAACGCCAAGCTTGTTGGCTACGCATAGCTCCCTGATGTCCTGGTGCATCTCCTGCACACCGTGCATCGAGCATAGCTTGCTCTCTGCGTCCATGCAGTACTGCGCACCGCCGCCCTGGTAGTTGCTGTAGATGACATAACGCGGATTGAAGACAGCCTTGTCCTTCAACAGCTGGTAGACCGGCTCGATTGCCTCATCGGCCATGTTGCCGTAGGGGCAATATGACATTGTGAAAAAGTCTAACTGAGGCTTGTTGTCGCCCAAGGTTATTCCCATGGAAGCCACTTGAGCCGCCCTTGCTTTCTCGTCTAGCCAGAACGAAGCTCCGGTAGCCTCGTCAAGCAGCTTGTAGCCGTCAGACGTGGCCTCGAACGAACCCTGCAATCTCGGCTCTGCCTTCCACATCCTTGTGTCTTCCAACGACTGGCCGAACAGGTATGCTGGAGCGAGCCTCAACTGGTATTTCTCCACCAAGGCCTTGCCCTCATCGCTAGTCGCCTCAACTTCCTTGACCACTACGCCAGGGAAGTACCTCTTGGTAGTATCAACTATCTGCGACGGGTCGCAATCCGCACAGCCCTTGTGCGTCACGACAGTCATCTCGACCTTGACAGCATCCTCATAAACGCACTTGCCATCGCCGCATGATGACTCTTTTCCTTCCTGAGCAGCACAGTCCGCATCTGACCCGCACTCAGGCATGGCCAAGCACTCTGGATGGGAATCCAAGCCCTGGCACAATGCCCTCTGGAACGATAATGCATCCCTGCCGCTCTGGTAGGGCTTGCCGTTAACGAAAATCGTCGGGCTTCCTGAAGCGCCAGCGTCGTCGCTGGCCTTGAACGATGCAGCCAACAGGTCCTTGCCTTCCTGGCCTGCGAAGCATGCATTGACAGCCTCGACGTCCACGCCGGAACCCTTCGCGCAACCTTCCCAATTGCTTGCCACTGCAGCAATGTTCTTGTTGACGCACGCCAAATAATCAACGTACTTGTCAGGAGAATGCTTCATGATGCAAACCTGCCTCATGTCCTCGTCGACTTCCGGCTGGCCGTGCAATGACTGGAACGCACCACCATTAGCGCTGCCTATGAAATGGACATTGTAATCAACCGCATTGCCCAGCTTCCTCAACACGGGGTCGACGCCTGTCTCCACTTGGACTCCGTACGGGCACTGCGACATGACATAGAAGTCAAGCTTGACTGTGTCGCCAGTGAAAACTGTTGCGCCAGAAATGTTGTCCCCGAACAAGCCAAACTTCCCTTCCTTAAGGAAAGCGTAGTTGTCAGTATAGAAGCTTCCTACCAAAAGCAGAAGACACGCAAAGAATAAAGTCTTCCACATATAATGCCTTGTGAATGTTTTCCACAATAAACCCATTTTGAAATCCTCCCTTTTAAGATTCTAATTTAGATTGAGAACGTATATATAAAAGTTGTGGATATTTCGCCTGCAAAAATTATTCGTACCTTAATGGCTGGAAGGACCCAGTTTTGAAGGTAATACCGAAAAGCTCGTCTCCAAACCCAAATCCGCTCCAATCTTCACTTTTTCCATCTGTAGAGGCTGCAGTCTCTTCCACTTTGTAGGCAAGTGCTTGGATGAATTTGCGCCAACCTGCATCGCTTATGGACTTTGATAGGTATCTGTTGTGCACCATGCTGCTTATTGACA
>CAYHOW010000105.1:0-4365 GCA_964358335.1 Candidatus Woesearchaeota archaeon
GTAAGTACTGAGCCAGATCATAATGCTGCCTCATCCAAAATATATGTAATGATGGACGAGGTTGACACCTATGCTTTGGGCGTGCATGCCTTGAGGGATGCCTGCGAGAAAGATTCTAGCTGCGCACATCCCACTCTCAGTAAAGATGGTACGTCGATATACCGCCCCTTGACGTTCGAAGAGACTATCCGTGCGAAATTAGATGATTACAATACTTTGCACAATCCTGACGGCAGCGTTAGGGGCGATGAGGACAGGCTGAGGCTTTTTGGCACTTGGCTTGACAGCTGCACAGGAATTGCATACCAGAAAGGGACAACACTATTCAAGATAATCACTGAAAGCGAAGATTTGATTAATATTGGTAAAGGTTTCAATGGTGCTTATCTTCCAGTGAATTATCCTCAGCTGCAAGGCGTTGAATTGGATAGCAGCCGAGGAACCTATAATGAATTGCTTACTAAGAATGAAGTGCTGAAGCATCCTGCTTGGAATGCTGCAGTCAATGATAAGACTCTCCTTAAGGATTATGCTGATCTTATATCTGGATTTGGAAACGGCAATAAAATGGGATTTTACGTCTGGCAGAACACTTCGAAGGATGAATTGCAGGCGTTGTGTGTCTACGATCTCTACGATAGTGCCGATGCTAATGGCTGCAGCGACCTTGACGATGGCGGCCACTTTGTCCGAGTAACCCATGCGGCGCCGAAGGCGCCCTGAGGCGCGAACGCTATTTTTTGGGATTCTTAAAGAAATATGCAAAAAGAAAAAAAGGGAGGCGCCTTCATGGTCAGTAATCGGCAGCCTGCTCGTAACCTTCCATGAAGCCCTCTTCAAAAGCGCAAATGACGTCGTCCTCTAGCTCCTCCTCCCTACCTTCTCTTGTATATATGTCTACAAACTCCATTGTTAATCACCCCTTTCGTATCCATTGGCAGGCTCCTCAACTGGAGCCCGAATATGTACCCTATTGTCTCGTGGCTCAGGTCAACCATTCAACATCACCCCCTTTTCTACATTATCAAAATGATTCCTTATCGACCTAAGGACTGTCTGCTGTGTAAGAGCTAGCTTGTAGCTCCTTGGGATATAGTTCGCACTACCTTTGTTGATTTTCATCTTTTTACCTCCGCTCAAAAGCTCTACATACTACTATGATGAAAACCCTTTATAAAGGCTGCGCGCACGCATGTCCAGTGGCGAGTGGCCAGGGCAAACCTATTTAAACCGCCCCAAGATACCAATATTCATGCTTAAATGCCCGACAACATATGATGACGGGAGGATGGATTTAGGCGAACTTTACAGCTCTTTTTTCAAGCTTAATGGCCACGGCTGGAACTCAAAACAGCTATGCCTCTCAAAAACAGCCATAGACAACAAAAAATATTCATTGCCTATATTCTCTTTCAATTCAAAGAGGAAAGGCGATGCCATATGGTTCATCTCAGGAATACACGGCGAGGAGCCTGCAGGCCCAAACGCATTGGCAAAATGCGTTGACCTCTTCGCTGAACTTTCTAATCATTATCCGATAGTTCTGCTGCCCCTATGCAATCCTGTCGGATATGCGAAGAACTGGAGATACATTAACATGAAAACTTCTTCGCCCAAAGGCTTCAGCGTCGGAGACTCTGGGCATCTTCTCCTAGGAAAAGATAATGCGCCTAGAACAAGTAATCCTCTTTCCTTAGAGTCTAAGGCGCTGGCTTCACATGTCATCGAACTCTCTAAATCTTATCATCCTAAATTCGTTTTTGACCTTCATGAGGACAGCATGTCTGAACTAGGCTATGTGTATTGCCACGGCGATAAGTCGTTGGCTAAGTCTGCCGTCGGCATATTGGGGATGAATGGAGTCCATGCTCCCATCTCTGGACAGACGAGGTTCGGAGAAAAAATAAATGACGGCATTATAGATGCCGTCGAGGACGGCTCAATCGACGAGCTCCTGTCCTCTGAAAAAATAATCGTTGACGGCAAATACACAGTCGGTCCTTGCGCTGATAATGTCTTAGTCATTGAAACTCCGTCTAAAAATACCGCAATAGAAAAAAGAATCCAGGCGCATTTCTCATTAGTCCATCATACAGTCGCGAAACTAGGGATAATCGGCAGGACACATTCATTTCCTTACTATGTCAACCCTTGAGCTCTTGCCGCCCTTCTCCGTGACGCCCTCTTTAACAGTCACAAGGTTGGCCTCTTCCAATCCCTTAAGCTTTCTCTGGAACGTCCTGTAGGACTTATCGTATTTCTTGTTGTATATCTCGTACATCTCAGTTATAGTCTTGTTAGGGCTGTTCTTTATCATCACGAGGACATCCTTATCCTCTTCGCTAAGGTCCTTTGAGCTCACGACCTTGAAATCGCTGAGCTTCTCGATAGCCTCTTCCGCGTGCGCCTTGAGGATCTTCCTTGCGCCCTTGTTCTCTGCTATCTGGCCTGTCTCCCTGAGGAGGAACATGCCAACCCTTATGTCGCCGATTTCGAAAGTCTTTTCCGAAACAAGCTCTAACGCCTCGTCGCTCCATACTTTCGGTACGAACGCATACTCTATCCTCTGCTTAAGTATCCCCTCTGTTTCCGCAGCATTGTAAGCATAGAAATCCACTACTTCAGGAATGAGCCTCGACCTCACCCTGCTATCCAAATTGGCAAGCCATTCCTCGTCGTTGGTTATCAGGAACAGGCATTTCTTGTAGATGTCCTCTAATAACTCATAAATAACCTGCTCCGACTCAAGCTTGTCGACTTCGTCAAGCACAACGACCGCAGCTTTCTTGTTTAATATGTTCGCAACCTCTTTAATGAGCTCGTCAGTCTTCTTGTTCTGGACCCACTTGTAGCCTACCTGCTCGCAGATGTCCAGGATGACCTTGTGAGTGGTGTCCTTCTTCCAGCAGTTGATGTAGATGGGTATAATCGTTTCAGTCTCGTTCTCCAAGTCCCGCAGCACAAACCTCGTCGCTGCAGTCTTGCCTATCCCCGGCTTGCCAGTTATCAGGATGTTCTTGCCAGTCCTGCCCTGGAACAGCGGCTTGATGCAGCTTGCAAGATAGAACTGCTGGTTCTCCCTGTAAGGAAGAAGCTTCGGCAGGTAATCGTAGTCCAAGGCTTCAGGATTGACAAAAAGCGACTCGTCCTCTGAAAGTATGTTGTCGAAAAGGTTCATTTTTCTTCTTCCTATATGGTTTAGGTTTTTAATGATTTCTGTTTTTTAATATTGTTTTTTGCGGAATTCAATCTTGAAATCGCTCTTTTCATTTCTGTCTCATCTGTAACATTAAAATAGCATTTTGTGCAATGCCTTGACTTTACTTCTATGCCATAGCCAACATCAAAAATAGCATCATCCATTACGTTTCTGCAATTTGGGCATTTCATAATTCAATTAAAAGAATTACTTCTTCTTTTTCTTCTTCGAGCCTTCTTCGTCCTTGTCGTAGCCTTCCATGAACCCTGCTTCCTGCTCCTCTATCTCGTCGTCCTCAAGGAGCTCTTCCACTTCTTCAGAGTCGTAGACGTCCTCGGCCTTCTCGCCCTTAGGCAATCCCTCAACCTCGCCCTCTATCTTCTCTTCGTCCTCAAGGTTCTCTTCATATTCGGTGTCTGCCTTGTCAATCCTCTTCTCCTTCTCATCCCACATCTCCTCGTTAAGCTCTTTCAGGCAGGCCTTGTCGCCCCTCTTCTTCGCCTTTGCCTTCTCGACCCTTATCTCGTCAGGGGTCAATCTGCTGAGACAAACACCTTTGTTGCTGGATGCCATACGCAATACATAATAGAAGTCTGTTAATAAAGATTTCTGTAACGAAACAGCTATTTTTTCAGATGCTCATCCTATTATAGCGGAAAGCCAATGGGCCGCTTACCCTCTCGCGCTCAGATTCCAAATCCGTGGCGGTGCCTATCCTCGACCACTGCCCGAAGTCTATCAGGTAAAGCTTCTTCTCATCGCTGTCGTACATCGAATTGCCGTGCCAGTCAGAATCTATAGGATTGATGCCCATGTCCAGCACCTTGCCTATCTGCTCCCTGTACTGCCTGTAAGCGTCGCTCCTGTCCGCTTCGGCTATGTTGCCAATGGTCATGCCCTTTATCTTCTGCATGAGCAGGAACCATAAGTCATAGTAGTTCTTCAGGGCAATCGTGAACTCAAGGCCTTCGACCTGGATCATCTTAGGGCCCCTGATGCCTTTTGAATGCAGTTCCCTGCCGAACTCAAATTCATAGATTGCCTCATGTTGCGTTATGAATGATTTCGCCACAACGCCTTCACTGACATCATATATCCTTTCGTGATTGTAGCGGTTCCCTTCACTGTACGCTTTCTTGAGCAAATCTATTAAATCTGGCATGGGA
>CAYHOW010000106.1:0-4284 GCA_964358335.1 Candidatus Woesearchaeota archaeon
ATCGTTAGGCACCAATAGCTTTACCCTGTCGCTTGACGACTCTGACTTCGGGTTTCTTATGATGATGCCGTACCTTATCCTGTGATCCTCATCCTTGGTGCCTATTGCGGTTGGAGTTAGACCCCACATTAGTTCAGCTGGTTCTTCTGTATTTGCAGTTGCACCTAACGATGCTAGCCTGCTTGAGCTGTAGGTCCAGTTCATAAAGAGGTCATCTTGTTCGTTCTCCAAGTCAGATGTTGCGTCTGCATTTACGTCTAGCTCTAGCCTTATGGAACCTGCTGTAGCCGATGTAATATTTTGGCTATTTAGGAAAAGCCTTACATTGCCTTGGGCTCCAGTTCCCTTTGTATTTTCGTAGTTTACTGTGGCAATTACATCAGTGCTTAAGTTAACACTGCCGTGGTACTTAATCTTGTTGTTGCTAGTATCCTTGTAAAGTACATCTACATGTACCTTATCATAGTTTACCTCTGTCCTATTTATAGGCGTAGTACCATTTACAAAGAGCCATAGATCTTTTGCTTTTACAGTGCTCGTCTCGTTCCTAACACTTCCTGATGCTGCAAGATATGCTGGCAACTCAAACCCTTCGTCCACAGTTGTGTACGCATGGATTGCTACTACTCTTGAGAACCCAGATCCAAATGTGTCTGAGAAGTCTGCAGCAGTGTCCAACTCAAAGATGTACTCCTTGTGGTCTGCATCAGCAACGCTTAGGCTGTCCACGCAGATAGACAAGAAGTCGTTAGGCATGTTTACGCAACCGCCAACGCCTGCCGGCTTGTCTGTGTTGTCGTTCCATGTGAAGTCGTTCTCCACCCTTAGGACCTTTACAGCATTTGATGCTCCGCCCTGCGATGTTTCCGTGTATGCAGATGCGCCAGATGGGGTCAGCATAGCCTGAACATCCCAAATCCAGTTAGGGTCATCCTTGTCCTCTCCGACAAATGCGTCTCCGTCCTTGTAGGTTTCCTTTGACTGTGTGCCCAAGACCAAGTTAGCAGACGAGTCTGCCCTCTCTGTCCTCGAGAACACTGCGTCGACTGAAACTTCCACGCCGTTCACTGTCTGGGGCGAGCTTGTGGTCACAATCTTGGATGTGCCGTCTACTTCAACTACTACGCTTGCTGAGCCAACATCAATAAGCTTGATGTTCTTTCCGCCAACAGTCACGGTGTCGCCGGTGTTCATGTAGTGCTCTTCGCCCACATACGCATCGAACTGTGCTGCTGAAACGCTTGTTATCTTCATGGGTATGCCCATAAAGTCGATGTTCAAGGTGTCAGTTGTTGAAACGGTAGTTAAGTTGATGTCCTCATCAAACCTGTAAGCGTACCTTACCATGTCCCTTGCCATTTCCAAAAAGACATCTGTCTTGTAGTCATCGTCTGACAGCAAGCTGGTTGCGACGTAAGGCTCTATCCTGTTTGAGTCACCCAACTGCAACTCTTCTGAAGTGTCGTAAGCGGTACCCTTGAAGGTTATCTCGCCGTCGAAAAGGCTGCTTATGTCATCGTCCTGCATTGCTGCGTCGAAGTAGGTCGTGTTCGACAGGCCCCTTCCCAATGCAACCTGCATTGACTTTGCGGGCCCGCTGGTTGTCACTGTCTTCGAGCTGGATGCGACCGGCGTCTTGGCCATATACTGTAGGTTAGTTGAAATGTCCACTAAGCCTAGTGTGTCTGCCGCCATTGCGCTGTCGCCGGTGACGAATGCGTTTGAGTCGTCGTATGCGCCAGCTGTAACGAACGGTGTGGGGTAATCTTTTAGGTCAGCCGCCAATGCGCCTGTTAATGTGGCGCCAAGCATTGCCAGACCGGTACCCAAAGCCGCGACCTTTTTCAAAGTCTTAACGCTTTTTAGTACAAATTTGTCTTGCATTTAAAAAACACCTCCCTGTGTTTTCGTTTTTTCATTCCTAAACTATTAGGTTGTGCTTCTGCCCGACTTTAAGCCTTGTTCTCGTCGTCTACATTATCAACATCACTACAAGGCTTGCTGTAGGTTATAGTAAGAAAGGGGCGGGTTCATTTATAAGCATTTATCTACTGCAGTATAATATATTTGGGAAATTGCCTCGAATTTGAGGGTTATAGCCTGTTTTAGGCATAGATGATAGCTCTTTATCAATGTTTTCATCACTCTAGGATTACGAAAGGCACCTGCATAGTTTGGCCTTGATTTTGGTCAATGGCACGCCTTGGTCCTCGCAGTTTCTCCTGGGGCACTTGAGGTCCTTCTCTTCCGGGACCCTCAGTATCTCCTTTGGGGGCTCTGCTGAGCTGTCCTCTATGGAGAAGAACATCCTTTCGCCCTTGAGCTCGCCTTTGAGGGTGTTTGAGATGATGGCCAGCCCTTCCCTTTTGACGATTTCGCAGCTTGATTTGCCGCAGAGCTGGGCGTCGCCGCTGGCGCAGTCCTTTACGGCGTCCTGGAAGTCCTTTCCGGGGCATACCGAATAGAGCATCATGGCGTTTAGGAGGTTAGAGCTGGTAACTGACGCTCTCGTAGACGTGGTTATGTCAGTCTTCGGCTTTGTTGCGAAATTGAGGTACAGCACGACGAGGACTATAAGGAGGATGATTATTACTAATAATCCGATCATTTCCGTGCCCTGGCCACGTTTCTTGTTCGGCTTTCTCATTTGATGTACATCCTCAGCTGCAGCTTTCCTATCCTGAACTCCTTCAATGTGGGGAAATATAATGATACCGGGGTCTCTATGACAGGCTTCGACCTGGCTTCCTTCTTGGTCTTCTCGTCAACGTCGTAGACGGTCCACTTTCCGCAGTTTGACGGGAAGTCTGGCGACGTGAGCTTCTGCCCGTCGCACTCTACGTCCAGTGTTTCATTCTTTACCGGCGGATAGGATTGGATGAACGTTATGGACTTCTTGCACACTCCCCTCGCGAACGCTTTCACCGACGTGCTTTCCTTGAACGCCATGAGCTTGGTCACGTCGACGCACTCCCTTGAGATGCCCTGGACTGTGCATATGGTTTCCGGCAGCCTTATTATGGATGACAGCTGCTGCGACGACGTCTGCATGCACACGTCCCTGCCTGTGTCTTCGATGCTTGAGAGCGAGAACTTGTAGAAGTAGTACATTCCCAGCCCCAATATTATGAACAGTACGAAGATTATCATGAACATCTCGAGCATCCCTACGTCTCCCCGCTTAGAAAATTTCAGGGCAGTCACCCCCGAGGAGCTCGTTGTTGTTGTCTATGCCTTCAACAAGGCTTTTGTACTTTGGGACGCTTGTGTCCTCTGACCTCACCTGCGAGTATAAGGCTTCCAGGTTCATCTTCATGAGCCCGTACTGGGTGCACGTCAAGAGCTGCGGCGTGTTCGAGAGGTATTCCAGCTTTCCCAGATATATCTTCGTCACGACCCCCACCTTGTTCAGTGCGACGGACAGCGCGTGCTCGTACATTGCGCTGTCCTCTGCGAATATCGCTCCAATCATCATGGGCTTGCCGAAGTACGGGTATTCCTGGCCGTCCTCGAACATTATCTCGCCGTAGTCGGGGTCGTCCTTGTCCATCTTTATCACCCTTACTTTCGCGTTTGGGAGCTTTCTCAGGGCGCTTTCCAGCTCAGCGTCCTCTTCGAACAGTATGAATGTCGCCTTGACGTTTGCCAGCGACGATTTCAGGCCTTTGGCCTTGGCTGCATCTACGGCCTCTGCCCCGAACTTGCTTGGTATGGCTGCGGTGACGTCTGTTGCGTCTGCTCCGGCCAAATCCTTTGCCAGGCTTTCGGTCTCGTCGTCATAGACTATGAAATACTTGTATCCTGTGGCAGTGAGGTAGAACAGGTTGTCGACGGGGTATGGGAAGTACCATCTCTTTGTCAGCACTTCCACCTTGGTCCCTGTTATCTTTGACGGCGCGAAGATAGCCTTGTACGATTTCAATGGAAGGTTCCCTCCCGACTTGAGCTCGATGTACTCCGAGCCTTTCTTCGGCACCTTGAAGTCTATTGTGGTCTTTAGCCCGAAGTTGTAGGTGTTGGATGCATCCTCTGACGAGCCTAAGGCGGACAGCACATCGTCGAATCCCGTGGTTATCATGTACGACTCGACTGACTTCTGCTGCTTCATGTACGTCATGCCGAAATTTATGAAGAAGAGGAGGAACATCGTGCCGACGATGATCGCCATGAGGTACTTGAATACCGGGCCTACTTGTCCTCTGTTCTGCATATTCTAAATATCAGAGGAGGATATTATTTAAGGGTTTTGGTTTGCTTGTCGAGCTTCCTTTTCTCGTCGTCTAT
>CAYHOW010000107.1:0-4159 GCA_964358335.1 Candidatus Woesearchaeota archaeon
CGGAAAATTCCTGAGCCGGAACGCCAAGAACAAGATAAATTCCATCAAGGTAAAGCTCCATAATTATGTATTCGATGCCAAGAGGCTGGTCCAGTACGGCAAGGTGGACTTCTTTGACTCTGTCCTGATAGAGACCGCCACCGCATGCAACAGGAAGTGCTCTTATTGCCCTAACAGCATATATGGGCGCGGCGACGTAAAGAACAATAAGCTCATGGATGTTAACCTCTACAGGAAGATAATAGACGATCTCGCTTCGATAGGCTTCAAAGGCGTAGTCAAGCCTTTCTTCTATAACGAGCCTCTTCTGGACAAGAGGATGGAAGATCTGGTTACTTACACTCGGCAGAAGCTGCCTCAGTCCGTTATCCACATAGCCACAAACGGCGATTACCTCAATATGGAGAAATACAATTCGCTGGTCGCCGCGGGCATAAACTCAATCTACATAACAGCCCACAGGAAGGAGATGCCTCCCCACATAGCCGAGCTGCTCAATCAGCTGAAAGATAGGGACGAGAAAGTGCACATACATTACATTCACCTTACCGAAGACAGCGTATTGGACAGCCGTGGCGGCCTGATGCAGGTAAAGAACAAGAACAAGATACCGAGGTGCGTGGTCGCGCCCGTGCCGTTGCAGATCAATTATGAGGGCAACGTGTTCCTGTGCTGCAACGACTACTTCACCGAGCATTCGTTCGGCAACGTGAACACTGAAAGCATCTTGGACATATGGAAAAAGCCCGAATATGCCAAAGTAAGGAAAGAGCTGTACGGCGGCGTCTATAAATTTAACATCTGTAAAAAATGCGTGGCCTAAAACTTAGCGAAATAAAGACGTTCTGTAAACTTATAACTAATCGCAAGATTACTTTCAAGAAGCTGGCCAACATAGCCAAGGTCAAATCGTCCATTTACTTCAAGAGGAAGGGGTTCTGGGGCTATCCATACATCCTGATACTGGAGCCGACCAACGTCTGCAACCTTAAGTGCCCGACGTGCCCGACAGGCAACGGGCTGATGAAGAGGCCTAGGAAGCTGATGCCTTTCGAATCGTTCAAGAAAGTGATAGATGACATGGGCGGCTACCTGGTGAACATAGTGCTGATGAATTTCGGCGAGCCTCTGCTTAACAAGGACTTCTACAGGATGGTGGACTACGCGCACGCTAAGAACATCAATGTGGTGACGTGCACCAACGGCCATTTCACCGAGGCGAAAAAGATAGTCAACTCGAAGATGGACGAGATAACAGTGTCTTTGGACGGCATCGACCAGGAGACATTGGAGAAGTTCAGAGTCGGCGCGGATTTCAACAAGGTAATAGAGGGCATCAAGGAGATAGTGGAGGAGAAGGGGCTGAGGAAGACAAACATCCCTATCATAAACCTGCAGTTCATAATAATGAAGCACAACGAGCACCAGATAGACAGGTTCAGGGATCTCGCCAAGTCCCTGGGCGTGGACAAGATAACGTTCAAGGCCCTGTGGGTGAACTCATTGGCAGAAGCGAAGAACTTCCTGCCCAACAATCCTGAATTCCACCGCTACATACTCAGGGAGAACTCTTACGACATGAAATGCGACGAGGATTTCATATGCACGAAGCCGTGGTCAGACATCGCCATAAGCTCTGACGGCTCAGTGACTTTATGCTCCTGCGATTTCGACAACAGCATCATATTGGGCAATATAGAGGAGTCTAGCATAAAGGACATATTGAGTTCTCCGAAATCGTTAGGTGTAAGGAAGCTATTATTGACCGGCCATGGCAAGGTGCCAATATGCAAGACGTGCGCCCCGAACAGCAACATATCCATAACTGAGATGCTGAAGTGACTTGAACATGAAATTAGCGCTAATATCTTTGGAACGCAGTGCCGCTGACCCGCCGTTGGGCCTGGCATACCTGTCATCGTACATCAAGAAATATTCTGACCATAAAGATGTAACCATCATCGACAAGGAAGACATAGTCGAGGCTGTCAGGCTGGGCAAGTTCGACCTAATAGGCATCAGCGCAATGACGACCGATTTCAAGAGGGCTGATAGCATAGCCAAAGAGATAAAGAAGATAACTGACGTTCCTCTGATGATTGGCGGCGTGCACATAACCATCATGCCGCACCATCTTAAAGAGTCCGCGTTCGATATAGGCGTCATAGGCGAAGGCGAAAGGACTTTGCTTGAGCTGTGGAACCTATTCAACAAGGACAAGAGCTTGCCAAAGGAAGAGCTGAAAAAAATCAGCGGATTGGTGTTCAAGGACAATGGCAGCTTGGTGATTACCGCCAAAAGAGAAGCGATAGCCAACTTGGACGAGATACCTTACCCAGACAGGGACTCCTTGAATATGAAAGAGATATACCTTCTTCCGCAGGTCAAGGCTGGCCTGGACAACATAGGGATATTCACGACGATGTTCACATCGAGGGGCTGCCCCTACAACTGCACATTCTGCTCGTCAAGCTCGTTCTGGGAGCGCAAGATAAGGTTCAATTCGCCAGAGTACGTCGTGAACGAGATAGAGACTCTTGTTGGCATGTACGGCGTCGAAGGCATACATATCTTAGATGACCTATTCGTTGTCGACAAGGCAAGGGTCAAGAAAATCGTGGAGATGCTCGAGCGGAAAGGGCTCACAAGGAAAGTGAGGTTCAGTCTATTGTTAAGGTCAAATCTGGTCAACGATGATTTGATGAATGATTTGAAGAGGATGAACGTCACTCACATAGGGTTCGGATTTGAAAGCGGATCGCCTAAGATGCTTAAGTACCTTAAGGGACCATTAACTACTATTGAGCATCATAAGAATGCAATCGCTTTGTGCAAGAAGTATGGGTTCCAGGTCAGCGGTTCTTTCCTGCTGGGCAATCCGCACGAGACCAAGGAAGACATGGAGATGACCCTAAATTTCATAGGGCAGAACCCTCTTGACCAGATGAACGTCAACCAGCTGATACCAATGCCCCAAACAGGTATATGGGATTACGCAAAAGAGCAGGGCTTAGTTGACGACACGTTCGATTTCACTGTCAATAAGCTGTCTGGGCTTTTTGTCCACAACTATAATCCCAATCTCATACTTTCAAAAGAAGTCAACGAGAAAGAGTTCAAGGCGCTGTTCGACAGGGCCCAGAACTTGGTGAAGTCCGCTAAGGTCAAGAACTTCTCAGTGAGGCTAGGCTACCTGAAATATCTCAAGAACCCGAGGTTTGTGGCAAAGGTGTTCAGGAGATGGAAGCGCGTGTTCTTTATGCTGGGCCTGAGGAAGACTGACCGCTAAACAATAAAATATATAAACTATCTATGGATAATTATTTAGGAATGGGCGACGACGCAGAAAAAAAAGATAGTTATTTTGATAATATCAAAGAGTTCGCTAACAAGAATTTCAATTGGCTGCTTCTGGGCTTATTGGCCTTGGCTTTCGTCGTCAGGCTCAAGTTCATGACGGTCAACGCGGCCGTGTGGTGGGACGAGGCTGATTACCTTAGTGTTGCCAAGCATTATGGACTAGATTTGCCTTCTATCGCTGCGCCATGGCGTTCAAGGGGGATTGAGCTTCTGTGGGCCGTGTTCTATAAATTAGGCGCGAATGAATGGTTCATAAGATTCTTCAATCAATTAATTTCGGTTGGCGGAGTTTATGTGGCTTACAGGTTCGGCAAGGACTTCTTCAACAAATATGTAGGGCTGATGGCAGGATTTATGCTCATCTTCTTCTGGTCGCCTATCTTCTGGTCGGCAAGGATATCGCTGGACATATATGCGGTAATACTTTGGGGGCTGCTTGCGCTGCTTTTCTATCACGGCTATGTGCTCAAGAAGAGCAAGTGGTACGTCTTCTTTTCAGGCGTAGTATTCGGTGCGGGGATATTCATCTACGATTCCGTGGGCTTTACGGCGCCGTTCTTTGCTATATATCTTTTAGTAACTGAAAGGCTGAAGGTATTCAAGAATAAGATGTTCTGGATATTCATAATAGGTATTGTATTGGCGGCTGCGCCGTTCCTTATGTGGAACTACCATGATTACAAGGACGATTTCGACAATCCTCTCTTCGCTATGTATCCCAGGCTTGGAAGGACATACACCGCTGACATTGCGCAGAACGAGCAGAGGCCAGAAGGCCAGTACTGGCAGAGGCCGATGC
>CAYHOW010000108.1:0-4154 GCA_964358335.1 Candidatus Woesearchaeota archaeon
CTGGTACGCAGGCATTACGTCTGCATCGTGCTCCGCATAGAACCCTACAAGCTTGGACTCCACATCCCCTTGGACTATCAGGGGAATCTGAGTGTCCGCAATTATCTTGCCCTTGGTTATCGTAACTTCCGATTCTG
Organism: Candidatus Woesearchaeota archaeon; assembly: GCA_964358335.1. Taxonomy (GTDB): domain Archaea; phylum Nanobdellota; class Nanobdellia; order SCGC-AAA011-G17; family GW2011-AR17; genus CAYHOW01. Next base: position 138 of record CAYHOW010000108.1, read on the forward strand.
GAACTCCTGATACCTTGACTTCCTCTTGGATTCCTGCCAAACATGCAGGCAATGCAGAATCTACGCCTGAAGCTATCTCCCTCTCAATGGACTCTTTGGTCGGCAATGATTCCTTGCCTTGCTCCATGTAAACAGGGACATCATAATGCAAGTATATCACCCTGTCCTTGGGAGCATAATAGCCACCGTTCCTGAAAACCGCAGGCACAACGAACCTCAGCGAGTCTGCAATGCATGACTCGACATACGCCTGGACGTCCTTGGACTGGGACAACGCCTTGGCAGCTTCCACGGATTCCTTCTGCTCCTGCAGCTGAGATATAGCGCCTGAAAAATACAGTCCAATGCCTATCGCGAAAACTATCACTATCCCCAAAATAATGAACAGTGTTATCTGGCCTTTGCGCTTGCTTGACAGCCTATTCATCATGAACGCAACAAGTATCAAGGCAAGGATTACTATGATAATAACGTAAAGCCCTTTCGGCTCCTGCGATTCCTGAGACGGTTGGCCCGATACCTGAGCTGTTTCCTCCGCCACATTTTCAGAAGGCTTAACCGCGCCGGCCCTGCAGTCTTCCGGACAAGTATTTACATCCTCAGCGACTGAACACTTGCCGTCAAGAACGCATATCCTGTAATCTGACAAATCATAAGATAACACCAAGCGCCTATCAGAATCATATACCTCTAACTTATCCACGTCCCGATAGTAAGGGAAATACAGCAGCTGGGAAGATTGGTCCAATACCACAGAAGATGGGCCATCGGCAATTGGGTCGATATAGACAAATCCTGGAAAGAAAAAATTAACAGATGTGCTTTTCCCTGACACCGATTTGAGAATTGCTGAATATTCCGCATAGGCATAATCGAAGTTAACCCCTCTGCCTTCAACCAATCCAACCTCGTCAACCGATAAGACCCCTCCATCATTGCCCAGCTGCACGTACATGCTCGTCTCCTGCGCATGCGCAAAACCGGCAAAGAGCGCCATCGCAACCATAAGAATTAACACCCTCATTTCAGCCTCGACCTCATGCCTTGCTCAGTAAACGAATTGAAACTGTCGTAAATGGTAACCTTGCTCATTATGGATTCCTTGGAAGGCTTAAGCCAAGATTCGCAGCCTGAAGGGCACCTGCCACCGCAGCCAAGCCAATTATTCGATTTCGCCTGCGACACCAAAGACGCGGGCCAGCCTTTCGAGACCGCATCAGCATCGCCCATCGCACAATTGTAGGACTGCCTGTTCAGTGACCTGAACGACGCCAAGGACAATGACTTGTCAACGCTATAATACTCGTCAATCACGCCGCAGCACGCGTGGGCGTACTCATGCGAGACGACGTTTGGGAAAGCGTCCTGCTGCCTTTTCTCGATAAAGACCCTTCCATCCCCTATTGCCGCAGAGCCTGTAAGTGTCGGGTCGCTTGAAATCAAGACCATGTGCTTTGCACCAGGGCACATCTTGCTTCCGAACACCTTGCTGAAGCCTATCGCAGGAGTGCCAACACCCGAGCCTATCGGAAGATTGGCGTCATCTATGTAATATAATGTGAACTTGCCCTTGGACGACTTGAACGGCTCCTTGCCGAACATCTGCTTGCTGGTAACGGCGCCAGACGCGCCAGTCATCTTAAGCACATAGTTCCTGAACTCTGATTTCAGCATCGCCCTGTTGTTGATGAAGACTATGCCTATCGGCCCGCTCATGCCGGGAATGTTCATGTTCTGGCACTTGGCGTCATTCACGCAAACGCCCTGGGTGCAGCCCTGGCCCTGCGCACACTGACTGTCTGACTTGCACCTCTTCAGCTTCTGCTCAGCTACGCCTGAGACTTCCTTGCCGTTAAGGTAGCATTTGTTCTCGCTCAGCCTGCACTCCAGCACGGCGTAGCCAGACTCACTAATCTTAGAGCTCTCACTGAACGACAAAGAAGGGTCGTAAACAGGCACCTTGAAGCTAGTGCCGAACTCCTGCCACCTGCCCCCATTTGTTATGACTACGCCATTCCTTACGAAGCTCAGCACCTTCCTGCCGGACTCGACGTATGCGACCGAGCTGCTGTCCGACGGCGAGAACCTTGCGAACTCAAGATTGTTTATAGTGCCAGTTGCTATCTTCAGCACCGGCTTGTCCATCTTCCTCAATGAGATTGAAAGCTTATTTCCGATGACCTGCACGACGTTGGACGACTGGAGCCTTGGCTGAAGGCCAATGGGAACCTCACTGCTGTAGACCTCTAGCTCACCTCTCTTGAGCTCGAACAGCTCATGGCCTCCGCTAAAATAGTATATGCCCTTGCGCTGTATTGATGAGGACGGGCTCGACAGGAAAAGCACCTTCGCGCCGTTGCCTTTTATCTTTACGTCCGTGCCCGATACCGAAGGCCCCATGATGAAATGGGACAACCCCGGGTCCGTCGCCTGGTTCTTCGCATAACTGACGTAGAGCCCCACCCCGCTGCCCTCAACATTGACATCCCCGAAAGATGACGTTGGAAGCTTGGCGTCAACAACCATCTTCAGATATATAACGGCGTCCGCAACCTGAGTCACGCTCAAGTCTGAAACATTTATCCCGTAAATCTCATTCTTGCCCTGCTTCAGCCTATAATTGTCTATCCTGGAATCCTTGGCCAAATAAGCATTGCCCGTGATATTAAGGAAATACTTTCCCCTGTTCTTAGGATTTATCCGATAGAATAAGTCAAGCCTGCATTTGGCGCCACTGCAGACCAGTTTGTTAGTTACCCCCCCAAATGTTATATTGAGGTATGTTGAGCTGTCGGCGGAACCCTGCGCAGAAGCCAAAACTTCCTTGTCGCCTGTTATCGATACCAGAATCTTCCTACTGTACATATCATAATTCTGCGGCACATTGACATAGGCAGAACCATTCTTGCCAAACGATTCTATGACCAACCTTTTATTCTGCACATCAGCAGTCACCTTGCCGCTGACAAGTATGAACTGCTTCGGATCCCTGCCCGGATACAAGGCCAACGCCTCGGCAGAAGCATCCTCCACCTTATAAAATATTTTTCTTAAGTCCTGAGGATTGTATTCCAAAATCGGGACTTTGGAAGATGTCACCCTTATGTATCCGTTAGACAGGTTGACAGATTCTACTGGGCCCTTAGCATTCTTGTCAGAGGAAACTTCAGTGGCTTCCAAAACAATTTCTTGAGCGTAAGCTATGAACGAGAACAGAATGATTGCAGAAAATAATAGCAGCATGCCATTTTTCATGGATTTCATATTATTCCCCTAGACACCGCCTCGCTCGAATATGAGACTGCAGACTCCTCCTTATTGAGACGCTTGCTCAGCCTCGACCACGAGATGATATTGAATGTCTTCGGCGGCTTCTGCTCGCTGTTCATAAGCGAGTTAGGGCTCGGTATCACGGGAAGGTTGCATTTAGAGATGTCAACGCATTCCTCACCGCAGCTCCTATATGCCGTGCTTGCCTTTGCTGCCTCGACTATGTTGGGATCCACAGGAGTCCAAGCCTTCCTGGCCTCATCCAAAGTCTTCACGCAGTTGATGCCGTAATGCGTTTTACCACCTGTAGAGCCCCCGCAAGACTCGCCAAAAGAGGCTGCTGACTCCTTTTCGCAATACTCGTCAGCCAGGCCGCCAAAAGCGTGGCCGAACTCGTGCACCAGAACCAGCCCTTTCTCGGGCTTGTTCTCAACCATAGTAGAAAGATAGATGTACTTATCAATCGCCTCAGACCTGAACTTTGAACGGCTGATCAGAACAGTAATGTCTGGGTCGCCTTTGCAGTTAAGCAAAAGCTTAGGCAAAGACTGCAAACTGCCCAAATCATTGCCTATCCCTATATCGCTCGACTTGCCCAACGACTTGTACTTGACGTCAAACAGGTTCTCGTTCTCCCTCAACGGAGAAACTGAGAAGAAGCTCCCAAGCCAGACATCCAATAAGTCATCCATGTCCTTGTCTGTCATATCAACGCCGTAAACGTGCATGTCTATCCAGCCGTCCTTG
>CAYHOW010000109.1:0-4102 GCA_964358335.1 Candidatus Woesearchaeota archaeon
GAACGCTGTAAGCACGGACGCCATGAATGTGGCCTCTACGTTCTTGAAATTCTTAACATAGTGCTCGAAATTTATCTCTTCCTTGATCAATTCCCTCGCCAAGTCCCCGTTGATATTGAACTGCCTCTCGTACCTGAGCGCCTTCTCGTCCAGGAGTTCCGGCAATCTTATCTCTGACATCAGTTCTTTAGTAATCTTGATTGTTTGCACGTCGGTTTCCGGGTACATCCTCGCCGCGCCCGGCATCGGCCTTAGGAACGTTGTCGTGCCGTCAGGCTCTGCCTTCCTCACTTCGGGCTTGGGCTCTTTCAGCTCCATCTGCCTTTCCACTTCGTTCTCGATGACTGCTGGTATCGTCCTCAGGTCCTGGAACCCCTTTATCTCCACCCTCGGCTTGCCTTTTATGGAGACATTGACGTCCTGCCTTATGGTCCCAAGCCCCCTCTTGACCTTGCACGTGCTCCTCAGCATCATCCCTATTATGGACGCTGCTTCCTTCGCGTGCTCGGGATCCTGTATGGATGCGTCGGTCGCAATCTCGACTAAAGCTACGCCGAGCCTGTCCAGCCTGTACTTCGTGTAATCATCTTTCGCCTCCAATTTCTTTGCCGCCTCCTCTTCAAGGCATACTGTCTCTATCGCCACATCTCCTTTAGATGTCTTAATCCATCCGCCCGTGGCTATCAGCGCTGTCCTCTGAAAGCCAGAGACGTTCGAGCCGTCGATGACTGTCTTCCTCATGAATATGACATTATCTACTGTCTTTGCGTTGAGCATCATCGATATCTCCAGCGCGGTCTTCAGCGCGTGCATGTTCACGTGGTGCGGCGGCTCCTCGTCCATCTCCACGAGGCACGACGACGACGAGCACGCCTCGTACTTGTACACTTTATTCTTCTGCTTCTCGTACATCGCTGCGGCGTCTATGCTGCCTGACTCTCCTGCAACGGCCCTGAGTTTCCTCTCGAAGAACATGTCCGCCTGATTCTCGTCGTTGACAAGGCTCGGGCAGTCGCAGAACAGCTTGTGCGTCTCTAATTGCTGGTGTATCTCGATGCCGCACTTGAACCCCAGCTTCTTGTAGTCATGCATAGGAGTGAAAGAATGGGGCGAGGTTTTTAAATATTTTGTTTAGCTAATTGCCATCTCGATTTTGCCATTGCTTAATTTAGGGTGTATCTTTACTTTTGTTTCATCATTTATGTTAAACGCCTCGACTATGTCTCTTGGGAATGTTATGCCTATGCTGCTGCCTATTTTTATAGTCTTGCGGACATATTCCTCTTCTAGCCTTTTAGACTCGATTTTCGACAGTGCCTTCATTGTCAGGTCTTCAGTAAATATCTTGCTTTTGCATTTAGGGCATTCTAATGCCTCAAGCTCAATCCCTTTATACTTTACGTACGATTTTTTCATCTGTACGGAGCAGTTAATGCAGAGTTTCTTTTCTTCATTCATTCCTTTCCTTCCTCTATTATTACGGTTTTTACCAATATGTTTAGTTTATCTCCTATGGCTCTCTCTTTGCACACCACATAAAATGACAGGTTATTGTTGTAATAGCAGTAATGCGTCTTATGCATTCTGGATTTATGCTTGTGTTTTGGGCTCCTTCTTAGGCAGATTGTATGGATTGCGTATCGATGGCACTCTTCGGGGCTAAGGTCGAACTGCTGCCATCGTTCAACAAGCCTAAGCAAGGCATGCGCGTCAAAGTCTATTTCTGTCTTCATTTTATTTAGTTAAACTTATTTATTAAACTTTTGGTTAAACTTTTTATAACTCTTCATGCCTGATTCTATATATGGCCGGGGTTGATAAAGCTTGCCTTAGAAAACTGCAGTTTTTTCCGCTGGATTCGGAAGACTATATGGGCTGTTTGGAATCCTTCAGCCCGAAGCACGTTTCATAGAACTCGCACTGGCCTGTCGAGTACTTGCAGAGGGGCCCAGGCTGCCTAGGATAGTCTTTGACGTCGTCTGTTGTCGTAGAGAGGTGTATCTGCTCTATCTCGAACTTTGCGTTCTTAATCAAATCTTCCGTGACAGGGAAAGTGACTTCTCCGTGCTTGAGGAACCATAGCGCCAGCTCGTCTGGCAGCTTTCCGTACCTCTCCTCGAACAGTAGGGCGTAGATGCCGAGCTGCAATTGGTATTCGGGCTTGACATCGGCTGAATTGCTTGTCTTGTAGTCGAGTATTTTGACCTTTCCGTCTTTGAGGTATATGCAGTCGACGTATCCCATGACCTTATAGTAGTCGGAGACGAACTTCTGCTCTATCAAGTCGGGCTTCATCTGGTAGAATGCGTCCTCGAAAGAGTATTTCTCCAAAAGCTGCCCGGTCCTTTTGATTATGGCGTTTATCCATACGGCGAGCATCATCAGCGTGTCCTGGTAGTATCCGAATATCTCGTCGTTGCTCATTCCCATGTCGCTCATTTCCTTCCTGTGCCCGTCCCACTTCTCATGGAAGAGGTCTTTCAGGCGGTTGGAGAATTTAGGTATGAAGTTTGCCTCGTTGGCGTCGCCGATGTCCATCGCGTAGAACTCTTCGAGAGCCTCGTGCACGATGTTGCCCCTGATGCAGTGGATGTTCGAAGGCCTCGGAAGCTTCTTGATGTAGGAGTAGTAGTATTTTCTGGGGCACTGCTTGTAGGTGTTGATGGAGCTTGGGCTTTCTGTCCTGACCATAAGTAGGACAATAAATTAAGGATGTTTATAAATGCTGCGCGCGTTTGTCATGTCCAGGGGTCATAAGAAGTCGGCGCCGATCCTCTTATTCAGTTCGCCCGCGAGGTTTTCGTGCATCATCGTCTTCACGTGTTCTGGATAGTTTGACAACAGCCATGCCAATTTTATTAAGGTGGTCTCGGGCGTCATGTCCGAATAGTTGCCTAGCACGCCGGCTTCCTGTATTATCCTTCCGGGGGTATAGACGTTCATCTGCAGCCTTCCGTATATTGTCTGCGGCGCCATGACGACCGGCATCGATTTCGCCAGCTTCTCTATTGTCTTCAGGATCTTTTTATGCTCCTTGGTGAACTCGTCTATCTCGTTGATAGGGAAATGGCCTAGCCCTGTGCCTTCAAGGACCAGCCCGTCGAATCCTTCGTACGCATCCAGCTCTTTTGCGAACATGTTGGGGTGCGCCTTGGCAAGCCCTATCTTCAGGCTCTCTTTTATCGGCATTATCTTCAGCTGCAAGTTTTGCCTCTGCCTGTAGTCGTCTCTTAGGAATTTGATTCCCTTGTTGGGCTCTATCTCTGCCCACGGCTTGCTGTTTACTGCCTGGAACGCGTCCCTTCTCGATGTGTGCATCTTCCTTGACTTTGTCGCAGGAAGGAGAACGCACGAATCGTCGTTCGTGTTCTTGTGCATGCATATTGCGACGTCGCAGAAGTCTGACTGCGCTATGGCTTTTGCCGCGCATATCAGGTTCATCGCTGCGTCTGAGCTTCCCCTGTCGGAGCTCCTCTGCGAGCCGACGAGGATGACTGGGACAGGCAGGTCGTGGAGTATGAACGCCAGCGCTGCCGACGTGTAGTGCATTGTGTCTGTGCCTTGCGTTATGATTATTCCGTCTGTTCCCGACTTGATTTCCTTCTCTATCTCTTTCGCCATGAGATTGTAGTGCGCGAACCTCATGTCGTCCGAGGCCATGTTCCTCATCAATCTTGACTGGATGTTTGCTACATCTTTTAGCTCTGGGAACATCGATAGGAGGTCTTCTGGCGTGAACTTTGCTGTCACTGCTCCGGTCTCGTAATCTACCTGGGAAGCGATGGTTCCGCCGGTGTGCAGGATTGAGATGGTCTTCAGGTCTTTCTTAGGCTTGACCTGCTCTTTCTTGTGCTCTTTCTTCTGCGGCTTGCCGACGGTCTTTATGCCTTTGACCTTTTTCTTATCAATGCCTATGTTGTATCCGCTGCTTAGCTTTATGACTACTACGTGCGGGTCGGGCGACTCCATCAGGATGCCCTTGAATGTTTGGTCTTTAGTATCTGCCTCTACAAGTTCGCCGACATTTGCCATGCTAATTGTTATGGGTGTCGTGTATAAATAGTTTTTGTGGCTGGAGATGGAATCTGGGCGGCAGATTTTG
>CAYHOW010000110.1:0-4065 GCA_964358335.1 Candidatus Woesearchaeota archaeon
AGCATTACAGGCGATTTTGAGAGAAATTGTGCCTAAAAGTGCGGGAATTTAGGAACTTATCTTTTGTAAGCCTCATCATGGTGCTCGAAGTCAATGATGTAAACAATATCCCCCTCAATCTTATAGATGAGGACAAAACTCTTGAGGATATGAACCCCTCTCTTGCCCTTGAGGCCATGCATCAATGGCTTGAACTGGGAAGGGTTCTGCAGGATGAAAGCAATTTTCCTGCTGAGAGCCTTGTCAAGCTCGATGTTTTTGGCGCAGGCCTTTTTGATTTTGGAGCACGCTTCATCTGTGTATCTGAGAATCATTCTTTCCAAAACTCCAATCGTTTCGCTGTCCTGAAAGGGCCCTTCTCAAGCTTCTTCAGCTTCTCGATGTACTCTTCCCTAAGTTCCATCTCATCTAGCGGGTCCCAGCCCGTCCTTTCACAGAACGTCTCGTCCTCTTCGGACAATCCTATGCCCTTAATGAATTTCTCGAATATATCCCTCCTCATCAGTTGCTCCGCACCGACTTCTGACCAGTTTATCCACAAAAACCCATCCATCTTTGCCTTAGTGGATTCCTCTAACGCAACGGTTATGCTTACCATCTATAACTCACCCCTTGCCCTTAACGCCTCTAACTTCTCAAGCTTTTGAATTATTCCCTGCTTGAATACTTCAGGCCAGTTTACGTCCGGCCTCTTGTCCAGCCTTTCCTTAAGCTCCTTCGTTATGGAAAATGTTACCCGCTTCATATGCAATGCCCCCTGCAATTGTGTTGATATACGCAAATGCGTTGAAGTATATAAAGATTTTGGTGAACTTAAATAGAGAATTCCCCATCAGTTCGCTGTGGGGCAGACAACCATGAATAATTGTTTTGGCATGCTGGCTGAAAAGATTCTGATGCGACATATATATTCCAGAACCACTGGACACCGCGACAAGTGTGCGCGCAGCGCTTATAAACTCCAATTACTATCAATAGCGTAATCAACAAGGGGGTATCACAATGGAAGGTCCAGAGCAGAGCAAGGCGTTGGTTGTATTTCAGGACAAAAACATTAGAAGAACTTGGTTTAACGACGAATGGTGGTTCTCTGTAATAGATATAATTGGGGCTTTGACCGAAAGCGAAAGAGCCAGGAAGTATTGGTCAGACTTGAAACTCAGGCTTGAACAGGAAGAAGGCTTTGAGTTGTCCGAAAAAATCGGACAACTGAAATTAATCTCTTTAGATGGAAAATACTATTTGACGGATTGTGCCAATACAAGCAATATATTCAGGATAATTCAATCAATACCGTCACCCAAGGCCGAACCATTCAAGCAATGGCTTGCCCAGGTTGGGTATGACAGAATAAAAGAGATAGAGAATCCCGAGCTTGCCCAGAAGCGCATGAAAGACATCTACAAGATGAAAGGCTATTCTGACGAATGGATTGAGAAAAGGGTTCGTGGAATTGCCATTCGGGACGAGCTGACTGACGAGTGGAAAAAACGCGGTGTAGAAGAGAAAAGAGAATTTTCTATTTTAACTGCCGAAATCAGCAAAGCAACTTTTGGAATGACTCCCAGCGAATACCAAACATTCAAGGGGCTTAAAAAAGAAAACTTAAGAGACCATATGAACGATTTAGAACTGATTTTTTCTATGCTTGGTGAAAGGGCCACCACTGAAATAGCCAGAACAAAAGATGCGAGGGGGTTTGTAGAAAATAAGGATGCTGCCATAAAAGGAGGGAATATTGCAGGGGATGCACGAAAGAAACTTGAATTCCAAACAAGAAGAAAGGTCATTAGTTCTGAAAATTATCTGGATAAGCCCGAGGGTCAGAAAAGGATAGGGCTTAAGAGGAAGCTGAAATCCATTTGACCCAGGCAACCAAAGAGGCCTGCGCCCTCAACATCTATAGGTGTCAGGGCATGAGCAGTTCACGAAGCGCTAGAGCCACTGGACATGTCAAACACGCGCAGGCTTTATAAACATACGAAAAAACTTAACTTCTATGGAACTGGCATATTCAAAAAAGGAGATAATCTTCGAAAAAGAGCTTACAAACTTAGATATGTTTGTTATAGAATTCGCAGACATCCTTGAAAGGAACAAGCTAAAATATGTTATCATCTCTGGCTATATCGCTATACTCTTTGGAAGGACAAGGAAGACAGAAGACATAGACTTATTTATAGAAAGGATACCAAAAGAGAAATTCTTAGAAGTATGGAAGGAATTCGCAAAGAAATATGACTGCATCAATGCCAAAGAGCCTGACGATGCTTATGAATATCTAGATGAGGGTTTGTCTATCAGGATGGGGGAGATAGGTACGTTCGAGCCTAATTTTGAGATTAAGTTTGTAAAGACAGGAATGGACAGGTTAACTTTGGCTGATAGGGTATTAGTCAAGCTAGGAAAATATCAAATCTATACGTCAAGCATAGAACTGCAGATAGCATTCAAATTATATTTGGGTTCAGAGAAGGATTTGGAAGACGCAAGGCATCTATGGATACTGTTCAGAGATTACCTTAACAAGGAAAAGCTTAAATATTTTATATCTACATTAAATACTAAGGATCAAGGTGTTTTAGATGGATTATAGGAAATTCAAGCTGACAGAAAAGGATTTTGAAGAAATCAATGAGGGCATAAGGATAAACAAGAAGCAAAGGATGGAATTTGTTGAGATGTATGCCGAATGGCTCAAGAAGACGCCTAACAAAGTGTGGTCAAAGCAGCAGAAACGGTACTGCTGATTCTAGTCATAAATCCAGTCCTGAAGCTAGCAGGATGAAGAAGGCATCCAATATGGCAAATGAGCTTACACCCAAAGATGAAACTGCTGAATTCTTGCTATACAGGTCTCCGGAAGGCAATATCAGGATAGAAGTGTTCCTGCACAACGAAAACATCTGGCTCACACAGAAGAGGATGGCTGAACTGTTTGGGGTTGATAGGACCGTAGTCACAAAACATCTGTCAAATATCTTTGAAAGTGGTGAATTAGATCCAGCTTCAGCCTGTGCAAAAATTGCACATACTGCAAATGATGGGAAAACATACCAAACACTATACTACAACCTAGACGCAATCATCTCTGTAGGGTACAAGGTGAACTCGCAGAAGGCGACGCAGTTCAGGGTCTGGGCGACTAAAATCCTAAAGGGATACATCATCAAGGGGTTTGCGATGGATGATGAGAGGCTCAAGAACGGCAAGCATTTCGGGAAAGACTATTTCGATGAGCTGCTGGAAAGGGTGCGCTCAATCAGGGCGAGCGAACGGAGGATATACCAGAAGATAACAGACATCTTTGCGGAATGCAGCATCGACTACGACAAGGACTCAGACATAACAAGAGAGTTCTATGCGAAGGTCCAGAACAAGTTCCATTATGCGATATCTGGCCAGACTGCAGCAGAAATCATCTACAATAAGGCGGACGCGAAAAAGCCGTCCATGGGCCTGCTCACATGGAAGAATTCGCCGAAAGGCAGGATACTTAAATCAGACACGGCAATCGCCAAGAACTACCTGCCTGAAAACGAAATAAGGCAGTTGGAAAGGACCATATCGGGATTTTTCGATTATATCGAGAGGATAATAGAGAACAGGACTTCCATGACAATGAAAGACCTGGCAGAGAGCGTCAATAGGTTCCTGGAATTCAATGAGTTCAAGATACTGGACAGCAAGGGGACTATCTCGTTCAAGGAAGCGGAAGCCAAGGCGTCAAAGGAATATGAGGAGTTCAACAGAACACAGACCATAGACTCGGATTTTGACAGGCTCACAAGGAAACTAGCTGCAGGGCAAGGTAAAGCTTAGGTGTATCAAATGAACTATAGAAAATTCAAGCTGACTGAAAAGGATTTTGAGGAAATCGATGAAGGAATAAGAAAAAATAAGGAAGAAAGAATGAGATTCGTAGAGTTTGCTGCGGAATGGCTGAATAAGACGCCTAACAAGGTCTGGTCCAAGCAGCAGAAAAAGTACTGCTGATTCTAACGTTTTTCGGATACTGTATACTTAACGAATGATTTATATATTTGGAATGTTTCTATTTTTTTG
>CAYHOW010000111.1:0-4023 GCA_964358335.1 Candidatus Woesearchaeota archaeon
ATCGCCTATAAAGTCATTGAAGGACCAATACACGAATAGTCCTTACACATAGCAGTTTTTGGCGCCGACAGATTATGATTAAGGCATGAATGTGCTTTGCGGCGTGTATCATCAACGGAAAACTATTTAAATTGTTATCCTAAAGCTATGGGTCATGGCCGACGAGAGAGCATTGGAAGGCAGGGTCGAGGCAGCTCATAAAAAGATGAAGAATGAAGCAGTCGCAGAGCCAACTCCGCAGGATATGCAGAAGGCTTTAATCGAGCAGCGCGAGAAGGAACGTAAAGCCAAGTACGACGCAGTCGTCGCCAAGGCAAAAGAGAGGGGCCTTACAGAAGAAGGATTGATAGAAAAAGTACATTCTGCTTACAGGGCATACGCGGACAAGCTCGACTTCCAGAGCATCATGGGCGTCTGGGACGCAACGGAAGTAAGCCCGCTGCCGATATACATGGAAATACTGAGAAGATGCGAATCGGTAAGGGATTTCCTGTACTACGGAGAGATATTCAAGGCCAACAGCAGAAGCGGCTTCAAGTATCCTGCCGAACTTATACAGAAGCACGCGCAGAAGCTGCTTGACGAGAAGGACACAGACTCATTCATAGGTTTCCTTTACTGCACCACCACCAAGCCCGGCGAAGTCGAGATAACTGGCATGATTCAGGACGGGTACGCGAAGCTGGCCGTAGACTCGGACAACAGGTACAGGATGAGGAACCTTATCCGCGTTACGAATATAGCGCCTGACGCTGAGGCAATGAAGCAGGCGGCATCGAAGATGCAAAGCGAAGGAAGGTACGCCGAGGTCAGGAGCCTCATGCTTATGCTCGAGAAGGAAGTGCCCAAGCAGAGATACTGCCTGCACGACGGAGAAAGCGCGCTGGACTCGTTGCTCGGCAAGTCAAGTCAAGAATTCTAAGCTACCATTCATTCCATGAAGCGGAGCATGAAATTCAAGGCATAGAACAGATAGCCGGGATTGGCCAATGTCATTTGGAATTGTGGGCTCTCATAATTCCTTGCAGCCCCATAGAATATGCCGTCTCTAGTCTGATGCAGGTATCTCCTCAGGCAGTTGCCAAATCCTTTAGGCAATGGTCTGTCTTCCCAAGACATGGGAGACATCGCTTGAGCTATCTCATTTTCATTCAGATGCCCGAAATCCATCTTGAAGAACAGCTCATCGATGCCGTCGATGAAAATCACAGGAGTTCTCCGATGATTAGGATTTTGAGAATTCTTTTCCCTGCCGCAAAGGCTTGCCAGATGGAATACACCTTCCCTATCATCCCTTAAGACTAAATCCTTGAACCATTCATTTCCGCTCAATGATTCATAGTGGTCCCCATATTTCAAGCGGAGGATACGCTCGAAGAAATCCATCGGCTTGGTTATTGCAGATGCGTCATGCCATGTGCACAGGAATTCATCCTTAACTTTCGCCTTTTCGTAAACATCTCTCAGTATAACGAGGGCATGGTCCGGCCTGCCGTAGAGGAGCACGCAGTTTCTGCCAGTTCCAAATAAATCTCTGCACAGGGAATCTGTAACCAGCTCAAGTTTGGTTTTCATAAGAGCTTAGGATTCTGTGAATGGTTAAAAAAGTTTCGTTTCCATGCATCCAAGGGCATCAGTCACCAAAAGGCTAATAAATACCAACCGCAAATTCCTATTAGGATGAAAAATACTATAATGAAGTACGCATTGCAGAACGCGGTGAAGTATGACGGCAAGGCCAACCAGGGCGCAGTGATTGGCAAGCTGATGCAGGACGACCCCAAATTAAAAGAGAAATTGAAAGACATCGCGCCGGAGATTTCTAAGATAATCAAAGAGATAGGGAAGTGGTCAGTCGAGGAGCAGTTGGAAAAGCTGAAGGAGATAGCTCCTGAATTATTGGAGAAGAAAAAGAAGGAGGAGAGGAAGCTGCCCGACCTGCCTAACGCGAAAGAAGGCAAGGTTGTCATGAGAGTGGCCCCGTACCCGTCGGGCCCGCTGCACATAGGCAACGCCAGGACATTCATCATGAACGACGAGCTCACGAAGAAGTACGGCGGAAAATTGTTATTGATTATAGACGATACTATAGGCTCTGAGGATAAGCAGATAGCCCCAGAGGCTTACGACCTTATTCCTGATGGATTGGATTGGCTCGGCTTGGATTACGAGAAGAAGATAGTCTACAAGTCGGACAGGCTAGAGCTTTATTACAAGTACGCCGAGGAGATTATAAAGAAAGGCTGCGCATACGTATGCACGTGCCCGTCGGAGAAGATGAGGGAGTACAGGGCCAAGGCCATGGCGTGCGACTGCAGGGCGCATTCTGCTGAGAAGACACTTGATGAGTGGAAGAGGATGTTCACAGTCTACAAGGAAGGCGAGGCCGCGTTAAGGATTAAGACAGGCATGGACCAGCCTAACCCTGCGTTCAGGGACAGGGTGCTTTTCAGGATATGCGAAAGGAAGCATCCTAAGGTAGGCAACAAGTACAGGGTATGGCCTATGCTTGAGTTCTCGTGGGGCGTCGATGACGTTCTGCTTAAGATAACCCATGTCCTTAGGGGTAAAGAGCTGAGGATAGAGACGGACATGGAAGAGTTCATATGGGACATATTCAAATGGAAAGGCCCGGACGTAATGTATTCAGGGCTGCTCCAGATAGAGGGAGTCAAGCTCAGCAAATCCAAGTCAAGGAAGGAAGTAATGAGCGGCGAGTACATAGGATGGGACGACCCGAGGACATGGAGCCTGCAATCGTTGAAGAGGAGAGGCTTGCTGCCCGAGGCTATAAGGAAATTCATCTTAGGCTTCGGCCTGAACGAGAACGAGATCACAGTCCCTGTCGATACATTATATTCAGAGAACAGGAAGCTTCTCGACCCGACAGCCAACAGGTATTATTTCGTCGAGAATCCTAAGAAGATAAAGATAAAGGATGCTCCGGAAATGACGGCTGAAGTCCCACTGCACCCTGAATACAAGGAAAGGGGAATGAGGAAGCTGAAGACGAACGGCGAGTTTTACGTCTCAGAGGATTTGAAGAAAGGCCATACGTATAGGTTCATGCACCTGTTCAACTTCAAGGACGGCAAGTTCGTTTCGGAAACCATGGACCCTAAGCTGAAAGCAAAGCTTTTGCACTGGCTGCCTGTGGAGCATGCGGTGGAAGCTGAGATACTTATGCCTGACGGGACAGTCAAGACAGGTTTCATAGAGGACAATGCCAAGCATGCGAAAGTTGACGAAGCGGTTCAATTGGAGAGGTTCGGTTTCGTTAGGCTGGACAGGAAAGAGAAGGACAAGCTATATTTCTGGTACACCCATGACTAGGCACAAGTGGCAGAAGGAAGAAGTCCTTGATCTGCTGAAATCGTGGTTCATCTTATCTTTGGCTTTCGCCATACTTTTCGCAGGGTTTGAGTTCTCGTTAAACCTGTTAGTTTCATTCTGCATGGCTACGGTGACAGTAGGCACGGGATTCCTGTTGCACGAGCTGGCCCACAAGTTTCTCGCAGAGAAGTACGGCTGCGTCGCAGTGTACAGGGCCGACCCCTTGATGCTCGGGATAACTCTTATCAGTTCGCTGTTCGGGTTCATCTTCGCCGCACCGGGCGGAGTGTATATAATGGGGATATTGGACAAGAGGAGAAACGGCATCATCTCGCTGGCCGGGCCTATGACGAACTTAATTCTGGCATTGATATTCCTGGCGACATCGCTACTTACCAAATCAGAAATAATATCATCCTTGAGCTCTATAGGCTTTTTCATAAACGCATGGCTCGGCGCATTCAACATGATACCGTTCGGCCCTTTCGACGGAAAAAAGGTCTGGGAATGGAACAGGGCGATTTATGTTGCGTCCACAGTGATAGCTGTGGGACTGGTCTTCTTGAGATTCATGATGTAGTGAAGCCTCCCAGTCGGAGCAAGCTCCGGGGCATCCGTTAGCCTAAATGCAAAGAGAGTTCTTGGCTCACCGACGAGAGTGCGCTCTCGTCTCCCCGAGCGTTACTTCCC
>CAYHOW010000112.1:0-3992 GCA_964358335.1 Candidatus Woesearchaeota archaeon
GAAGGAAGAACTCCTTAATATATTTTATGTAACCCAATCAACAGAAAGCTCTATAATGTGCTGTATATCAATACGGACTTGCCGCATCTTCTTATGCCTGTTATCACTTTTATGAGCTTGGAATTCAATGCCTCCCTAAAATGGGTTTCAGCCTCCCGGGGCATTATCCTCTTCTTTTTTAGCTCATCATCTATGTCTTTTCTCTGGTCCTTGAGTATATGCGTGAGTTCCATACATAATTTTTAGGGATAATAGTTTATAAATTCTTCGTTTTCCTATTGCGGATAATCACTTATTTTACGCATTAGCATTGCGAAAAATAAATAATATATAGAGGGTGAGTTTTATAATTCTATATACCTAACGGGCAGTTTACAAAAAGGGAGTGGACTGCGCCCCTAAAAATAGACAGGCAGGTAACGAAATTCATCTTTCCAGAAATGGGAACAGCGGGCAACAAACCAATCAAGCTAACTGATTCCTCGGATCTTGCGCCGACTGGGAGGCTTCACTGTCCGAATATCAGCTCTTCACTTCCAGTTGTCAAGATCCTCTATAAAGGTGCTTTCTGATAACTCATCTTCTTTTAATGAGAATGGCCCTCCGGAAGGCGCTAAAGTCATCCCGGAAAGTTCGGGGGCAACTTCTATAAGGAACCTATGAAAAAACTCATCCCTATTTTTCTTATAAGATGCAGTATTAAAGAGCGCTTGTTGTTCGCGTTGCATCTTCACCCATGCCTCGGTATCTGTTGGATCTACTTGTATCTCAGAAGGAAGAATGGATATTTCGCATAACATTACTTCCTGAATTCCCACCTTCTGGCCGATTTCTTTCATAATTATAGTCAAATTTCTTATCAATTGCAAGTTTGCTTCAATAGTGTCGTCGGGCATTGCGTTGGCGGAAAAACAAATGATGTTGGCGCCCTCAAAAGGGTAATAATGAGAAACGCCCACTTCATCTGCTTCCACGCCGGCAAGTCCAATAATAATTTTGCCGCCATAAGCCTTCCTTGCCTCTGCAATGAATTCTTTGGAGATGTCATAAGTTAGCTTTGTTCTGTCCACAGCCTGCACGGTACGTATGCCGGCAAACGAATCGATCTCATTGGCAATCGTAAACATCGAAACTTTATTCTGCTGGGCAAAAGATGCGTAGGCCTTAATCATTTCCTTGTTGGTTTGAATAAATTTATCCCTATTGAAATTCTTGACAATAAACTGTTCCTCATTAGCTAAACCTGTAGTCAACACTGTTCCAAATGAATTTTCATGGGCAAGGGCAATCAGCTTTGCACATCCTCGGGCTGCTTTTTCAGGAGGTTCCCAGATTGCTGCTCCATCTTCCTCATTAGTGGAACCAGAGATAATATTTACACCAATAGCAGTAGCATGCGCACGCTTTGCTTCTTCGATGGATTTCAGCGGATTCTTGCATGAACCGCTCATTATTTTGTAAGGAGCAGTAATAAGGGGAGACTCTACGGGTGAGAACTCCTCATTTCTAATCTCAATCTTAGCCTGAAGTGCTCCTAATGGCGGCGCCCCTCCGCCGGGAGTTATAGATGGAAAGGCAATAGTTGCAATAGAATATATATTGTTAGGATAAGTGTTGGTATCAAATTCAAAACTCCAGCCATCACTTCCATCGCCATCAAAGCCGAGATTAGGACCGGTTTTCTCTATCGATTCAATTCCAGGGCCGATGATGGCAAAAGCAACCATGCCGGTGTCTGTTGGCGCTTTAGTCACGGTAATGGTAATGATGCCCTTAACCACATTGTCTTTGGAAGGGGAAATAATCATTTCCATGCCAGTTGCACTTACTTTGATTTGAGTCTTGACAATAAGTTGGACTTTTTGTTCTGCCGGTAATCCATTTTCCTCCGAGATTTCTTCTGCTTGTTTAACACAGCCACTAACGGCAATTAATAAAATTAACAATAGGATTATTTTTTTCATTTTTTAATCACCGTTCCATCACCGCATAGAATATCCCTTCTGAGTGCTGCCCGTAATACATCATCCACTTGCCATTGACTTTTGCCAGTGTGGGATCACTTGGAGGATTTGGGTAGAACATCATGTTTGGGTCTTCAGAAGTGGAATAATCAATCTCCGCTTCCTGCAGGAATGCAGCCCCGTCGAATGTAATATTGTAAACGCCCCTGTACGACCAGAAGTAAAGCCTTGCCCCGTCGTCCCACTGCACAAGCTCGGGCCCGTCAAGCAAGCCCCTGAACTTTTCATTCCTGCTATCCAGTGCCAACCCTTTCTTCTCGAATGCCGCCAAAATTGCTGTTTGCCTGGATGCTACCACCCTTTAACATATGGATCATTGATTAATAAATGTTACGGCGTAAAAAACAACCTGAAAAAATCAGAGGCTGGCTCTTTTATCAGAATCTCCTCTTGATTTTAGTTTAAAAAATGAAGAAAAATATCAATAGTTCTCTGCCAATAATTCATAATAGGCGCGGGGATGCTTGCAAGCGGGGCACGATTCTGGTGCCTCTTTTCCATCATGGACATAGCCGCAATTCCTGCACTTCCAAGTGACAACTTTGTCTTTCTTGAATAATGCCCCTCTCCTAAGCGAATCTAACAGCGTCCTGTATCGCTTCTCGTGTTGCTGCTCCACCTCCGCTATCTCCTTGAACGAGTCGGCAACGGCCTTGAACCCTTCATTTCTGGCTACTTGCTCGAACTCAGGATAGAGCTTCCCCCACTCCTCTTTCTCGCCCTCAGCGGCTGCAAGCAGGTTATCTTCGGTCTTTCCTATCTTGCCTGCAGGGTACATGGCTGTTATCTCCACCTTTCCGCCTTCAAGATGCTTGAAGAAAACCCAGGCATGCTCCTTCTCGTTGTCGGCAGTCTCAAGGAATATTGCGCTTATCTGCTCATATCCTTCTTTTTTTGCTGTTGAAGCAAAGAATGTGTACCTGTTTCTCGCCTGGCTTTCGCCTGCGAAAGATTTCAAGAGATTTTTCTCGGTCTCAGTTCCAGTTAGTTTCATCATTTTATATCACCTTCAGAATCTTCTAATCACTTTGATTTATTAATGTTTTGAAAAAAAAAGAAGTTAAAGCACATTCAACGTGCCCCAATGCCCATTCTGTCTATGTCCTGGCTGGGTACAATAATACTCAAAAGAGCCCGCCTTATCAACCACAAACTCAACAGTCATTTCCTGGTTAAGAGGTGTTTCCGTATATACGCCAAACTCATCTATCTTGAAATCATGCATCCCTTTGATGTTTGTTATTTTTATCCTGACCAAATCGCCCTTATTGACTGTCATTTCTTTCGGCGAGAACGTTGGGAAATACTTTCCGTCTTTGGTCTCTGTATAAGATTGAACAGTAAATTCCTTCACAGGATGGTTACCTGTGTCCACATTTTTAGCTGCATTTCCCGTAGATGAAAAAACTCCAGTCAAAGACAATCCGATAAAGGCCAAGACCATGACTGCTATGACTCCCAAAACTAATTCATTTCTCATTGTTTTCCTCCTTTTAGTAACTTTTTTAAAGTAATGATAGTTTAATTAGTAAAGTATAAATAATATATAAATAAATAAGTAACCAAAAGGAAACTAATGGAGGATTGAAATGGAAAAAGGATGCCCGGTAGCAAAAATAGTGAAAGTATTGAGCATGAAATGGAACATGCTGATTTTGAAAGAGCTTAACGGTGATGGCAGCAAAAAAAGGTTCAATTATCTTATGAAAGAGCTAAAGCCAATCAGCTCGAGGACATTATCTAAAAGATTGAAAGAGTTAGAGAAATTAGGGTTAGTAAATAAAAAAAAGCATAACGAGGTTCCACCCCGGGTAGAATATTATCTTACGCCTTCAGGATTGGAGATAATCAAATGTTTCAGGCCGTTAATTAAATGGGCAGAGAAGTTCGGTAAGACAATCTGAAACTCTAGTTGAATTACCCCAACCCTAAAGGGTGGGGATTCACGTAAGAGGTAATGAAGATAAC
>CAYHOW010000113.1:0-3982 GCA_964358335.1 Candidatus Woesearchaeota archaeon
CGTATGTATTAAGCTCAGAGGACAAAATCATAAAAAAACCTGAAAAAACCTTGCTATGAGATTGCTCTCCGAGGGAAGAAATTAAACCTAAAGTTTTGCGAGACTATTTGGGCTATATTTTTATCCTCGGAAAATTTTTGCTTAGCGAGAGAGCTTAATACATACCAAGTACCAATAATTATTTAAACGCCCGCAATATTTGTGGATTAAAACTGTTATAGAAGGTGAAAATAAATGAAACTTAGAACTTTACTGTTGGGCTCAGTCTGTGCCGCGACTCTGGCGTTGAGTGGATGTGAAAAAGGCAGCTCTGAAAAGAATTCCTCTGTTTATATGCCATTAAAGGCAGACTTTACCGGCAACAAATCGTATCCTATCGACAAGGCCATAGAATATTCTGCCGCCGAACCTGATGATAGGACTTTTGCACTGCGTAAAGAAACCGATAAATCTGTCATTCTTCTATCCTTTAAAGACGGAAGCTATGTTTCATTGTATTTGCATGATAAGGCCAAATCCTCCTCTATTGAATTATACAATTATTCAGTAATATTGGTTGAGCCTTCTAAAGGGCATACTGTTTTTCGTGGCATAAACCAAATAAACAATTCCAATGGGGCACAATGTCATACTTTTAAAGTGCCATACTGCTCTAAATCTGACCTGAAAAAAGGCGATGAGATATTCTTAAGAGGCCTAAAAGAAATTAGATTCAGGGAGCACCTTTGGTATTTTATCAATTCGCCAAATTCTAAGCCCCTAGACCCGTTAGAAGGCTGGAAATAATTATTCTTTTTTTTTCGAATACTTAATATACTTCTAGGACATATTTTCTCTTCATGCCGGCGGACTTTTGGAGAATAGTCAATGAAGTGATAGATGAGTCAGACATAGTCCTTGAGATACTTGATGCAAGGATGATAAAGGAGACCAGGAATTCCGAGATTGAGGAAAAGGTCAAGGAGCAGCACAAGATTCTGATATTTGTAATCAACAAGTGCGACCTTGCCGACCAGGACGAGCTCAAGAAGCTCAAGCTCACACCCTCAGTCTACGTGTCGTCCACAAAAAGGTACGGAATAACCAAGCTCCTGCACCTAATATTGAGGTACGTGACAAAGAAAGAGAAGGTCATTGTAGGAGTCATGGGATACCCTAACACCGGCAAGAGCTCTGTGATCAACGCATTGAAGGGCAGGGGCAGCGCGCCGACAGCCCCAATAAGCGGCTACACAAAGGCAAAGCAGCTCATCAAGATAACTGACAAGGTCTATCTTATGGACACGCCCGGAGTGTATCCTTACATGGAGAATGACAATCTAAAGCACGCCATGACCGCATCATTGGATCCGTCAAAGATACGCGACCCCGAAAATGCCGTGACGGAACTCATGAGGAAGTTCAGAGGGAAGATAGAGGCATATTACGGAATAAGCGCGACTAAGAACATAGAAGACAATCTCGAGAAGATAGCTGTAAAAAATAACCGCCTTATGAAAGGAGGAATTCCTGACACAAAGACGATGGCTAGAATGATTCTGCAAACTTGGCAAAAGGGAAAAATAAAATTATAATTGGACTACCTTAATCTTCTTCTCGGCCCTCTGCTCGCCCTTGATGTTAACTAGCTCGTATTTCTTGATTCCGTTCTTCTCGGCCCATGATTTTGCCGCCGCTTCAGAAGCGAATGTCCTAGGCCTCTTGGCCCTGTTCCTTGACAATCCCCTGATGCTTCTCAAGTGGGTGGCTGAGCCTTCCATCCTTTTCTGCTTAGCGTGTATTTTCCTGACCATTTTACACTCAAAAAACTAGATGTTATTTATAAACCTTCTTATTTTTGGCTTCCTCAACCCTAAATTTATGGCCATAAACGCAATTTTTATAAGCTTTTAGCTACATTATTTGGCTTATGGGCAGCGATGGCAGGATACTAGTTTATTCCCTTGTCGGGCTTGTAGTTGGCATATACCTTTTCATTAGCGGGTTCAAATGGTTCAGGCAGAAAAGGACGATAGAGAACATGCCCACGTCCAAGGTCAGGTCGCTAGCTATGGGCCTAGTAGAGGTTTACGGGAAGGCCATGCCTTACAGGGGGAAAATGTTCAAGTCTCCATTCTCAAGCGAGAAGTGCTTGTGGTGCAGGTGGACAGTTGAGGAGTATAGGAGCAACGGCAAGCACAGCAGCTGGGTCACTGTCAGGAACGGCGTAATGTCGAATTATTTCCTGCTTGACGATGGCACCGGCGAAGTGGTCGTGGATCCCGACGGAGCCAAAATAGACATACCTATGGACAACGAGTTCAAGTCCAGGACTTTCAACAGGAATCTCACGAAAAGCGCCATAACATTCCTAGCTTCCCAGAATTATAGCCATACCACTCTGTTCGGGCTTGGCAAGGATATCAGGCTGAGGGAATATTTCATCGCCCCTGACGACAAGCTCTACGTAATCGGCACTGCCGGAGACAACCCACTGGTCGAAGAGGCAACGGCGCAAAAGAACGAGGCGGACATAATGATACAGAGAGGGAAAGATTTTTATTTCATATCGGACACTAATGAGAGGGAAGTGGTTGCGAAATTTAACCTGAAAGTGTTCGGTGGCCTTGTAGGCGGCTCGACCTTAATATTAGGCTCATTAGCAGTAATATTTTGGTTTTTAGGTATGTTGTAAACAAAGGAGGAAAAAATGGCATTAGGAATAGCAATTATCGCCGGCGTTGCTTTGCTGTTGTTTGTGCTGATTGCATTAGGTTACGTGATAGGGATATACAACAGCATAATCAGGCTGAAGAACGATATAGAGAAGTCGTGGTCTAACATCGACGTGCTCTTGAAGCAGAGGGCTGAAGAGCTGCCAAAACTTATAGCTTCTGTAAAAGGATACATGAAGCACGAGAAAGAGCTGCTTGAGAACATAACAAAAGCAAGGTCTGCGCTCTTGGGCGCCAAGACTATCGGGCAGAAGGCTAATGCGGACAACATGATAACCGAGTCACTTAAGACCCTGTTCGCTGTCGCCGAGAACTATCCCAAGCTCCAGGCTAACGAGAACTTCATGCACCTGCAGCAGAGGATAAGCGGGCTTGAGAACGAGCTTGCCGACAGGAGAGAGTTCTACAACGATTCGGTCAACACGTTCAACATCAGGATAGAGACCGTGCCGGGCGTATTCTTCGCCGGGCCAATGAAGCTCTCCAAACGGGACATGTTCAAGGCAACCGAAGCGGAGAAGAAAGACGTCAATGTCGAGTTCTGATTCTTTATTTTTTTTAGATAATTTTTTATACTTTTGAATCTTGTCCTATGTAAGCAAAAAAGGAGATATGAGATGAAGAAGCTGGTTCCGGTCTGCATTATATTCATACTGCTAGCCAGTCTTGCGCTTGCAGCTTCTATTGTGCAACATCCTTCTTTTGATGCTGTCGACGGTATAGACGACGGCGTATATTCCATATACTACAAGGAAGACACGTCTGACAAGTATGCGTACAAGACTGAACGCCAGAGGCTGAAGCATGCTGCCACATTCGACCTTGATGACATCCAGGACTGGCACGGATTCAGGATTGCCGACTATGGAGATTCTTTCTCAATATCCGCCACGAAGCTATGGCCTACGCCCAGCGGCACCATCAGCCGGAACACGGTATACACAGTCACCGGGGCGGAACTTGCATCATCGCAACTGCAAAACAATGTGGGCTTGATTCTTGCGGGCTCATCCAGCCCAAACAAGGGCCTGAAGCTAGCTTGGGGCTTAGTGCAGAACAAGTTCGGAGAATGGTACGTGAAGTCTCTGGGCTCACAGCCGAAAAAGGAAGAGCCTGACGAAATAATCGATTTCAATTACATCTATTCACGTGAACTACCCTGACCTAAAATGTTTATCATTTTGAGGTTAGGGCTTCCTGGCTCAACGACGATTGTTGCACTTCGCAGTGTAGAGCAATCATCTCCTCAGGCGTTGATTCCGGCAATT
>CAYHOW010000114.1:0-3960 GCA_964358335.1 Candidatus Woesearchaeota archaeon
TTTAATCACAGCCTGAGTTTAAAAAACTTCGCAAATTCTGATAGAGAGCGAGTGTTGATTACGTCAGCCTTCGTGCACCAGCCCTTCCTTGCAGTTATCACGCCAAAACGCATGTACTGGCCCAGGCTTGCCGCATTGTGCGCATCTGTGTCTATGATGATCTTGACGCCGTGCTCGACCGCTTCCTTGACGTGCATGTAGTCCAAGTCCAACCTTCTTGGCTGCGAATTTATCTCCAACGCAACATTGTTCTCTCTAGCAGCACTGTAAACCTTCTCGAAATCGAAAACTATCGGCTCCCTGTTGAACAGCTCCCTCGCTGTAGGATGGCCTAACACGTTGACGTAACCTGACGATATGGCCTTCACAAGCCTCCTGGTCATCTGGTCCCTGGTGAGCTTGAAGTTCCTGTGCACCGATGCTATCACGAAGTCGAGCCTCTTCAGAATATCATCGCCATAGTCCAAACTGCCGTCGACCATTATGTTCACCTCCGACCCTGTGAACACTTTTATCCCCTTAAATTTCGATGCCATCTTCCTGACTTCCTTGCTGTACTCAAGAAGCCTGTCCTCCTTAAGGCCGTTGGCTATCGTCTCAGACTTGGAATGGTCCGTGATTGCGACGTACTCATAACCTAACGCCCTAGACGCCTTGACCATGCCTTCCACAGAGTCCGTGCCGTCTGAATGGTTCGTGTGCATGTGCAGGTCGCCCCTGATGTCCTTCAGCTCCACCAGCTTGGGCAACGACTTCCTTGCAGCTTCCAGCTCGCCGCAGTCCTCCCTAATTTCAGGAGGGATAAGCTTCAATCCTAACTTCCTGTAGATGTCTTCCTCTTTCCCGCCAGCAACGAACCTGCCAGACTTCCTGTCGAACAGCCCGTACTCGCTCAGCTTGTACCCTTTAGAGATAGCAATCTGCCTAAGCGCCACATTGTGGTCCTTGCTCCCGGTGAAATACTGCAGCGCAGAGCCGTAGCTCTTCTCATCCATGACCCTTACGTCGACCTGCATGCCGCTATGGAGGACTATGCTGGATTTAGTCGGGCCTTGGGCCAGGACTTCTTTCACGTCTTTCATCTTGACGAAATAATCCATGACCGGCTTGGGATCCTTGGACGTTATCAGGATGTCTATGTCCTTCACGGACTCCCTGCCCCTCCTTATCGAGCCTGCGACGTTTATCCTGCCAACCTGCTTAAGCGATTTCAGCTCAGAAACTAAATCCTCAGCTATAGGCAAGGCGGTGCCAAGCAGAGTCCTGCCGGAAGACACCTTCAGCATCTGTATCCCCCTTAGGATGTTCTCTTCGGACTTCGCCTTGAAATGGGCTATCTCGGATATCTTGTGGCTCAATGCCGCAGACTCCAATTCCTTGAGGCTCCTTATCTTCAACTTGCTGTAAATCTCCTTGGCCTTCTTTGGCCCGATGCCCGGTATGCGGGTCAATAGAAGCAAGCCTTCAGGTACAGACTTCATAAGGTGATTGTACTCCTTCATCCTGCCTGTCTTGAGATATTCCTCTATCTTCTCCCCAAGATGCTCGCCCACGCCGGGTATCTCCTCGAGGCCCTTGATGCCGCTCTTCTTATACAATTCCTCGACATCAGTGCTCATCGCCTCGATGCTCCTTGCCGCTTTCCTGTACGCGTTAGGCTTCCAGTCGACATCTTCCATCTCAAGGACATCAGCCATCTCGTAGAACATCCTGGCTATCTCGGAGTTTTTCATGGATAAACTAAAGTGACAGAAAATATTTAAAACTTACTCTAGCAGCTGCTTGTAGTCGCCAGAGAAAACTTTCCGATATACTTCGTCTCCGTGCCTGTGCTCTGCCAACAGCATCATGGACAAGCCGCCGTAGTCAGCCATCTCGCCGCCGGCAATTATCTCGCTCTGGGTCATGTCGTACTTCATCTGCTTATTGCCTGTCTTCTTCTCTATAGCGTCTATAGTCAGGCCCAATGCAGCCGCGTTCATCCTGTAAGCCATGTTGCTCATCTCGCCGCCCAGATGGTTAGCCACGTAATGGGCCGCGCCGTTCGCCAGGCCGTCCTCAAGGAACCTGTTGAAGTACCTGAACCTGTCCTCCTGCTTCCTCAAGTGATGAGCCATGTCGTGGACAAGCTCAATCTTCGCCTCTTCCTCGTTCTGGGAAATCAGTACTATCCTGTCGAATGCATAAGAAGATTTGCCCGCCACCCTGCCAGTCGACAGCGCATACGAGTACATCATCGTTACGCCAAAAGCCGCGACCGCCGCCTGCATGCCGTTCGCCATATTGGTGATAAGGCCCGTCGCAACGCCGGCAACCGCAGGGAATATAAGGTTCATAGGATAAGTCAGGCTGAAAAGCTGCCTCATGCACGAGAAATTGCCTGCCGGGACGTAAGCTATAGAAGGGTCGGACCTGAACTCTTCCCCCAATAGCTCCTCCAGCTTCATCTTCGCGTGAGGATAGAAGCTCTCCAGGTTTTCGGTGACCTGGGCTCTCGGCTTAGGCTCCAACTGCCTGAGCTTCCTGGCCTTCTCAAGATTTCTCTCCCTTAGCTTCCGGAGGTCTTCCAGGTTCCCTTCCCTGAAAAGCGCCTGCTTAAGCCCGCCCTTTAGAGTCATAGGGCTATGCATTATCCACTTGTATTTAAATATTTCTGCATCCAGGAAGGCCAACGAAAAACTATTTAAATAGGGCGCCAAACTGCCTTGAATGCCATGGGAAAGGACATAGTCTGCCTGGGAATTGAATCAACAGCACACACATTGGGAATCGGGATAGTGAAAGGCAGGGAAATACTGGCCAACTCCATAGACATGTTCCAGACAGAAGAGGGCGGAATGGTCCCTAGCCTTGTGGCAGAGCATCATCGTAAAGTCAAATACGACGTCTTAAAGAAAGCCTTGGACACCGCCAAGATATCCATGGAAGATGTCGATATCATATCATTCTCAAGAGGCCCCGGAATGGCGCCTTCGCTTGTGGCAGGCATGGAATTCGCAAAGGAGCTGGCAGAGAAATACGATATACCGTTAGTAGGCGTCAACCATATCTGCGCACACTTGGAGATAGGAAGGATGCTCACAGGGACCAAGGATCCCATATTCGTCTTCGTCTCCGGCGCCAACACCCAGATAATCGCGCACGAAGGGGGAAGGTACAGGATATTCGGGGAGACATTGGACATCGGACTAGGCAATGCCCTGGACAAGTTCGGGAGGATAGCCGGGCTTGGATTCCCCGCAGGGCCAAAAATGGAGAAGATGGCCTTGGAAGGGAAGTACATCGAGCTGCCTTACGTCGTCAAAGGCATGGATGTCGCGTTCTCCGGGATAAACACGAAAGCGGAATCATTGCTGAAGAAGGGGGCGAAGATAGAGGACCTCTGCTACTCGCTGCAGGAGACATGCTTCGCCATGCTCACCGAAGTAACTGAGAGGGCCATAGCCCACTGCCAGAAAGACGAAGTGATATTGATAGGAGGCGTGGCTGCGAACAAGCGCTTCTGCAAGATGCTGGACGACATGTGCAAGGACAGGGGCTGCAAGTTCTTCCCCGTGCCCCTGCAGTACTGCGGCGACCAGGGCGCAATGATTGCCTGGCTAGGAATATTAGAATATTCTTCAAGGGATAAACTACCATCTATAGACGAGATAGACATCGACTCCAAGTGGCGCGTCGACGAGGTCGAAACGCCATGGATTGACGAAGACTAATTGTCCATAACGAATACTACGACCTTCTTTCCGGTATATCTTTTCAAGAAAGGTATGGCTGCGCCGTTGCCGCTTTTCTTCACTTCCAAGGCTTTCCCAGATGCGTCTGCGCTGAACATCCCTATGGCATTGTCTATCCTTATCTTGCTGCTCATGAAGACGTCCATGTTATATCCCTTGTTTTTCATTTTTTCCTCCGTTCTTCGGTAATAAGCTCTATGTTATCATCTCCGTTGAATTTTATTCC
>CAYHOW010000115.1:0-3954 GCA_964358335.1 Candidatus Woesearchaeota archaeon
AATAATCATTCATCTAAACGAAAATCTAAGGAGGCTATTAAAAATGGAGAAGTTAGACAAATTCAGTGAGGATTATAAGACATATTTGAAGGCTTACGATTCAATTGAGCATTTCAGGATTAAAAGCAGAGAAGAAACGAATATTTATATTAAACAATTAAGAGATAAATTATTGAATCTAAGTTTCATTAAAGAATGCAACCTTAATCCTAATAGCCCGTTGACTTTAAATGTTAAGATAAATGGTTTTAAGATTTATTTAGACTTATCCCCTTATTACCTAAAAGAGAATAAAGCTTGGATATCGTTTGATAATAAGAAATCTTTAGATGAGAAGATATTAGTCAGTAGATTAAAGGAATGTAATGGTTTTAATCCTAAATATAAAAATCCTTTTTGGATAGAAATCGATTTAAACGCCTTTGACATAAAAGACATGGATGAAAAAATAATAGCTAAGCTAAAAGAAGTGAATAAGGCATTATCAAAACTATAAGATGGCATCTTTAACATAAAACATTTAATTTCAGATATTAACTAAAGTATAACTTATAGAATTGCAATAAAGAACCTATCAATAAAATCTAAATCAAACCTCTTTTTTTTACCTGCTCCTTACCAGGAACGTCCTGCTGTCGATGCTGACTTCCTCATCATCGCTCCTTTCCTTGCCGTCCAGAAACACCATCACCACTTTCCGACCATCGATGCAGCCGAAATAGTAGTAGAGCTTCTGGCCCTTCTGCAAGCCGTTCCCGAGCACAAGCTCCCTGACCATGTTCAGGTAGTAAGAGTTGCCCTTCTTCTGCAACCTCACCAGCCATCCCAGGCCGGAATACTCAGCCCTCATTTTTACCTCCTTACCTCTTTATTTTTTAGCTGTAAGCTGTGTCCTTCTTCAACAGCTTCTCGTCCAACGCATAGCTGCTCTCCGCCAGGATGCTCAGCATCTCGCTGTCGGTCACGCTCAGGCACCGCCTAAGCTTGATCCGCGCCAGCAGCCTCTTCTCATCGTCAGTCAGCCTTTCGGCCTCCATGACGACGGCTGCCAGGCCTGATCCTTTGACCCTCCTGACGCGAGCGACCAGGTCGGTTAAGTCCCTCTGGTACATCTCAACCAAAGCTGCCATCTTTAGCCTCCTAACCTCTTTTCTAGCCTTGATTTGCGCCGTTTGCGGGATTTGGAAGAACACGGATAACTAGACTTGATGCTAGTCTCCCGGTTTCTTGCCTACCCCGCCGGTTTTCTTTCCCTAGGGGCCTAATAGACAAAATACGGTAAGAAGATACAGTACATTGTATTGTTTATAGAAATTATTTTCATTTTTTTATTTGTGTTTGTACTTCTCATTTTCCTTACCTTAATTGTAGCTATCGTGCAGTAGTATATAAAGGTTTGGTATATAAATTATGTACTGGTATATAACTGAGAGAGGCATGAATAGGGCAAGAATTCAAGCCGAAGTATTTAAGGTAAGGTATAGTATTTAAAGTAAGAGATACTATTTAAAGTAAGGTAAAGAGAGTTCTCATCAGCCAATAAAATATGACAATAATCACTTTTTAGATTAATTTATTATTGTCAAATAAATGAAAATATGACAAAAAGAAAGGTTTATATATTCATCATCATTGTCATATATCAGAGAATTTGACAAAGATTAATACTAAAAAATATGGCATCTTTGTCAAAAGGGAGAATACCTTGCTTTCAAAGGAATTAGAGCATATCAGGGAAAAGCTGAAAAATGCAAGAGTGGACGAATCCGATCCTGAAACACTTGCAAGGCTGGTAAAAGACATCAAGAAACAACTATCTAAATTAGACAGCCAAATTAAAGGAAAAGAAAGCAGGATTGAGTCTGAACTGATGAGAAGAATAAATAAAGGCCCATTCACAAGGGATGATTTATTCAATCTGTTCCCAAACATCTCAAGAGAAGAAATAATCAGGCAGCTGAACAAACTGATAAGGAAAGAAAAAATATTCGCTGTTGGAAGAAACCTATACACTACACAAATGTTAGGAAAAGAGCCATCCGTCCACCTATCTGAAGACATGGAAAAGATAAGAAAAATCCTAAATGAGAACGGTATTAACTATATCATAACCGGTTTGGACATCCTTAAGGAATATGTCAATCTAATCCCAAAAAGGATGATACACTTAATATATGTGGTTAAAGGCTCGGGAGAGCTTGCCAAAGACATAATCGAGAAAAAGACTAACAGAAGGTGCATCCTGAATCCTACCGCAAAAGAGATAAGGAACGTATTTGTGCATTATGGGGATGACATCATTGTCTTGAGAGAAGTGGGCGAGTCGTCTATTGAATATCATAATCAGGGCATAGCATCCCATGAAAAGGCAATTGTCGACATATATTTTGAGACAACAAGGAAACGCATCCCTTTCAGCAATCCCGAACTGATGAACATACTTAAGAACATATTTGCCGGAACAAGGATAGAGTACACAAGACTGCTACGCGCAGCGGCAAGAAGAAACATCAAAGCTGAGCTGATATTGATATTAAAGCAATTGGGCATCCATCTCCCGGTTGAGAATGTAACTGGCTATGATGAGTTAAAAGTCGAAAAGATGTTAAATCTGATTAGGAGGCAATAATGAAAGACGTACTGATAAATGATGAGAACTATTTCAGCAAAGAGACTATTGAAAGGTCAAAAAAAGAGTTCAAGTTCACCCAGGCAGTGCATATAGAGATGCTATTATGGGACTTCGAGATATTCTCCCAGCTATCAGCTATCAATCCAAATAAGTTCATACTCAAGGGCGGTGCCGCAACTCAATTATATCTTTCCAGCGATAAGCAAAGGGCAAGCAGGGACATTGATTTCGCAACTACATTGTCCAATAAGGAAATTGAAGAGGCCTTAGACAAAATCAAGAAAAAATTCGAGGCACACAGGCAAAAAGACGAGCATTTCGAATGGAAGCCCGTTCCAGAGCCAAAAGATGCAATAATCGAGGACCTCTACTGCTATGATATAAGCGTGCCGACATTCTTCGGGTCGACAAAGGGAAAGAAAGGCACGACAGACCTGAAGATTGACGCAATCCTCTACAAAGAGCTTCCATTCAAGACACAGAAATTGGAATCACCTATCGTATTCGACTTGAAGCTCAAGCCATTCCTCGCAATCACTGAAGGCTCGCTTATCGCTGACAAGATGCTTACATTGGCCGACACGACCGTAGGGATCCTCGCAAGACGGGAAGACTATGAGGCTTACCTGAAGCAAGTCTATGACTTGACCCATTTAACCGATAAGTTCCTGCACAATCCCGGCGTCCTGAAGGACATACTATTTACATTGAAAAACCTCACCCCCATCGAGATAAGATATAAGCATCTGTATAAAAAGACAGAGGACGTGATATCCGACATAAGGGCAAGCATCGAGAAACGCAAATATTTTGATTTGGATCCTACAGAAGCAGGGAAAGATTTAAGGAGCGAGATAGATAATTTCCAGGGCAATTACCTCAACAAGCCTGAGAATGTGCCATCTTTCATCTGGGCGCTCAGGCTAGGGAAGATTCACTTCATTGTCTCCTTGATTGATTTGGTAATCAACAGCAAAATGACGATTGAAACGTTTGATAGCATCATCTCCAGATTAAGGGAATCAGAGGATAAGCTGAAAGGGCTCAAAGGCGAAAGTATCAAAGACGCGCAGAATATGCTGATTAAATATCATAAGGATGCGAAAACAGCAAAACAGATGAGAAACAGCTATCACCTGAGAATATTCTATGGGGTAATTAACATTGATAATTATGAGGAGATTCTGACTGAGTCAGTGGTATGAATCGGATATTCGCAGCTCTGAAGCCACCAATGCCAGTTCCTTTTCTTGACATCCTGATAAATGAAGATGGGTAAGTCTTATATAGGTTGTACGATATCAATTATTCTTAGCTGATAA
>CAYHOW010000116.1:0-3838 GCA_964358335.1 Candidatus Woesearchaeota archaeon
ACCACATGATGGGCTGCTTGCTGGTGCCGGTGATGATTTATTTCCTTCTCTAAAGATAAGTTTTATAAATAAAAGATAAGAACTCTATCTTAATGAAAAGATTGTTAGTGATTGGCGGCAGCGGATTCTTGGGCTACAGTATTTTGGAAGCTAACAAAGACAAATTCGAATGCTACGGCACTTATGTTGAGAGCCAGCTTGAGATGGAAGGCGTCAAGGCTATAAGGATGGACTTGAGGAAGAGGGATGAGACGATTTTGCTGCTTAACGCCATAGAGCCGGAGATAATCATTTTTGCTGCGAAAGTTGACAACGAGGGCGAAATTATTGGCTATCTTGTGGAAGAGATCAAAAAGATGAAATGCCGACTTATCTACATGTCGAGCGATGCGGTATTTGACGGGAATAAAGGGGAGTATAAGGAGGAAGATTCGCCTAATCCGACAGAGGGATACGGCAGGGGCAAGGCTGATTCAGAGAAGATAATCCAGGCCGGGCTCAAGGACTATGCGATAATCAGGGCAAGCTACATATACGGCGCAAATTCAAGGGGCTATGGCATGATGATTAAGGGGCTGCTTGAATCGATAAGGTCTGGAAAGCCGTTCCCGGCATACGCCAACGTCTACAAAAGCCCGACTTTTGTCGACGACTTGGTAGAACATGCAATGAAGGTCGCCGAGAGCGATTACAGAGGCATCATCCACATAGCTGGCGAAAGGATGAGCGTATATGAATTTAATAAGAAGGTAGCTGAGATGATTAGCATCAATGGCTCGATAGTCAAGATGGAGATGGCGGGACAGCAAAGTGACACTTCGCTTGACAGCTCAAAGGCGAAAAAGCTTTTCGGCTTCGCTGCCAGTCCTGTAGAGGACTGTATCGCTGAGCTTGATTGAATACAAAGATATAAAAATATTCTTTGGCTCTGAAAGTATCGATAAAGAGAAAATAAGGTGTATTTGCATGGGCGTTCAAGAAAAAATAGAGGATATTAACATTGACAATAAGGAAGATATGCAAGAGAGCCCTCTAAGGAGATCTTTGATAATTGTCATAGGCGTATGCATGATATTCTTAGTTTTGAGCTATACCATCTACAGCAACGGAAATGATGAGATACTGTTGGGCCTTATAGGCAGCGTGACATTAGAGAGCAACAGGATAAATCTTGACAATAGGACCATAGAGTTCGAAGGCAACTCATTTAAGACTTTGGTCGAGCATTACGTTGCCAACGACGGCAAGGAGATAAAGGTCTGCTTCATGGGAGATAAGGAAGGGAGCAGGATTAGGCTCAGGCAAGTGTACATCCCAGAAGTCTACGCCAGCTCCTACAATTTCGTCAGGGCAGAGCCGTGCCCTTCAGGCACCCTGCTTTCTGTCCACAGCCATCCTAACAGGCGCTGCATGCCTTCGGCGCAGGACATGGAAAATTACAGGCAGCTGAAAGTAAGCAATCCGAGCCTGATGGTGGCCGTCATCTGCGATCCGGGCAGGCTATATTTCTACGACTAGAAATCGGTTACTTTAGCCTTATCGAAATCCAGCAGGTACCTGTCAAGGATCCTCCTGAAATCGTTCGTCTCGGAATCCTTGTTGAGCACCTCCACATGTATCCGCTCGTATGTCTTCACTATGTCATTGAAGGATTTCCCAGAAGTGCCGCGCGTATATATGATGAACCTGTACCCTTTCTTTGAGAGGAACTGGACTATGGCGAACGGGCTCCTTACCCGTTTGTTGCCGAACAGCATGCCCTTCTCGTCCTTATGGAATTCCGCCTCTAAGACGATGACGTTGGGCCTGATGGATTTCTTCTCAAGCTCTTCTATAGAATCGAAAAGGTCAAAGACAGTGTTGACGAAAATTATCTCGGCATCATGGTAGTTGGCCTTGAACCTCACCTGCGAGCGTTCAGGATCCTTCGTGTCGAACAGTATAATACGTTTCATTGCATTTAAGTTAGCCTCGAAAGAATATAAATATATAGTACAATTTAAATAAGCCCAGAATATTACTTAACGCAATGATAAAATTAGTCTCGGTGCTTCACGACCCAGAATCAAGATTGTTTGACCTTGCGAGGGACAATATAGGCAAACTGAGATACCTTTTCGGCACGTTCACAATCGTGGTCTCAAGAAAGACGAGCTCGATGATGCTTACGTTGTTGAAAGACATGGGGATAAGCTTGGTTTATGACGACGGCTCGATGTTCCTGGCGTACAGGGAGGCGCTGAAGATAGGCGCGCTGTCGCCCGCAGACTATGTCATGCTGGTGGACTTCGACAAGCTGTTGGTATGGGCAGACCAGCAGTTTGATGAATTAGCTAAGGTCAAGGAGACGGAAGGCTACGACTATCTTCTCCTTGAGAGGACGCAGGACGCCTTCAGGACCCATCCGCCTCTGCAGCTGGAGACGGAATACATGTGCAATTTCTACTTGTCCAAGCTTTTCGGGTTTGCAGAGACGAAAGACTTCTTCAGCGGCGCATGGTTTTTCTCTAAGGAAGTGGCATGGCACATAGTTGAGAGCAGCACGGTAGAGAACAATGGCTTCTATGGCGAATGGCATGCGAGGGCGAGGGAAAAAGCGAAGAATATAGGCTTTGCCCAGTGCAACGGGCTGGAATGGGAGACGCCCTACCAGTACAGGAAGGAGATAGACTCAATCGGCATGGAAGCCTGGATGAAAGTTTTTGAAGAGAAAGACAAGGGGCATAGGATGGGCAACTTCTATCTCATACTCAAGGAAGTTATGAAACTTACTGATGGCAAATTCAAGGAAATCGCCCTTACCTCAGGAAGGCAATAGTGTTCAGATGCCCTTTCTCCTGTCTCTTTGATTATAATCCTCTATAGCCTTCTGAAGGTCATCCTTGGTAAACTCGGGCCACAGCTTATCAATGAAATGAAGTTCAGAGTAGGTTGACTGGAAAGTCAGGAAATTAGAAAGCCTCTTTTCCCCAGACGTCCTGATTATCAGGTCGGGCTCGGAATTTAGGTAAAGGCTGTCCATGAACATCTTTTCTGTAATCTGTTCTGGGCCGATAATGCCTCTCTGGGCCATGTCTGCAATCTTTTTTGCCGCATCGACAATCTCTGCCCTGCCTCCGTACGCTACACAGAAATTCACTGTCAACCGGCCATTGCCTTTTGTTTTGGATTCTAGTTCAGACATAAGGCTCTGCAGGGATTGCGGGAACAATGAGAGCCTGCCGATGAACCTCATCCTAATCTTATTTTCCATGACTTTAGGGCTGTCCTTGAGTTTGCTGAACTCACTGCCCATAAGGCTAAGAAGGTAATCTACCTCCTCCTTTTTACGCCCGAAATTCTCTGTCGAAAAGCAGAACAATGAAAGCTCATCAACGCCAAGCTCAATAGCCCACTTAAAGAGGTCTTTAACTACTTCAACTCCGCTTTCATGGCCCTTGAGCGGATTCAGCAAGAGCCTCCTTGCGTACCTTCTGTTTCCGTCAAGGATTATTCCTATATGCATGATTGGATTACTTTAGACAACGTATATATAAATATAGCTTTCTCTAACGATGATACCAAATTAGGGCTTAAAATGCCATTTTCTGGTAAAAGAAGTAACTACTCGATAGGGGTGCAAACCAAAAGATTTATATAGTAAAATGGAGCTATCATAGCAGGAATCAATATGGCAGAAGTAACATTAGATGAGATTCTTGGAAAGCTTGATATGGGTCGCCTAACCGAGAAGGAGAGAGTATATCTAGCTGATTTGCCTAGGCAGCTCGCTCTCGTTGAGAAGGATGGCTTGACCGGCATTTACAATAGAAGGAAATTCGATGCAGACATAGCAGCA
>CAYHOW010000117.1:0-3792 GCA_964358335.1 Candidatus Woesearchaeota archaeon
AGGTATTATGCTGATAATTATGATGCTGTGGGGATGGAGGATATAGACTATTCAAGGATGGCAAAAGGCATCTACGGCAAATCATTTTTGGATGCTTGTTGTGGTCGGATAAGGCAACAGATGGCTTGCAAGGTTGAAAGCACTGGCGGGCTGTTTGTAGCTGTCGATTATAGGGGGACCACGGCAAGATGCAATCAATGCGGAACTGGAGTTAAGAAGGAGATTTGGGAGAGGATGCATGATTGTCCCACGTGCGGCATATCCATCCCTAGGGATTATAATTCTGCATTGGAAATCAAAAGATTGGCATTGATAGCAATACGGCAGGAATTGCCGGAATCAACGCCTGAGGAGATGATTGCTCTACACTGCGAAGTGCAACAGTCGTCAATGAGCCAGGAAGCCCTAACCTCAAAATGATAAGCATTTTAAGTCAGGGTAGTTCACTAACTTCTTCGTTCAATGTATAGTCATGAAAAAGCTCTTAATCTTATCGGTGATTTTAGTGTTGACCGCAATGTCGGTGGGGGCGAAGGACTGCTTCAGCTCCATCGATGCCAAGTCTACGCCTGACTTCATATCTTCGTTGCCTATGGACGTCAGCAGCTGCGAGTCTGCGTTCCCGTTCCCTTTCAGGAACGAGAGGGTGCAGGTTAACGTGCAGATGGATTCAGGCTCAGCGGAGCAGTTCCATGCAGTGATAGAGAAGGGCAAGCTTACTTCTGTAGATAAGGGTCTTATAGGTGGCGCGACTTACGATGTTTCGGTTCCTGAGTGCGAGTTCAGCGCCCTGCTTGAGAGGATGGACGCTGGCGTGGCCGGCAAGCTCTACGTTGACGGTAAGTTGGTGGTCAAGCCAGTAGGGTTCTTGAAGAAGATGAAGTTCGGCGTTGCCAAATCGATATTGAAGAGGGCGGCGAAGAGGAGCGCGAAGGACATATCCATATCCTGCTGATTTTTTTTTTAGTTATTCATATTAATTTTTGTAAATCAATATAGGATGCCTTACTGTTCGGCATTGATCTCAAGAAGGTGCTTGAGGTGGATATTTTTCAGTTCAGTTAAATCATGCTTGTTGTCGCACAGCCCTTTGAGCATCAGCGATATCCTCTCGCCGCTCATTATTGGGGGGACAATGACGTAGTCCGCTCCGGCCTCGTAGAGGTTCAGTGCGACGTGCAGGTGCTGCGCATTAAGTATGACTTTCAGCTTTGGGTTTTGCTCCTTGGCGTAGGACAGTATCTTCATGTTGTCATCTTCTGAAGGCACAGTGGATATCAGGAACCTTGCGTTCGTGTAGTTGACCTTCTTCATTACTTCCATGTTTGTTATGTCGCCGTAGATGCACGAGACCTTCTTCTCTATTAGCCTGTGTATGATGTCTGGGTTGGTGTCGATCACCTTGATGTGGTCCCTTGAGTTGTAGAACTTTTTAAGGATGATGGAGCCCATCCTGTGGCATCCTACCAGGATGATAGTGGTCTTTTTCCCTTTCGCCTGGTACGACAGCCTCTGCGTCTTCAATGACATCCTGTCGAGGAATCCTAGTATTGGCGATAATGCGTTGTATATCTTCTCGTCGTATTTCAGTATGTAAGATGTGAACGTTATCGTTGATACGGCGAGTATTATCGTCATCGAGAACAGCTCCGGCGTTATCACTCCCCTGCCGTCTGCTATGAGTATCAGTGCGAACTCGCTTATCTGGGCGAGCCCGATTCCTGCTATGAACGTTGTCCTCTTGCCGTAGCCGAAGAAGCTTAGCAGCAGCATTATCAGGATAGGCTTGGCTATGATGACTATCGCGAGGAAGATTGCCAGGGGCGATATGACTTTCGACACTTCCAGTATCATTATCTGCATTCCTAACGAGACGAAGAATATCGTCGAGAAGAAGTCCTTCAGCGGCTGGACCCTGCCCATTATGTTGTAGTGGTACGGCAGGTTGGCCAGCATCACTCCTGCGATGAATGCGCCTATGGCTATGGAGAACCCCAATGCGTTCGCCAGCGCGACAAAGATGAAGCATACCGATATTGAAAGGAGGAACATGAACTCGTCGGACTTCGCGGCGAACCTGAACAGCCTCTGCACGAAGAACTTGTTTGTTATGAGCGCTATGCCTATGAGGAGGAACGCCCCTACGATGACAGACGCTATTTTCATCAGGCTGAACGACTCTATGCCCGAGAGGAACGACATTGCGAATATGACAAGAATGTCCTGGACAAGGAGTATCCCCACCATCAGCCTTCCGTGTATAGTCGAGACCTCGTCCTTGTCCGAGATGAGCTTCACGACGACAAGGGTGCTTGAGAACGCGAGTATCAGCCCTGTGTAGACCGCATTGATGTTGTCGAACCCGAGCCACAGGCCCGCACCGTAGCCCAGTATGAACGTGAGGGCCACCTGCAGGATTCCGCTGAACGCGCTGACGAATCCGACGTCCTTGAGCTTCTTGATGTCCACCTCCATTCCGATAAGGAACAGTAAGAACACGATTCCGATGTCTGACATTGCCTGGATGAGCTCGACATCCTTGATGATCCCTAAGCCGATAGGCCCGAGGATGATTCCTGCTATGACGTATGCCGGAATTAAAGGCTGCTTCGTCAGCCTTGCGAAGTACGCGAAGAAAGTCGCCAGGACTATGAGTATGCCAATCTGCAGCAGCAGGCTGTCGGCCACCCCTTTTAGGAACTCGAGCTCTATCATCAATGATTATTCTGTGCTTGGAAGTTTATAAATATTGTGAGAGGATGTTGCAGTAAGATTTAGTCTGATATATAGATTGGATATAAGACCTATGAAACTAAGTAAATCTGTTCCAATGATATTGGATCTTTGATTGATACATAAATTCCCCAAAGACGGAGTATAAAATAAAGTAAAACAAAAATTGATAGAACATAAAGAATTGGAATTAATACTTTCTTAGTTTTTAGGTTACATTCCGTTACGATGTGCCAAAATATAGTAATAACTAAACTGCTGATTATACCTATAGCAGCACCCATAATAGTAGAAGCAATTGCTAATTTTTCTGGTGAAAATGACATATTTTCAAAAATTAAATCCCTTCTTAATAAAGTTTATGTAATTTGATTAAATTTTCTCTCTCGAAATATTATTTTTAGAAAAGTTAGGATGATGAACTCAGAATCAAGAATTATTTAAGATGCAAATCCAAGCATTATCTTGCCTATTCCAATCTCATAAAAGAATTATCGTTGTTCACTTCTTCTTCAGCGTAATCTCAATCGTCGAGACCCTAACTTGTTTCCCTTCCTTGTTAGTGAACTCTTCGCTGTTTATCTTTATGCCCTTGCCTTCTATCTGGTCTTCAAGGAACCTCTTCAATGCCACTTCCGCGATGTCTACGGCCTTAGAAATGAACTTGCCCCTCGCCTTTACGGTTACTTCGGAGGCGTTCTGGGTAGTGAACTGCATTACGACGCCGGTAACATAGTTCATGAATGCCTTGCTGCCTACGAAGATGGTATGGTCGTTCTCTTCCATTGTTCACCCTCCTTTTTATTCTGGTTGAACTCTCTTTGCTAATCTTGAGATATAGCCTGCGGTGACGTTCCTTAGCTTCTTGGACTGTATGCTGGCGTAAGTGCCTATAGTCTTCTTGTTGTGCTCGAAGTCAGCTGCAAACTTATCGCCTTGCAAAGCCATAAGCTTCTTGCCTGTTCTCTTGATTTGTGTAGTTTTTATCCTTCCCATTGTTAATTGCACCTGTTTAATAGGAATTATCTATGATAATTTATAAACCTTTTGCTTTTATGT
>CAYHOW010000118.1:0-3629 GCA_964358335.1 Candidatus Woesearchaeota archaeon
TCCTACAATACCAACCCACGAGAAACTTCAACCCATCTACCTCTTACACATAGCACTGCATAAGAAAAAGTTTAAATAGTATTAAGATTTTAATTTTCTGGTAATGTTGACGGCAAAAGATGGTGATGTTGTTAAGATAGATTATGTTCTCACCGTGGAAGGTAAAGTCTACGACACTTCTTTGGCGGATGTCGCCGTAGAGCACGAGATTCACCAGCCCGGTCGCGAGTATGCGCCGTTGGTCTTCAATGTCGGTTCCAATGAGGTAATCAGGGGATTGAACAGCGGCATTGTAGGGATGAACGTGGGCGAGAGGAAGGACATAGTCGTCTCTCCTGTCGAGGGCTATGGATACTATGACGGGACCCGCGTGCAGACTTTGCCTCGCAGCATGATAGAGAGGAGCGGCGTTGACATCACTCCCGGGACGAGATTGATAATCAGGACGCACAAGGGCAGCATGGTGGGTATAGTGTCCGAGCTTGGGGAGGATGAGGTGACGCTTGACTTCAATCCTGACCTGTGCGACAAGACGTTGCAGTTCCAGGTCTTTTTGAGAGAGATTCTCGGATAGCCTTCTTAGGTATATACCGGTACATAACTTATATGGATTAGCTCTATATAGTCCCAGATGGGCGTTCCCTCTAAAATTTACGGGGGAGACGCAAAAATGATAGACAAAATATTGGAACAATACGAAACAGACAAAAAGGTTAAGCTTTATAGGCCTACAAGAGAGGATTTGCTTGAACTTTACGGCAATATAGATGTTTATTTGTCTGAGAAAAGGTTCGCTTCAGCAAAATGCTGTATGTGCTGCAGGTGATGAGATGAATAAGTTTAAGCTTTCACCTTTTTTACATTTTTTAGATTTAGGTGATGACAAGTATGTGGTCTATAATTCATTGCATATTAAGAAGTTCTATTGCGATTCTATTCTGGCAAAAAAGATAAAGATTTTAGACATTACGGAAGAATTATTCAGCCAGCTTTATAGTGACCGTTTTATAATAGATGAAAAAACTGGTGCTGAAAACGAGATAGGCCTTGTAATTGATGATAATGGGATTAGTTTCGATAAACCTAAGTTCAAGGTATTTTATATGATAATCACGACCGGATGTAATTTCAGGTGCA
This sequence comes from Candidatus Woesearchaeota archaeon, assembly GCA_964358335.1. Taxonomy (GTDB): domain Archaea; phylum Nanobdellota; class Nanobdellia; order SCGC-AAA011-G17; family GW2011-AR17; genus CAYHOW01. The sequence goes on from CAYHOW010000118.1 coordinate 1,138, forward strand.
AATACTGTTACCTTTCGACTCTAGTAAATCACAATGCAAGGGTAATGAACATTGATACTGCTAAGTCATCTCTCGCTTATTTTTATAATTATATGAAAAAAGTTGATGATGAAGTGCCTAAATTAGTGATTTACGGTGGCGAGCCTTTGCTCAACAAGGAAGTTATGAGATACATCATAACAGATGTTAAGAAAAAGATCAGTAAAAATGAGATACCATTCACAAATATCGTGTTGATTACAAACGGTTCCTTGCTTGACAAGGGCACTGCAGAATTCCTTAAACAGAATGATGTGCTGGTCGCAGTATCTCTGGACGGGCCAAAAGAATTCAACGATGAGAACCGTGTTTTTGTGGATGGTAAGGGAACCTACGATTCGGCAATAAAAGCTATAAGGACTTTGAATGGGGCTGGCATAAAGCCCACATTGTCTTGCACAATCAATGAGAAGAATGTCGGTAAGCTGAATGAGATAATTGTTTGGTTTGCAAACAATATTAAGTTTGACTCTTTAGGCCTGAACCTTTTTTCTGGGGGTGACTGCAGTAATAAGCGTGTTATGGACTTAAGCAAGGATAGCGCAAAGGAAATAATCAATACGTTTAAGGTATGCAGGGAACAGGGAGTTTATGAGGACACTGTTCTAAGGCAAATGAAGGCTTTCGTTGAGGAGAAGCCTAACTTTTATTACTGTGCGGCGACCGGGCGGGAAGTATCTGTTGACCCCGAAGGTTATTTGGCAGCTTGCCCTGCATTCTTGAACACAAAGATGTTCCCTTTCAACTTGAAAGATAATCCTGATTTAGAGAACAATGCAGAATTCAAGCTATGGGCAAGAAGGACGCCGATGTTTAACAAGAAATGCCATAAATGCATAGCGTTTGGCATTTGTGGTGGCGGTTGCGCATTTAATGCGTATAAGAATCATAAGGACATAAACGGCATGGACAGATTCTATTGCAATTATGCGATAAGCATCACCGAATGGCTGTTAAAAGATTTGAATGATATATTGGAGAGGAGGAGAAAATGAAAGGATTATACGAATGCCCGGAATATTATTCTTTAATTTTTGGAAAGAGGGATTTTAAGTTAGAGTGCAAGTTCATAGCTAAAGCGATAAAGAAATATTCTAGGGCAAAAACTGTTTTGGACCTGGCTTGCGGCACAGGACCTCATATGACTGAATTGGCGAACATGGATTTTGTCGTCAGCGGCTTAGACTTGTCTAAGGGAATGCTGGCGAAGGTTGAGACGCATCCTAACATAAAGAATCTTTATTGCGAAGACATGTCTGATTTTAAAGTGCCTGACAAGTTTGACGTTTGCATCTGCATGATAAACTCATTAGAGATATTGAATACGAATTTGCAGTTGGTTTCGCACTTTAATTCTGTATCTGGGTGCTTGAACAATGGCGGACTTTACATTATAGAGTTGGACCACCCATCATTGGCGTTTTCTAATCCGCTGCCGGGTGAGAAGCCTAAAGTCTACAGGAAGCAGATAACTAGGCGGGGTGTTAAGATAGATATAACTTTTAAGAGGGAGAGGTTTGATTTCGGCACCAATCTGGAATATAATCGGTTGATTGCAGACATTAATGACCATGGCAAGAGGGTTAGGATGATAGATTCTTCGCCTGTAAGGAGGCTGACTGTCTCTGACATTGATAATTTTGTCAGGGTATCTGGCAATTTTGAGATTGTTGCATTGTTAGGCAATTTTGACTTCAAGACTTCTTTGAACAGCAAGAATGCTAAGAGAATGATAATCATTTTAAGGAGGACAAAATGAAGGAAACGTATTTTCGTGCGGAACTTAGGAAGAGTGGCGGAAAGCTGTGGATCGAGGTGCCTAAGAACTTGGCTGGCGAGATAGGCGCGGTAGAGGGCGGGATAGTCTCTGCGACGCTGTCTTTGGCGGTGAAGGTCAGCGTGCCTGACAAGCTGCTCAAGGTCTACAGGGACAATATGCCAGAGGTTTCGGGCTTCAGCAACGAGGAGCTTTCGGTCATCCTTGACTTCCATAACAGGGAGAAGGTCAGCGGCGACAAGTCCAAGGCCGAGCTGGCGATGGGCCGCGACTATGGAAATAAGATGGTCGACAAGTTCAGGACCTTCAAGAGGGCTCTGGAGAAGGCTGACAGGAAAGCCATGCTCAAGGGGCTTGAGAAGGCTGCGGCCTGATTTTTTTATTTTTTTTATATTTCAACATGTTACAATTTGTAACGGTTTGCTATGAGTTTCAAACGTGCACAATTTGTGGACAGTTCTATGTGGCTACGTCTTCCTGTAGATGCTGTGCATTGTTTTGAGTTCTTGGCTTTAGTTCGAGTCCAGGGATCTTTTTGGCTGAATCAGTAGATTTTTGTTATGGCGTGATTTCCGGAAAATGAGCCGCATTTCGGAAATAACCGCAGTTTTTTTCCGATGGTTTTATTCCTTGATGGGTCAATACCCCGCTGCTTGCAGCGGAATCACAAAGCGCT
>CAYHOW010000119.1:0-3588 GCA_964358335.1 Candidatus Woesearchaeota archaeon
GCAGGAAGCCATATCCTCAACACCGAGAGGTGTTAGGGTATGAGTAGTTCACATAATATTTTCATCTTTAGATTCTACTATGAAAGTATGGAAATGCCCCGTGTGCGGGTTCGAGCATGAAGGCGCAAGCCCGCCCCACGAGTGTCCTGTCTGCAGTAGCAGGGAGTTTCAGGACAAGTCCAAGATAAAGAGGTCGGAATACGACGGCAGGAAGTTCGACGTCCTTTTGATAAATGCCAGCACGCATAGGGGGCACAACACATCGTTCATCGCAGACTTGGCTGAAGCTGAACTCAAGAAGAAGAAAGCATCTTACAGAAGAGTTAATCTCCTGGATTTTCGGATCGACCACTGCTGGTGCTGCTATAGCATGGAAGACAGCGCCTGCACTTTCCCGTGCAGGAACCAGAACGACGACTGCCCGATGATCCACGAGATGATGATAAACTCAAGGGCAATCATTGTCTGCTCCCCGATAAACTGGAACAGCATGTCCGGAAGGATGAAGGTCTTCCTTGACAGGACAACGTGCATACAGAACAAGATACTGATAGGGGAGAAGAGTCTTGTCGCATGCAAGGCATTAGGCATGCTTATCAACGGCCACGAGGACGGCGCGTCAAAGACTATGATGGACATCTTCTTCTATTTTCAGCAGATGGGATACATCCTTGCGCCTTTCGGCTATGCCTACAGGACGCACGGGTCGTCGCACAATACGGTGGATGACAACAAGTTCATAAAATCTGACAAGAAGATAAGAAGGGACATTCATTCAGTGGTCACGAACGTCGTCGAGACGATGAAGATTGGCCTGGAGACGAAGCTCAAGGAAAAGCTGGATCCAGTCGCTGAATGAAATTCTTCACTAAAAATTTATAAATGCCTGTCATATTATACCTTTCTTGTGGCAGTAACCAAGGCAGGAATAATAAAGCGAATAATTGTCTACGGTTCTCTCTTTGCTGCGTTAAACCAGTTCTCGCCCGCATGCGCTGCGACGCTGTACTACAACACCAAAAGGCCGGCTGTCGTAGAGGCCAACCAGAAGGAGGACATACCCAAAGATTTTGGTGCCCTGGAATACCTGCTGCTTGCAAATTCTTTCGCGCATCGGGGCGCTAAAAGTGGATACAACTGCGTAGAGTACGCCGAAGCCACTTTTCATGCTTACCAGAAGCTTGCTAGGGAAAACAATAGGGGTGATATTTCAGACAAGATAAGGATTGTGTTCGGAGACCTTATTGATGGAAAAAGAGTTGGGCGGCACGCATGGCTCCAGTATAAGGACAAGAACGATGATGTTATAGACTTCGAGACCACAACTTTCGTGCCCAAGCTGAAAATCAAGGAAGTAAAGTGGCTCGTGCAGCTCAATGATGTGAATCAGTTCTATAGCCGGATTAACCAAATTAATATGGTCTCGAGCTGGGGCTCAGCATCCATGAAGCCCACGAAAGAGCTGATATTCTATCCGGGCGGAGGCGCAAGGATAGTTTACGAAGAGTATATTAGAAAATAGGAATTGCGGAATATTTAAATACACAATAATCTTATCTTATCATACTTATGACAGATAAACCTGATAATTCTGGAGAAGATTTAGAAGGCACGACACGCAGGGAATTCCTGAAGATTGCTGGAGGTGCTGGCGCAGGCTCTTTGCTTGCCAAGCTGGGCTTAATATCGAGTACCGGCATAGCTGTAGCTTCGTGCCTTGGCGGTTTCGGCCTTGTCAGGCTCAACAATGCGCCAGATTATGACTCCTACGCTTCTAATGAAGACATAAGGAAGATACATTTCGCCTACCTTAATGCCGCTGACCTTCGCGGGGATACGCCTAACCTCTGGGCAATAGTCAGCAGGAAGAAGATACTCAGGCGCGCAAAGTGGCTCGCAAGCTATTCCAGAACTAACAGGTTTGATTTCCTTGGCCTTAGCGAAGTCGACTACAAGGACACGCTTAAGACCGGTTGCGTCAACCAGCCCCAGGCAATAGCCAAGTACATGGGCACCCCTTACGATTATGTCATATTCGACGAGTACGCCAAATCGTCCGGATGGACTACCGGCAATGCTGTAGTTTCAAGGTTCCCTATGAAGCCTATCTACAGGCACGTTTACGGAAAGAAGAATGGGTTTTTCGGACGCTTCAGGCACGTGTTCAAGGATTTCATACATGTAGGCTCGAAAGTCGGCAGGCGCAAGCTTGACATAATCAACAACCATTTCTATGACGGCTATGAGAGCGTCAAGATGGATGAGGCAAAGCAGTTGCTAGCTTATGCGACAAAGCTCATGAAAGAGGACCCTAACCGCTTTATGGTGGCTCCTGGAGACTATAATTCCACGCATGACAGCAATGTCATGACAAAAATACTTTCTACCGGAGTTTTCTTCCCGCCTGCTGTGAATTTCGGGCTTAAGACCTACAGGTCAAGCAACCCATACTCTGACATCGACCATATACTTGCCAATCAAAATCTTAAAATAACAGATTTCAGGACGTTCCATTTCCCTTGGTCCGACCACTTGGGCGTCGAATGCATGCTGGAGTTCAAGCACTAAAATGCCCGACAAGAACCAAAAGAACTTCCTTATATCCATCATAGCTTCCGTGATAATATTTGTACTGTCTTTCTTATTCGGGAACTACGTGTTCAGGTTCGGGAAAGCATACGGATTATCGACTTTCTTCCTGACTTTAATATTCGGGCTCATAATATTCATGGTATTTATGAACAAGTACAGAAAATGATTACTTCTTGCGCTCTTCTTCCTGCCTCTTCAATTCGTTCTCGTCGAACATGAACTGCTTGCCGCAATTCACGCACCAGTTGACTCCGTTGAAGAAGTTGTCGAACTCTATCCCGCATCGGTTGCAGTGTGTCATCTTAGTAAGGAATTATGTTATGTGATTTATAAATTTTGCGAACTAGCTCTGCTAACAAAATCGCCATGTATCGCTTTTAGGTAATCATCATTCAGGCCATCTAACCTAAATATAATCAGTTCTTCTATGCCTTTATCAGAGGCAATTTCAATCTCCCTTTGTAAACTTTCCGGAGCGACACGATGTTTCTCATTATGTATTCCGGGAGCAATTAGTCCAAGACCTAAACGGATTTTTTCTTTAGCATACTGTTTTACTTTTCTTTCATAGAGTCGATTGACAATTGGATTGGGCAAAAATTTTCTTCTATAACTCGAATAGTACATCTTTATCTTTTTGTTGCCATATTCCTCTGAAGCGAAAGATAGCCCTAACGGTTCAAGTATCCAGTCGGGAATATATGATTTTTCAACTGTGGAGACAGAAAGATTATTATTTTCTGCAGTTCTTATAAAATCAGCGATATATCCTTTATTCTGATTAAAGCCCTCAAAGTTAAATAATCTTGACCTTTTTAATGGTGGCTCTAAATCCAGCAAGATTTCAAGTCTTCTTCCGTCTTCTCGTTCTTTAATTTCTTCAAATACTCTCTCTAAGGCTTCCCTCTCTGACCAGGGAGAAATCCAGTAACCTTCTTCTCTTCCTAAAATTGGCCAATAAATCACTTCTCTTATGTGCCCATTTCTGGACTTATA
>CAYHOW010000120.1:0-3576 GCA_964358335.1 Candidatus Woesearchaeota archaeon
TTACAGGCGATTTTGAGAGAAATTGTGCCTAAAAGTGCGGGAATTTAGGAAATTACTCGCAAATATCCCCAAACCCTTCTTCCATATGCGGCAGCCCCACCAAATAAGAATTCTCTGCTGCGCCTATCCCTGAATCGTTGTAGCACTTGTCCCTAAGCGTCTCGTCCCCGACATTGTAGCAGGTCGCCTCGTTGAGTATCCTAAGGTAGTCCAAAGCCCTGCACATGTAGCTCTTATAACTGTCTATGTCATTGTTCATCTCAGAATCATACGCCAAAGCCCTACTGTAGAGGTAGGCCTTCTCCACAATCTTTATCATCCTTGACGCAAGCACAGGATCGTTCTGGTCATAAGCATAATTCTTGCCTGGATAGAACTTGTCCAGGAAGCTATCAGCTACCGCCAGGGTCTCATCACTCTGACCCGCAACAAAGCGTGCACTGATGTTATACACGTATGCGTCCAAATGCTCAGGCCTGTGCTTGCTCACTGGAGCATTGCACGCGAAAGTGTCGTAATCGCAAGGGTAGCCCTCGTTCATCTTTATAATCTTCTCGGACATGTAAAGCGCATCCTGCCATGACTCAGGGGTGTTCTCCTGAATAAGCCTTATCACCTCAGAATTGTAATGCTGCGTAAGCTCGCTGACAGCCCTATTCTTGAAATTTGGGTTGAAGAACTGCGAGTCCATGCCGTCCTGCACATAGTCCTCAAATAGCCATAATCTCTCTTGCACTTCTTTTGACGAGTCCTGTAGGAAGATGTTCTTGTTCTCGATTATCGCATCCTTCGCCATTATCTTTAGGTAGCCCACTAGCTCCTGGGCCTCCGTCCTCTTCTCGGCCCTCTTCATTCCTAAAGTTTGCAGATAATGCACGAATCCAGGATTGTTCAATAGGTCGTCAATCTCGTTGAAAAGCATCTCCCTAGCATTGAATCCGGCATTCCTCTCTATCCCATCGCCTATGATGCGGTTGAGCTTGCCCTTTCCCGCGTCCATGATAGAGCTAACTGCCCTGTCCAAATCGCCGCACTGGTTGTTGGCCTCCATAAAGAAAGCCATCACGCCTATGGAATACCTGCTGATGTCGTCGGAGCTGTTTATCGGTACGTCCTGCGGGATGTTGTCGGTGAACGTGAACCTTCCGAACATAGTTCCGGTAGCCATGTCCTGAGCCCTTCTGAATATGCTCGAATATATCCTCATAGCCTCTGCAGGAATCTCTACGATATGACCAGTGGCATTGAAATCGCTGTTCAAGTGGTGCCCGAATTCGTGATAGAATATATTTACAAGGAAAACTAAAGGCGATTTAACAAGGTAAGCAGTGTTGTTCTGGTCGCAATAGAATGCAGCATTGTTGCCAGGCATATCCCTGCCTGTACAGTACTTGTAGCGCCCCTTAAGGCCATCTAAATCGTCGCTCGTATGAACGTACAGGTCGCCAAAGCCATCCCAATCCAAGCCTCTTTCATTCATCCTTTTTTCAATGGCAACACTGTCATCGTTAAGCAAGCCGAGAAATACTTCATTATTATCAGACACCGGCGTCTCAATGTCAGAGGCAGCCTCAACCCTCTCTTTCATCTCTGTAGCATCAACTATGCCGTCGGCGTCCCTCTTTACTTTTGTGCCTTCAGGCGCGCATCCTGCAGCGCCCGCGATGCCCAAACCGCCAACTAGCGCTACCAGCCTGGCCTTGTCACCTACCTTTTTAAGAATATTGCGAATTGCCATCTTGTCCCCTAATGCACGCTCTAAGTATTTAAGCCTTGTTATTCTGTAACTCCTTATAAATGGTCATTTTAAGGCTTATAAGCCATGTCCCTGAGTTTAAGAATGGTCTCCAAAGAGATTCTCTTGGAATCTTCCAGCAGCCTGCCTGAGGAGCTGCCTATGTAGCCGCATATGTCACCGCCTACGACCACTTTCTTCTCCCCAATCATCTCCAGGGCGCTCATAAGCTGAGATGGCTGCATAGTGCCGCAATCGTAGCCAGAATAGAACTTCTCCGGGTCCAGAACGTCAAGGTCCACAGAGACATAGACATCACCAGGCAATTGCTCCAAAAGGCCCGGAAGGCGCCTTTCCCAATCATCTATAGACCTGAAGCCTATAGACTTGCTTCCGTCGTGGTACGAGCCTACCATCATATAGTCTTCTGCGCTCGTGTTGAACATCATCGGCGTTACGAAAGCCGCCATGGTGACATAGCCCTGCGTAGCTCCGCCAAGGTCATCGTGCCTGTCGAAATGGATGTAGCCGAACTGCTCGGGAATGCTGCTGCATATCCCGTAAGTGAGATGATGGTAGTTGCCTGAGCCGTTGACGACGACAGGGGTCTTGCCTGTGAACGATTTAGCGCCCCACCTGGACATCTTCTTTAGAGGTATCATGGTTTTCTCGGCTATGCTGTCAGGAAGCTCTATCCTCTCTGTCTCCACGCCAAGCTTAATCAAACCTGAATCTAGCTCGTCCACCCCATTCTCGGGCACTCCTATTATGTAGATTTTGCCGTCTGCCATTTTCACCACTATAGCACCGTCTTTGTATTTAAGCTTTGGTTTTAGTGTTTTTAAGCCTCAGGACTACATTTTATTGATGATTTTCGGCCACCATTCCTTCAGAATCTTCGATCCCATGAACACGCCTATGTGGCCCGCCGGGACTACCATTTTCTCTATCGATTTTGAGCTGACATACTTCCCCATGCCGAACACCTGCTCGGGAAGTGTTATGTCGTCCTTCTCGCCGGCTATGAGGTAGAGGGGGCAGTCTATGTTTCTTAAATCTACTGTCCTGCCCAGTATTTCAAGCTCGCCCTTGATTAATTTGTTTTCCTTGAACAGCTCCCTGACGACTTGAAGGTAGAATTTGCCCGGCAGGTCCTGCGTCCACTCGTACCAGTCCCTGAACTTCCTGTACCTCTCGAGATACTTCTCGTCGTTGATGTTGTCGTAAAGGTCACAATAGTCCTTGACGAACCTGTCGTACGGGTTCAGCATCTTGAACCCTGTGACCATTAAATTGCCTCTCATGTTGCCGCCGCCTAGATTAACGAGATATTCATAGAATGACATAGGGTACTGGTCGACGTAGGACTGTATCTTGCCGTTGCCGACCCTGAAGTCTATCGGCGCAGCTGCTACTACCAATGCGTTTACCTTCTCCGGGAATAAGGAAGCGTATATCGCAGACTGCCAGCCGCCCTGGCACAGGCCTATCATGTTCACCTTGTTGCCAGAAGCTATGACCATCCTGTCCATGACGGAGATGAAATCATCTATGGTCTCGTTTTTTCGTTTCTGCGTTGCGCCCTGCCACTCGGGTACGTACACTGATGCCTTGCCGTTATTGAGGAGGCATTCTGCCAGGCTCTGACCCTCGCCGTAATCTGCTATGTTCGAATGGTGGCCGGCCTGTGGCGGGATTATCATCGTCGGCGTCACGTTCCCGCCAACAGAGAAGTCCCTCAGTATGAAACTGTTCGATATCAAGATCTGCCTGTTCTCGGTCGCCCAGCCGGGCATAGGCCCAGGCCGCAAAACCTCGTTCAGGAACTTCAGATAATCAGC
>CAYHOW010000121.1:0-3541 GCA_964358335.1 Candidatus Woesearchaeota archaeon
GGCAGGTTCATTAGAGGAGTTCTATTGCGATGGCATAAGGATGTCTGAGAGGAAGGCATGCGAATCCGGCTGCTTGGACGGCAGATGCCTGGCCCCTGAAGGCCTTGCGCCCAGATGCAGGGATTCTGACGGCGACGACAAGTATGTCCAAGGCATGGCCGCGACCAGCGCTGGCGAGACATTCTACGACTCCTGCATGGGCGAGAGCCAGGTTACTGAGTACTACTGTTCGGAAGGCGTTCCTTTAAGGAGGGTTTTCGGCTGCGAGGTGGCGTGCATGGACGGCGCATGCGACCGGGACTGCGTTGACAGCGATGGCAACGATGCTTCGGCCGGCGGCGTGGTTACGACTCCTGCTTCAAGGTATGTTGACGAGTGTGATGATGATATGGGCGTCATTGAGTACACTTGCCTTGACGGCGTGCCTGCCAAGGAGAGGATAGCGTGCGTCAACGGCTGTAAGTCTGGCGTGTGCGTTGCGTTCAATGACGAGCAGGTGTCCCAGCCGATGATGTGCCAGGACAGCGACGATGGCGACATCTACGTCAAGGGCAGGGCGACATTGTACGATATGGATTACGTCGCCAACGGCTATTCAGAGGACATCTGCAACGACGAGTTCAGCCTGATGGAGGCGAGCTGCCATAAGACGACGACCATTGACGGCGTTGGCACCGAGGCGATGCTTGACACTACCCACAGGTGCGATTTGGGCTGTGAGGATGGCGCGTGCGTTAAGCCTGCTGAAGAGGGCGTGATGCCTTCGGATGTCGTGTCTGGGGATGAAGCTCCCGAGGTTCCGCCTTCTCCCGAGGTACATTCGTCATCTCCTGTCTGCGGCGACGGCGTGTGCGACCCCAACGAGGACGCCGGCATCTGCAGCAGGGACTGCGGCCCGAGCAGGGGCACCATAAGGGACAAGATCCGGGACTGGATAAGGGGCCTTGCCTAGGAAACATCTTTTATTTTTTCTAAATCTTTATATACCCTTTCTTCTTCCATTACTTTCGAAATGATAGGATTCACTTACGACCAGATAGTATCGAGGATAAAAGAGGCGAAAGGTCTTTCTGACGGAGAGATAGATGCCAGGGTCAAGGACAAGATGTCTAAGCTTTCCGACCTGATTTCCAGGGAAGGCGCCGCCCACATAGTGGCCAACGAGTGCGGCGTCAACCTGTACGATTCCCTGCAGAAGGCGAGAAGGTACAAGGTCGGCGACGTTGTTCCCATGATGCGCAACATCGAGGTCGCAGGCAAGGTATTGAAAGTCTATGATACAAGGACGTTCAGCAAGAACGGGCGCGAGGGCAGGATTGGGTCGTTCATGATTGGCGACGAGACTGGCAGGATAAGGGTGGTCATCTGGGACGAGAAGCTGATAAGGATGATAGACGACGGCAAGGTCAAGGAAGACGTCGTCGTGCTCGTTAAGAACGCTTACGTCAAGGACAACAACGGGTTCAAGGAGGTCCATATGGGCGGAGGCTGCGCCTTGGACGTCAATCCTGAAGGCGTCTCGGTGGGGGATGTCAAGGCAGGCGGCAGCGAGGGCGTCCAGTCTGTGGGGCTCAAGGCGATAGCCGACCTGAAGGAGGGCGACTTCGCTAAGGTCCGGGGGACTCTGGTCAACCTGTTCGAGCCGAAGTTCTACAACGCGTGCCCCCAGTGCAGCAAGAAGGTTTCCGAGTCCAATGCCTGCGCGGAGCACGGGCCTGTTGTGCCGAAGGCTGTGCCTATAGTCAACATTTTCCTCGATGACGGGACTGACAACATAAGGGTTGTGTTCTTCCGGGACGCTGCGAACAGCGTGCTGAAGGTTGACGATGCCTCTGTATTGCAGAACAACTTGGAGAAGTTCAGGGAGGCCAAGGAGAGGATGATGCTTGCGCAGGTAGAGGTCGTCGGCAGGGTCAACAGGAACGAGATGTTCGACAGGCTCGAGATGTCGGCTGTTTCCGTCCGCGACTCCAACCCTAAAGAAATTGTTGAACTTCTAAAATGATGTTCAGGACTCACGTTCTGTTCGGCATATTCTGTTCTTTATTGATTTTGAGCTTCTACACTTTTGAAGATGAGATTCTGTTCTTCGGCGTTTTCGTGTTATGCTCGGTGCTTCCCGACATAGACATGCCCAGGAGCAGGATAGGGAGGAGGCACAGGATAGTTTCATCGCTATTGAACGTGGTTTTCGGGCACAGGGGGTTCGTCCATACTGTGTTCCCCGCTTTGGGATTGTTCGCCCTGTTATATTCGTTAGGATATTTTATTTTGGGGATGGCGGCATTCCTCGGCTACATGTCGCACCTTGTGCTGGACATGCTGACTCCTGAGGGCGTGAGATTGTTTCACCCATTCTTCGATAAGACATTCAGAGGCTTCATAAGGACGTCTGGGTTTCTCGAATATGCTTTCTTCATAGCCCTTATTGTGGCTGTGGCTTTCCAGGCGGGAAGTTATGTTTTTCAGTAGTGCTGCTTCCTTGTCGGGTCGACCTTGACTATGCTTATGAACGCGTCCATGAGGTCCTGATGGTGCGTCTTGAAATCTTCCGGCTTGAGATTGAACTTGTTCGCATATTCCGGGCTTCTTATGCCTTCGGCTATCGAGTCCATATAGAGGAAGTAGCACTGGTTCCATTCGGTGTATTCGCGTATAGGCTGGAAGAAGCTTTTCAGGAAATTACCGAACTGCGGCATGCTTTGGCAGTAGTCTTCAAGCTTTGTCCTCCTTATCTTCAGCAATGCCATGGATGTGACTATATTTTAGAATTATTTAAGCCTTGTGATGCCGATTCAGTTTTTTCCACTTATTTATAAAGCGGGGCGTTCCTTCCATATTTCTGCAGTCAATTTCAGATGGTTCTGGCTAATTGCGGAACGCTTCATTTTGCCGGAATGATTGCTTTCTGTAAAATTATCTGTAATCACTTTGAAGTTTATTTTGCTGTCTTGACTAAAAAGTGATTTCACGTTTCTGGAATATATATTTTAGGAACTAAGTGTTTAAATAGAAGTATGGCTTTTAATAGTTTCAGCGACATTTTTCCTGCATCTGGCTGGGGGCTTGGTGCTTGGGAAAAACAAAAGGCAACCATACAGTGATTTCTTGGATAACGGCATAGCTACAATAAGACTAAAGTGCGCCTTTTTCGCATGACGCACCCTTGATGGGAATTGAGGGGTTGGACATGAGGCAGTATAGGCTATATCGCTTCTCATGGCTGAAGACACTAGTAGCCTGGGGGCTGAACTCCGGGCGGAATTTGGGGGTTAGAAGATGATATTCGGTAAAAGGGGTATGATGAACAAGCTTGGCGAGAAGAGGAACCTTGCCTTGTTGCTGATACTGATTTTAGGCGCAACGTCCGTCGCATGGTCGCAGTTGATTGGGGCGGAGACATTGGCGGGCTTTGATACTGCAAACGCAATCGACACAGGCTTGGACACAAGCTACGGCGTAAAGCTTGACTTCGTCGAGAAGGGCTTGACGCACAAGGTGCTTGAGATTGACTTGGGGTCTTCGAGGGCGCTGAATGCCG
>CAYHOW010000122.1:0-3410 GCA_964358335.1 Candidatus Woesearchaeota archaeon
CGACAGGACGGTCTTGAACATCGAGATGGGCTTCGCGCCGGAGCCGGCCACCGAAGCCAAGTGGATTATCAAGAAAGGAAGGTCGGACCTTATCTCCTTCTCCCTCTGGCCCGCAAGGCTCGACGGGTACATGTAAGCCACGACCATGCCGATTATGCCGCCCAGGATACCTACGGAAATCCCCCTAACGGCCTGCACGGCAATCACCGGATGCTTCCATACAAGCGAAAGGAACAATGCAGAGCCCAAGAAGCTCATGCAGCCCACAAGCATGATTATGCTGATGTATGTCTTGGACAAGACTTTCATGCCAGACAACCTAAGTGAATTATATAACGATTCGAACAGCTCGGGATATTTCTTGACAAGAATCTCCGTATATTTCTCGAACAGCCTGTTTGCGTAAGCGCCGAACTCAGTAGGCCGGTAAAGCTCGTACTCCACCCTAACTTCCGTCTCTTTCCTTTTCTTCTTCCTCTTCAGGTAAAGGTCCATGAAATACCTGTCGATATTGACATCCTTCATGAACTGCTCCTTCTCCTTCATGCCCAAGCCCTGCAACCTGTCCTTGCCGACGACCATATGGACATTCGGGTCAGCACCGACCTCAGAAAGGTCATAGAGCATAAGGGCCTTGTCCGCCTCCTTGACTATCTCGTCGAACAGCTGGCTCAGATAGATGTCGTGAGACCTTATGACCTCCTCCTGGGTCTTGCCCTGAAGATATTTCTGCCTGCCCTTGTCGTAATCTGCCTGCGAAATAAGCTTAGAACCCAAATCGCCGTCAAGCTTCGAGAGGCCGCCCAGTATCTTCCTCTTGTTCTCCTTGTAAGCGAATATCTCGTCGGCTACGTCGCCTATCCTCTTCGCTATCAACTTTCCGTCCTCTGCCATTTTCAGATGAGCTTCCTTTCCTCTTCAGCCGCCTTCTTGATGCTCTCCAAGACAGAGCGGATGTAAGACCTCGCCTTCTCTATCTCTTTCTTGTCACCGTTCTGCAATGTCAGCCTGTCGTAAGTATAAATAGCCTCAATAAGCGATTTCGCATTCTGCTTGATTAGGTCTAATGTCATGGTCTCAGATCTTAATCCCATACCTCTTTAGAACTGCGTCAGGAGCCTTGTAATATTCGTGTATGACGTCCTGGACTTCGGCAAGCTCAAACTGCTTGGCCCTGTACATCGCCATCAATAACTCTGTCCTTCTCTTGAACTCCTTCAGCATCTGAGGCCAGGTCATGCCTGTCCTCTTCATTATCTTCTCGAAAATCTTGCTTGACGTCTTGAACTTGAACTTGTCCTCGGAAGGCTCCCAGATGAACGGCGTGTTGGTGACCACGTTGCCGCCAGCGGTGCTGACAATCTCCGTCACCTGCCTCAGCTTCCTCAGCTCCTTGTCGTGCACTCTTGCGGGAATCATGATGCACACTGCGTCAAGAATCTCTACCAGCGATAGCGACAGGCTTATCGGCGGCGTCGTCAATCTGTTTATCAATGTCTCCACCGACTCTGCGTGCATCGTCGCGTACGAAGGGTGGCCGGACGCCATTGCCTGGAACAGTACGAACGCTTCCTGACCCCTTATCTCTCCCACAATGATATAGTCGGGCCTCTGCCTCATGCTCTCCTTCAATAAGTCGAACAATGAGACCTCACCGTGCGCCTGCCCCACAAGGTTTGTCGAGCCCACGCCTTTCCTTGATACTGAAGGTAGCCAATTCTCATGCCTCAGCTGCAGTTCCCTCGTGTCCTCTATACTGACAACTCTTGCTGCAGGAGGTATGAAGAATGCCAGGCAGTTAAGGAACGATGTCTTTCCCGAGCCTGTGCCGCCCAGAACCAGCATGTTAGACCTGTGCTCTATAAGCAGCCACAAGTAAGCGAGGATTTCAGGGGACACGGTCTTGAACTCCATCAGCCTTATCGGGGTCCATGGATCGCGAGTAAATTTTCGAATCGTTATCGTAGGTCCCCTCGAGGAAACATCTTCTGTGTATGTTGAATTCACACGACTCCCGTCGGGAAGTACGCCGTCCAACAAAGGATTGGCATACGACACGTACTGGTTGCATTTCTGCGCAAGCTTCTCGACGAAACTTGGCAGCGACGGCCCCCTAGGGAAAATCACGTTTGTCTTCAGGTTCTGGTACTTCCTGTGCACTATGTAGATGGGAGTCTCGAACCCGTTGCACTCGATATCCTCTATGAAATAATCCCTCAGCAGAGGCTCTAGCCTGTCCATGCCGATGAAGTCCCTGTAGAGGTAATACATGTACTTGATGAACTGCTCCTTGGTTATCTTCAGCGCGAACTCGTCGATGAGGATCCTTACGTTCTTCTCCAAGAACTCTATTATCTTCTCTTCTGTCTCGATATTTATGAAACTTATGTTGATCAATTCGTTAAGGCCTTCCCTCAGCGAAGCAAGAATCTTCTCCTCTTCCTGAGCCAATGGCGGCTCCTCGACATCATAAAGAAGCTCGTTGTCCTTAGCGGACCAGTAGATGTGAATCTTGACGAAAGGCTCTATCACCGTGTACCTGACATCTATAGTAGACAAATCCTTGGGTTCAGGCAACTTGGCTATGGTCTCAGGGAAAGAAATCCTGAACATCGGCTCGTACTTCGCAGTGACGTCCTCTTTCTTCAGCTTCTCCTTAGCCTTCTCCTTACTAGCATCTTCAGCCATAATTCACCACTTTTTCGACACTATAACTTAAAGAAAGAAAGCTTAAATAGGTTTCGCTTAGCCGGCGATTGTTATTTCAACTATGGGCCTGTTCGCAGGGGGCTGGGCATCATCGGTGTAAGTGCCAGTATTCTTTATCGACAGGCTGTAGACTCCGGCGAACGGGTTCTGGAAGTCCGAGACCAGGCTTAATTTCGCTGTGGCAGCATAGTCGAGCTTCAGGTTCATTATATACTCGTCAGCTAACAGAGTCTCATAGTTCTGCATCTTGACAGCGCCCTCTGACATCTCAATCCCAGGCTCTATAAGCTTCGCCGTAGTGGTGATGTTCCATGTCAGCTTGTCGTTGTCAGCGTCAACGTAGAACTCGCCCGCCCTTATCTCGAACGGCGACAGGTATCTCTTCGCGCCAGGGCCTTCGTTGAGGACCCCTCTGACGTTCTCATCCAATACGAAGAACATGTTCTTTGTCTGGGTGACCGTATTCTTGTCCTTCATCTTCTGCACGAGCGGAACGCCTGCCGCCAGGATTATGGTTAAGACTACCACGCCTAAAGCCATGTACAGAACTGCAGAAATCCAAATCTGGCCCCTCTTTTGCATATTGATTTAGAATACGGAATTGTATTTAACCTTTTCGCTAAGGAATTGTTAAACAATAAAATAACTTGAGTTTCTGAATTTCCTTTATAAATAGAAAGCAAAATTAACATCTCGCCCCC
>CAYHOW010000123.1:0-3377 GCA_964358335.1 Candidatus Woesearchaeota archaeon
TAGAACTCCCTGTACTCCTCTTCAACAACCCTCTTTATCTCCTCTGCCTTCTTGCCGCCTATCTTGTCGACGTTCTTAAGCGAATCAACTTCGGCATTGATTACGTTCTTCACTGATTTAAGTTCCTTCAGCAACGATTTCGCCAACGTAGGCCCTACTCCGGGCAGCGACTCGACGATGAACTCCTGCAATTCCTTAGTCGTCAGAGGCTTCCTGTCCTGCCTCAGGCTGAACTCCTTCTTCCCCTCTTCCTGCGCCTTCTTCGCTACCAATGTCAGGAACTCCACGGTGTCCTTGTAATCTTTCGTGTGTATTATCGGGACGCCGAAAGACAGCGCTATGGTCGCCATCATGCCCCTTATAGCGTTGGGATGGATGTTGCGTATCGAGTAGATGTCTTCCATGCCCTCTATCAATAGCAGAGGGTAGGCAAAATTATTTTTCAGCTCCTTCACCTGGCTGAGGATCCTCTTGTCGATAATCGAGTTGACGAAATCGGCCTTCGTTTTCCTTTCGATGCCTATCGTCTCGGAAACCACAAAATCAGCAGTGAGCAGGTTCTGCAGCTTGACTTTCACCCCTTTCTCCACCAGCTCCTTGACTAGATTGGTCCCCTTCTCCCTAGCATCCACGTACATCATCACGTCCTCTTTCTGCTCGCCGAAATCGTTAAGCGTCGGCTGATTGGGTTTCAGGAAATCTGATTTAAGCTTGTCCTTGATATCCTTCAAAGTGCTGTACATCCTCTTCTCTTTATGATGGGCTGTCCACCTGTACGCCTCGTCTATCGTGTTCTTTGTAACTAAAATTTTCACCGAGCCCTTCTCGTGCCTCGCCGTCCTGCCCATTCTCTGTATCTGCCTTATGGCCGAAGGCACTGGCTCGTAGAAAGTGACCAAGTCAACTGACGGAATGTCCAAGCCTAGCTCGCCAACAGATGTCATTAAAATGGTGTTGAACTCGCCTTCCCTGAACCTGTCAAGCATCTCTATCTGCTCCTTCTGCGACATGCCTGTGCCGCCTTTCTTTGTCTGGCCCACGAAAATATTTGCCTTTACTTTCTCGAGATTGTTAAGCTCCTTCGCAAGTTTAGTTGCCGATTCCCTGTACTGGGTGAAGACTATAACTTTAGCGTCTTCCTTCTTTTTTATTTCTGCTGCGACTATCTCTTTCAGCTTCGTCAGCTTCGGATGCTCGATGTCCTCCTCTACAAGATGCTTCGCCTTGACGTATGCGGACTTGAAATTGATGTCCATCGCCAAGTTCTTCGTTGCCTTGGACTTCGCCTTTCCCGCCTCCTCGAAAATTTTTGTGATGTAAGTGTCCAATGCTGAAATCCCCTGCGTCTCCAATAATTCAATAGCGTACTGGACCTTGATTGCTTCTGCCACCATGGATATGGCTCCCCAGATGGTGAAATCCTTCTCGCCCGTCGCTATCTTCTTCTGCAGCTCCCTCTGTATGCCCAGCAGCTCCGTCTTTGACGGATTGTGGCCGGAAGCAGCGTAGCCGAACTCCTTGATTTTATTCATCTTTGTCTTCAGGCAGTCAGCCAAATATTTCTTCACGTCCTTGAAGCTCTCGGGCAGGTCGACTAGGACGTACTCGATGTCCAATTCCTGCACGTAAGGCTTGACGTCTGGATCGTCAGAAGTCCTAACCTCTATCTCCTCAATGTGGAGGTTGGTGCACACCTCGGCTATCTTCGCCAAGTCCGAGCCTGGCGATGCTGTCAGCGCTATTATCTTCGGATAGTTAGCCAATTTGTGGTACTGCTTAGCCACGAAATTGTAATCGTAATCGCCTACTGCGAGATGCGCCTCGTCTATGACCAAGCAGCTGACATCCTTGACGCTGATCCTGCTGTTCACCAAATCGTTCGCTGCCGTCTGCGGAGTGGAGACTACGACTGTCGCGTCCTTCCACATCTCCTCCCTTTTCTCTGGAGACACCGTGCCGGTGAACAGCACAATCTTGTCCTCATCTATAGTCGTATTCTTCTTGAACTCCTCGCATATCTGCGACGCCAGCGGCTTTGTGGGAGTCAGGAAAAATACTTTTGAGTTGGGATAGTTGTTCAATCTGTGGATGGCTATCAGCATCGCCGTCTTTGTCTTGCCCATGCCTGTAGGCAACACTACCAGAACGTTCTTCATCGTGGCTGTGTGCAGGATGGTCTCCTGGTACAATCTCGGGGTGAAGCCTTTTATGCTGTACATTTGAAATTATAGAAATAATAAGTTTGTTTATAAACCCTGCGCGCGTTTGTCGTGTCCACTGGCCTTTTGAGGGATTGTTTTGGCCTTTTGTTGTTGACTTAGAAAAGAGCAAAGAATATATAATTACAGCCATATTTCAATACTATGGGAACTAAAAAGAGGCTGTTCTTGGTTTGCATTATTTTAATATTAGGCATTTCAAATGCTTTCATTGCCCTTGCGGAACTTTCCCCCTGTTCTTCGGGCGGCCTGACCACTTCTGTGCATAACGATTATCAAATGCTTTATACCGATGAGGATTTTCTTCAGATAGATAATATAGATTTGCTTAAGGATGTAAGCCAGCTCAAGGATTTAGCCTGCCTGCAGTATATGGATGCGACTGACAGGACAATTAAAGGTGATATTGCTAACCTGAAAAATCTTAAAAATCTGGAGGTCTTTAGCCTTTACTCCAATCCGGAGGTTTACGGCGATATCTGCTCGCTAGCCGAGGCCACTAAGCTAAGAAGCTTGAAGCTTGCCTTTAACCCGAACATAACAGGAGACATCTCATGCCTAAGGGGCTTGGCTAAGCTAGACACTTTTGCCATGACACATACCCAAGTTTCAGGCGACTTGTCTGTTTTTGCCAATATGCCGAACCTAAAAGCAGTTTATGTCAGCGGCACTAATGTCAGAGGCGATATTTGCGCATTTAGCAAGCTGGCCAATCTTGAAGAGCTGGGAATAGCAGATGAGTACCCGGGAAATCCGGACATTGCAGGAGATTTGTCGTGCCTTGACAACCTGCAAAAGCTGAAAAGAGTCTCTATTTATAACACTGGTGCAACTAATTGCGAGCAATTTACCATGTCTCATCCAGATATCGCCCTGATGGGCAAGACTGAATCAGGAAGGCCTGCCGGCGGGGGATGCTCTAAGGAGTCGTTGAAGACATTGGTGGATGTCGCCCAAAAATATGAACGGAAAATAGGCAAGGAGGTGCAGACTGAAGTTAGGGGGAAGCCTGATTACCAGCGGGAGGCTGATTTTGAAAGCCTGCCTTTTGATAGTGGAGACGAGAGGCAATCCAAAGAGCCCGAAAGACAGTTCATGGAATCTGGCAATCAAAATTTCTTAGCTAAATTTATCGACATGATTAAAAGTATGTTTGGC
>CAYHOW010000124.1:0-3336 GCA_964358335.1 Candidatus Woesearchaeota archaeon
ATGAAGAATGAACTGATAGCGATTTGGCTCAAGGCTGGAATAATAAGGAACCGACAGATGGACGCCGAAAAGTTCAGGTCGATGATATATTCTGCTGAAACTAACGCGAAAGTCGTTAAGACAATCAGGCTCAATGACGATTCGGCAACATTGATTTTCAGGGAAATGTATGAGTCAATAAGGATGCTCGGCGATGCGAAATGGTGGATTTTGGGCTACGAGCCTTCCATCCACGAGATCAGCCTTGAAACATTGAAAGAGCTTGGCATAAAGGACAAGTTGAAGCTGAATTCCCTTGACAGGTTCAAGAAGATAAGGCACGACCTTAATTACAGAGGATTCAGGGCGTCATTGTCACAGGCTGAAGACATACTTGAATTCTGGGACAAGTGTGGCGAGGAAATCGTTAAGATATTGAAAAAAGAAATAACACCCTAACTCTTCTTTCCATGATGGAAATATATTTTGTTGTCTATTTTATGCTGCTTGCAGAACTGCCTTATTTCTGCTTCTACCTCATCCCAATAATTGTTCCTTGAGAAATAGATTGCCTCGTATCTTTCCAATAGGTCAGGATGCTTATCTTTCAGCCATTTCTTTACAGAGTCCCATATCGTGCCGCTGACGTTCAGATTCTCAAACATATAGAAGTCCGAGCAGTGCTTGGTATTTAGGATTATCTCTTTCCAGTCGGTAAGGAAAGGCAGTATTGGCCCTATGAAGACATAAGTCTTGATGCCTTCATGCTTCAGCTTCTCAAGAGCTTTTATCCTGTTACCTATAGGCGACGTGAACGGTTCTGTCTCTTTCCTGATATTGTCGTCCAAAGTCGTTATGGTAAATCCTACTTCGCATCCTTTGAATTGCTTCAGTAGGTCAATGTCGCGCAGAACCAAGTCTGACTTTGTCAAGATGCTTAGATCTGGCTGCATGGGGATTAGCTTCCACAATATCTTCCTTGTAAGCTGGTACTTTCTCTCGAGAGGCTGGTAGGCATCCGTGACCGATGACAGGAAAATCGATTTGCCCCTGTATTTTGAGGTCTCAGCCGGAATAAGTCCGGGAGCGTTCACTTTTATGTCTATGAACTTCCCCCATGGCTCGGTATGGCCCGTAAACCTTTTCATGAACCTTGCATAGCAGTACAGGCACGAGTGCGTGCAGCCGACATAAGGGTTTATGACGTAGTCCGCATCCGGCAGGTTGGACTTGACTATTATCTCGTTCGCCTTTATTTCTTTGACTTTTGCCATTTTACTATTCACTCAAGAACATATTCCCATCTAGGTTGCCATGCTTTCCTTTTTCTCCAATCTTCCTTGAATGCCTGTTTCCAACTATTGCCCTTGAGCAAGACTTCCAATGCAAAGCTGCGGCGCTTTATGTGCAATAATCGCAACATTTTTGCCATCTGCTTTTTCCTCAATGCTCCATCAGCAGCCATTTCCAAAGCGGAACATATCTTATTTTTCCTTTAATTTTTCGCCATTCAGCCTTTTCTTCTGCCTCATAATTTTCAGTTATTATTGTTATCTCATTGCATTTCAGATCCTTGCTTGCCTTGAGCAGCGACCTTATTTCCCTCTCCTTTGTTTCCATGTCGCCCACGCCTTTGCTCACCTGAACCAGTTGCGTAACTTTCGTCCCTTCCTTAATAACAAAGTCAACTTCTTCCTGCTTGGCATTCTTCCAGAAATAATATTCCACCAATGGCTTCTTTCTCCTTAACATCTCCAAGTAAAAGGCATTCTCCATCTTCTTGCCCACGTCTTTTCCTATCTCTACTAATTTAATGAAGCCGGTATCGCATACAAATACCTTATTCACAGGCTCCCTCTT
Source organism: Candidatus Woesearchaeota archaeon (assembly GCA_964358335.1). Classification (GTDB taxonomy): domain Archaea; phylum Nanobdellota; class Nanobdellia; order SCGC-AAA011-G17; family GW2011-AR17; genus CAYHOW01. The sequence goes on from CAYHOW010000124.1 coordinate 1,840, forward strand.
CCGAACAGACCAGCTGAATTTAGGAAGATATAGTGCAAAAAGGGAGTCATTCAATAGGGATGCATAAGTGTACAGCTCGTCTTTTGATGTTTTCCTTCCCTGAGACTTCAGCGTATCATATATCTTGTTTACGCTAATCTCTTTGGTGTAGCTTGTGGCTATTGATTTTATAAGCCATTTTATGAGCATAGAATCCTTTATCCTGTGCCTTTCAACAATATCCTTGTATACTGTGAGATCAAAGTAGCTCTCTAATATCTTAAGCTTTGTATCCTTATCCTGTTCAAGTACAACTTCGGGGAATCCTCCAAATTCAAGGTATTCATCAAGCAATTTCAGAATCTTGGCCTTCTCTTCTGAGCTTATCAGTTTAGATGCAGTGATTCCTCTTAGATTTAGGAACTCCTTGAATGAGAATGGCAATAGCAAATAGCTCAAGCTCCTCCCCCTTAACGAAGTGGCAATCTCCTTACTTAACAGTTTCGAAGACGAGCCAGAGATGAATATCGTATGCCCGTCATCATGCAATTCCCTTACTGCCTTCTCCCAGTTCTCCACATTCTGCGGCTCGTCCAGGAATAATATTGGGTTCTTGGATTTAGGGAATAGCCTCTTATGCATATCTATTATTTCCCTTATCTCTTTAAACTTCACTTCAAACAATCTTGTGTTCTCAAAATTAAGATATATTATATCCTCTTTTTGTCTTCCCGCATTTACTATCTCATGCATTATCTGGTGCAGATAAAAAGTCTTTCCCGCCCTCCTGGGCCCAATTATCGCATTTATCTTTTTTCCAGAAGGCACCTTCAAATCCCTGCTTACTAATCTTATGAAATCCTTCTTCTGGAAATCTATCAGGTACTGCTCTACTTCTTTCGGGTTCATATCAATATATAGGCATCAACTATTATATAAAGTTTTCCTTTATTCAAGGACACTTTTATCTAAAATTTTCCTTCATTTAAGGATAACTTTTAACATCTAAAATTCTTCAGTACTCGTCCAGGACTTTCGCCAATCGAGGATACTTCTTCCTGATCTCCCTATGGACCTCTTTCTCGGAAAGTATCGCCTCTTCAGAAGTTATGCACCTGTGGCGGTTCCAGATGTGGAACAATTCGTGCACGGTTATAGCCTCGACGAAACTTCTCTGCCCCCTCTGAGTTTTCTTCGATATCATCCTGTCTATTATCTCTTTGCAGAAAACAACCAATTCGCCGTCAGGCAGGTGCGCCACGAACGACGGAGTCTTCTCAGGATCTATCTCTAAAGAAACATCCTTGAGATATCTAATGAACTTCCTCTTCCCCATCACCTCGAAAACAGGCTTCTCTATGCTGTAGGGGAACTTCCTTAAAGTGGAATCCGCTATATTTATCAGCTCGTCCTCGTCCATACCATTTCCCTTGCTTTAGGGCTTTAAATAACTTATCAAAGGCATCAGTATCTCCGAGCCACATTAACCACTTTTTAGTGAATGCTCTGATTCTTTGT
>CAYHOW010000125.1:0-3318 GCA_964358335.1 Candidatus Woesearchaeota archaeon
TTTTTCGCTTCTGCAGAATATAAGTTCAATTCACTTCAGAAAGCTGAATACGTACAAATAATAGTAAGGCTTATATATGAGCCTATTATTATTTGTGCCAATGCTCACCTTAACAATAGACATTACTGGCAGATGCAATCTTGGCTGTGATTTCTGCTATCAGGAAGAGAGGGAAGCTGAGCTTTCCTTAGAACAGATAATGGGCTTTGCCAACGGTTTCAGGGCTGTTGAGATAGGTGGGGGCGAACCTTTCCTGCACAAGGACATTGTTGAATTGGTTGGCATGCTGACTTCAGGAGGCAAGCTAGTCCATATTGCCACAAATGGTGCTTACGTCCCTGAAGGGCTGTTTGATCTGGGTTCTGATAAGAGGGGGAGGGTTGTGGTGCAGGTTTCTTTGCCTGCGGCGAACGGTTCTTTGTACCGCAAAATTACCAACGAAGATGCGCTTCCCCGTGTCTTGGATAATATTGCTGTGATGAGAGAACGCTACGATATCGTGCTGTCATCTGCAATATACGCAAAAAATTATGAAGCTGCTGAAGAAATTATGGATATGGCTAGGAACTTAAGTCTGCCTTTGAGGATAAGCCTGGTTATGCCCGTTGGCAAGGGAAAAGATGTCGAGCTTCTTAGCCCATGGCAGGTGGATCAGCTGAGGGGGCTGCTGCTGGTGAGGCGCTTGGAGCAGAATGGCATGATAGATTCGCCGTTGATTCATCCAAATGACTGCCGCGCCTTGCATGATGCCTATGGGATAGCAAAGAAAGGGAAGTGCAAGGCTGATTGCGGGCAGAAAGCCTATATTAACCCTAAAGGCGAAACTTATAGATGTGAGTTCTTAGGAGGAAGAGAATGATTAGGAAAAACAAGGAAAATGGTTTAACGCAAATGCCCGGCCAGTTCCAGCCTTTGGAACTAACAGTTTCCAAGGATGATTACTTTGTCCACCCCGCTTTGGCTGAGGACTTTGATGATTTGAGGACAGTAATAGAGAACATTGCGGATTTCGGCAGTGAGATGGGCGCAAGGAATTACTTGTTTTCCGGCCCGCCCGGCACTGGCAAGACCTTGGGCGCCATGGTCCTGGCTTCAGAACTGGGCATCCCATTTTTTGACATCACTTCGTATGTAAAGTCGGGCCAGACTGAGCAGGTTTTTGCAGAGCTGAGGAATGCTTTAGGGCATAATGGTAAGCTAATAGCCCTTATAGACGAGGTTGACGGCTTGTCTTCAAGGGGAGAAATCGTTGACCCTATGCAATACCAGGCGTTCACCCAGTTCCTGTCCCAACTGGATGGTGTTGCCGACAATAACGGCATCTTCCTATTCATGACATCAAACCGCCCTAACAAACTGGATGAGGCTCTGCGCTCAAGGATCGCTGAGGAGATAGAGTTCCTGCCTCCTGACAAGGATGGAAGATATAAAATCTTGAAAATCCATGCTGACGGCAAGGGCGACCATAATTTCAATGTTTCAGGCAATGACTTGGAACAATTGGCTAAAGTTACTTATGGCTATGTTGGCAGGGACTTGAAGCAGGTCTTGAACCGTGCGTTTACAAGGGCTAAAAGGGACGGAAGGACTGATGTAGGATACGCTGATTTGGAATATGGGCTTAAGAAGACCAAGCCTTCTGCGATACGCGACATGCCGTTCATTGAGCCTTCTATAAAGCTAGACGACTTGGCTGGCTATGAGCATCATAAGTCCTTGCTTAGGTCAATCGTTGAAAGGAGCAACGGCTCGGTCATGCTTTTTTATGGCCCCAAGGGCTGTGGAAAGACATCTCTTGCCGAGGCCTTGGCCGGCGAGTATGGCTACAATTTCATATTGCTAAAGGGTTCGGAGCTTGAAAGCAAATGGGTCGGCGAGAGCAAGGACAACACCGAAAGAGTCCTGAAGAGGGCAAAGCAGCTGGCCCCCTGCGTGCTATGCTTGGATGAGATAAGCTCTTTTGTTGAGAGAAAAGGCGTACTCAGCCATAAGGACAGCCAGACTGGATACTTGCAGTCTGTCTTGTCAAGGCCTTCAGAAGGCGTGTACTTGATTGGCACTGACAACAATCCTCATTTCTTGAGAGGCCCATTTGTTGACAGGTTCGTGCACAGGCTTTATGTTGGGATGCCTTCTCCCGAAGAGCAGGGAGCAATTTGGAGCCATTATGCCCCTGATGCTGATGCTACTGCGTTGGTTCAGGCAAGGGCTGACTTGTCCGGCAGGGACATATCGTATGCATGCAAGCAGGCACACGATTACGGGCTGGAATTAAGGACTGAAGTCTTGGCTAGATTAGTTGCAGGCATTGCAAACCCCAGCGAAGATTATTCAGCAGTTGTAAGGCATATCGGCGACAGCGTTGCGAGCTATAGGGCCGTCAGGGAATTGAGGGATGATGTGCAATGAGCTTAGAGCATAAATTGCGGCCGCAGGCAGTCATCAGGAGAATGCCAGGCCCTGAAGTTTTGGAAGCCCTAAGGCAGGGCAAGAAGTTTATCGTGGTCGACAGGGATTTTGACACTGTGCCTTTCGGGTATGCAATGATTGACATGATGTACCGCGGTGATTCTTTCAGGACGCTTGTCCCGCAAAGCCTGCTTTTTTACATGGCAAATCCCGGGGAAGGCGATTCTGATGATGCCTTGGACGAGATTTCAGACTTCTATGATGAAGTCAAGGGCTTCGAGCATGGCCTTATGGAAGATAGCGCCAGAAGCGTCCAGGGCGCAAACTGGGCGACATTGGCAAGGAACGCTTATGAAGTGTACCTGATCAACAAGCTTACCAAGGGCGGGGAAGGCAATCCCGACGTTTTCGATTTTGATGATGGTGTGCTGGAAGGATTGGGGCTGAAGGATGATTATGTTGCCGAAAGGGCCAAGGCCATTGCGGCCATTGCCTTAGATAAAAGCCCTGAAAATGTCAAGAAGTATGGCCTAAGGTCTGTGCTAAGGCATGTCACTGTCCGTGAAAGGGTTGAGGAAGAATTGCCTATCGAGGAGTTTGACGCTGTCGCATGCTGGGCAGGGAGCCATTATGAGATAAGGGATGAATACCGGAGCAATCCTGATGTTGAATACCAGATTGACTGCAGGCATGACAAGGAGCATAAGGCTGGGAAGAGGATTGTCCACCAGAGAAGTGAAGAGTTCCTTGACAAGGATATTTCCAGGCTCGAAGGCGAGATTGCAAGCTATAGGTCGCAGAACGGGGGAATAGGAAGGCATGATGCCAACTTGACAAGGGTGTACATCAATCTTGCACATATTGCTCAGGAGAATCATAGGGCGCAATTGCCAATACAGCCTAAGGAGA
>CAYHOW010000126.1:0-3293 GCA_964358335.1 Candidatus Woesearchaeota archaeon
CTGGGCGCGGGCGTGACAGGCCTTAGCGCAGCATGGAAGCTTTCCGAGAAGGGATTTGTGAGGAACCTTGAGCCGTAGACTATCTTGGTCTCGTTGTTTACGATAGGCTTTATGAGCTCGGTATACTCTTCAGGGTTCAATTCTAAATCAGCATCCTGGATTATCACCACGTCTCCGGTGACCTGCCTGAAGCCTTCCCTCAATGCGTAACCTTTTCCGCGGTTCTGCTGCAGGTTGAAATATTTTATCCCGTTGATCTTAGAAATTATCTCGGACGTCTTATCTGTGGAACCGTCGTTGACCACGATTATTTCCTTCTCTAGGTTGACGTTCTTTACCTTGTTTATCAGCTCTTCTACCGTCTTTTCCTCGTTATATACAGGTATGACTACTGAGACCTTCATATCTCTTTTACCAACTGAAGAGGCATTTATAAAAGTTGTGGTTGAATGGTCTGAAAACGGGTGTTTTTAGATGGGACAGAGAAACGTTCCTATATTGCAGAGGCTATAGAAGATTTCAGCAGCGTCGTTTATATACTTTCGGAAAAAACGGCAGTTTTTTCTCAAAGGACTTATTAACCCTTAATTTCCAGAAATAGGTATGGCTGAAAAGAGGATATATGTCGATACCAATGTGTATATGGACTATTTTGAGGACAGAAAAGACAATCTCAAGCCACTGGGCGAACTAGCGCTGCAGCTTTTTGAGAGGACTTTCAGCTGCGAGTTCAAGATAATAATGTCTTCGCTTGTTCTTAACGAGCTGAAAAAGTGGAACCATCTTGAAGACGGGACTGATTTCATCGCAAAGCTGAAAGGCATGAACAAGGTTGAGTTCGTCAACGAAAACTCAGAAGACAGGGAATCGGCATCAAGGAGGAAAGAAGGGAGCCATTACGCAGACAGGCTGCATTACGTGTTAGCTGAGAAAGCAAAAGCCGAACTGTTCATAACAAGAAACTGGACTGATTTCTATGGCCTTGGCGACATACCTGTCCTGCAGCCAGAATTCGCCTAAACAGTCAGCCCGAACTCTCTGGCTAGCCTTTCGCCGTCTTCAGGAGTGAGTTCCATGGCCATCCTGTCACGCTCTTCAGGAGTCAAAGGCTTGCATTTCCTCTTGTGCTTGCCGATATTCTCGCGCAGCCACATTATGCCTTCAGCACGCCTAGCTTCTAGTTCATCATCATTGACCATAACATGGCTATTGTTCCCATTGGCTGCTTTTGTCCCCATAGGATAACCTTAAGGTTACCGATTATATAAGCGTTTCTTTTTAGTTTCGGAAATAACGGCGATTTTTTGTCGGAGAATTTATTAACTTCTGACAGGAATAGATGCTTAGGCGGAAACCTGCAACGCATAGGAGCCTATAATTTATTTTGTATATTTTGATACAAAATAATCTAATTTATTTAGTTTTTATATCTTTAGATACAAAAAAGGGAAGGTTTATATATTCTGACGCCTTTCCCATCGTCATGGTACCGGCAAGCAAACTATTCTGGAGAAAGGCGCAGGAAATCATGGAAGAGATGAAATCCCTGAAGGGCGAAGAGAAGCAGCTCAAGGAATACCGAAAGGTCGCAGGCCAGCTACTATTCTATGCCGGCATAAATGCAATAGAGGAAGTCCTATCAAAGAAAGTAAGCGCATACGTCATAGGGAACCATGAGAAAAGGGGCATGGAGCTAAGGAAGAACATAAGCCTGTTCAAGAACGGGGAGAAGATTGAGAGATATTACAACATCCTAATACAGAAAGAGTCGGATTACAGGAGGAAAGTCGCATACAGGGGAGAGAACGGGAACAAGTTCGCGCTGATGCTCGATTTCGCAAAACTATGCATCGAAGAGATTGAAGATGAATGAAGAATTCGTAAAGGCAATCGCCGAAACATTGGAGAAGGAAAGCGACATAATCGCGCTTTTCCTTTTCGGAAGCCAGGCGAAGGAAGGAGGCAAGAGGGGCTCGGACTATGACTTCTTCGCCGTGCTTGACAGAAACGCCAAAGACACCTTAAGGGAAGACGAGATAACAAGAAAAGCCATTGATTCAGCAAAGGAATACAAGGAAGAGCTCCATCTGACGTTCCAGTACCTCTTCATAGTAGACGATGACAAGAGCCTGATGCTCAAGATAAGCAGCGAGGGGAAACTGCTGTTCTCAAAGACTTACCTCATTGCGCCATACCGGCAGCTGGGCCTGCAGAAGTACATCATCTGCAAATGGGACGTTGATGCCAAAAGGTCCGGCAGCAAGGAAGCGTCCGCCAAGAACAGCAAGCTCATGATAAGCAGGGCGCTCTACGGGTATACGCAAAAATACAAGTACAACGGCAAGCAGAAAGAGTCCAGAAGGTACGGCTTCGTAGACAACAAGGCAATCTTCGGGGACGGCAGCGAGATAATCGCCCCGGAAATAGTTTTCGAGCACCTTAAGTATATCGTGGAGAAGAACAACGGAAAGCTGAAGATGCTCAACTCATGCTACATGCCTACTGAAAGCGTGAGCCTGGAGCCCCTCTATGCAAAAATGGAATTGGAAAAGATCCTTATGAGATGGCATGCTGGACGAGTGTTCGTTACATCTGTCAATCGGACTGAGAGCAACAACATCTACGTCAAGTACAGGGCAGGCGACCAAAGGCACAATTCAATGATGAGTATCGAATCCCTTCCAGTAAGCCTGCAGAAAAGCAGCCTGCTCAAGAAAGAGATGAAGTTTGAGTGAGGCCCAAAATGCAAAACTTTAATTTCGACTACGACAAGGAGAACAATTATTTATTTCTTAGCCGCCCTCAGATACTGGTACATCAGCATCACGAACAATGCGAACAACGACCCCAGAAGGAACCATAACGCGTAGTTCGGCTCTGTAACAGCCGACTGGGCAACGTCCGCAGCCATCATCCTTGCAGGAGCAGCCTCAAGCATAGGCGCGACAGACTTGAGCATCATCTCACTGCCAGCATCAGCAACCTCAGAAGTAACAACCGCAGACCCAAGCCTCTGGTATGAATAGATAGCAGCTGAACCTAAAACAGCGACCAACGCAGCAGGCATTATCCCCTTCAGCTTCTCCATGAAGCCTTCGGACGACCCCTTCGGTGCAATCACTATCAGCTTCTTGGCGACGTTGTACAAGTCCACCTTCTTGCCCTTCTCGCTCCACTTGAACTCCTTGCTCTCTATAAGGCCGACTTTCAGGAGGTGCTGGACGTTGTAGTGCACGGTGGACACGGGCAGGCTCATGGCCTTGCATATGTCGGTCTCCGACACGTCCTCCTTG
>CAYHOW010000127.1:0-3271 GCA_964358335.1 Candidatus Woesearchaeota archaeon
CAAGTCTTTTTTTTATGGTTCTTATGTCACCTAATCAACAGAATTATCTATATATATAAATATGTAGCATAATTTTAATTTAATGAGGTGGTGTGTTTATGTCTAATAATAAAATAGTTATTGCTTCTTTAATTCTAATTCTGTTTGGCGGTTGTGCAATTAATACGGGTAAGATTGATCCTAAGGATACGGGTAAGATTGATCCTAAGGATATTATCTCCGAAAGTTCTCAGATTCAGGATTTTTTGAATTCGTTTCCTAATTCTGATATAAAAACAATATATATGAGTGAAAGCAATACAAAGAAGATATTGTCATCATTGGTAAATGATTGCGGTCCACAGATGATTGCTAAGGACTACTATAAATCTACGATTGTAGACTTGGATACAAAATCGACTCTTGTAGTTTGGATTGATGCCAAAACAGGTATAATTGACTGCTTAATTAAGAAAGGATCAGTAAAAAAAGAGACTACCCAATTTAATGGTGTTAAATCAGTCACTTCTGGCAATAATAGTCGAGTTAACGCTAATATGACTAATGCCACTTATGTTTCTAACGTAAGCAATTACACTTACGTTGCCAATGTTAGTAATGCCACATATGTTTCTAACTTAAGCAATTACACTTATGTTGCGAATGTTAGCAATGCCACATATGTCTCTAACTTAAGCAATTACACTTATGTTGCGAATGTTAGCAATGCCACTTATGTCTCTAACTTAAGCAATTACACTTACGTTGCGAATGTTAGCAATGCCACTTATGTTTCTAATGCGTCTTCGAGTGGAAATCATAGCTAGTAAGTAAGAGTTTACAAAGATGAACTTTAGAATGAAAAGCTATCGAAACTTAATGTTTGTAATCTTTCTTGTGATTATAATTTAGAATAAGTTTTCTACGTACTTCTCAGCCACTTTCAGCGCCTTCTCTCTCTTCTTCTGATGGGATTCGAGGAACTTAGTCAGCTTCTCCACAGTGTACTGCTTCAATTCCCCAGTAAGCATCTTTCCGGTCCTGTACTCGTGATGTATCTGCGCTAATTTCTCATCATCTTCCTCTAATCCGAATCTAAGCATCTGGAACGAAACATCTATATCCGGATTTCCGCCCTTCTTCCTGTGCTCTTCGATAGTTGACTGTCCTCCGGAGAACGCGTACTTCTTTATTTTATTGGCTGCCTCTTTGATATCTTCAGATAAAGCTATATGGCTCATAGGATCAGAAGACGACATTTTTCCGCCTTTCAATCCTGGCAGGAATAGGTTGCATGTTGAACTCAATTGCATGAAGTAGTAGTTCTTGTATCTGGAAGCGATATCCCTAGCCAACCGCAAGTGTGGCTCCTGGTCAAATCCGGTGGGAATCAGCGTCGGCATAGGCTTTCCTTCGAACTCAGGTAGCTGCGGATGCAGCATGTCAGCAGCCTGTAACAATGACGAGCTCATCTTGGCCGGGCTTATCTCTCCGTAAACCGCCCTGAACTCGTTGAACGTCGCATGCCTCGAAAGCATGTTAGATAAGCTGTAGTATGCGCAAGCTTTCTTTCCGTTCTTTGACCTCTGCGACTGGAAATAGAAGTCGCACCTCTTTATATCCAATCCAAGGGCGATATAATTAGCCAGGTACTGCTCAGTCGCTATCTTCCTGAGCTCTTTCATGTTGGGTATCCTCGTGCTGAACGCCTCGATGTCTGCGACAGCCAAGTAGACCTTGGCGCCTAATGACTGATAGAATATTATCTGGTCTGCTATCAGCTTGTGCCCGAAATGGAAGTTGCCTGACGGCATGAGCCCCGTCATCATGGCGAACGGCTTCTTGTCCTTTACGGCGTTGATTACCCTCCCTATGTCCCTGTGCGCGAATATTATGCCTCTCCTGAAAAGCAGGTTGTCCTTGAACTGGTCAGGGAGCTTGTCTATGTTTATCGGCTCAAGCCCGAACATGGATATGAGCTTGCCGTAGTCTATGCTGCCTTCGACTTCCCAGGGCGTCACAGTGAATCCGTCTGCCATTACAAGTCTAGAATCGGAGAGGATATTCAACCTTTTCGATGGGTTTTTTGCTTATATCAAAATAATTAACTCCTTGGTTCATGCCTTATGCTTCCTCCTGATGTATTGGTATGCGTACGCATAAGCTTCGTTTGACTTTGCGTATTTAATTGTTTCTGCTAATTTATCGACGTTCAAGCCGTCCTTCTCGGTATAAGACAATGACTTCACTGGCACCAATATTGCGAACTCTCCTATGGTTGCTCCTTCCTTCACATAGTTCGGCATATCATTGGCATTGAAGAACTGCTTCCAGTACTTCAAGTCCTTGCTCAATACCTTTATGAAGTACGGCGACTTCTCGAAGCTTCTCTGCACATAGGCGTAGTCCGACCATATCTCGACAGATGACAACTGGGTGAAAGCGTACGGCCTTTTGGCTGTTTTTATCAAGCCTGCCATCCTGAACTCCAACAACCCCCTTATTGCATCCTGCGGGCTAGTGCACTGGTAGGTGTCCCTCTGCCTTTTCCTGATCCAGCCGTTTTTCAACAACAACGCGAATATTTTTTTCCTCATGCTTGCCGAGACTATCCATTCCAAGTCGGACTGCCTGAACTCTTCATGCGTGCCGTGCTTTGAGAACAACAAGGCGTACGCCTTCAACCCGTACTGAGGTATTTCGACTGTCATATAGTTACCTAATGGGTAACTAATATTTAAGGCTTCCGGTGGTTGGTTGGCAGGCAATAACCTCTACAAATATTACCTTTTTTATATAGTCTATCTCATGCCAAGTCGGCTTAGTATAATCAGATATTTATAAGAAGAATCTTCAGTTCCGGCACCATTGTTTAGATTTGTGAATCCTACAGAAAGAATTACATTTTTTCACCAAAAGATTTATATAGGATTTTGTGCAGATAATATCTTATGGCAGAAGCAATGAATTCAAAAGATATGATTTCCGAATTAAAGGCGATAAGGGAAGACTTGGACTATCTTAAGGAGCATATGGTTGATATTGATTCTATAATGACTGAAGATGACTTTATTGCTGTTATGAAAGCTAGGGAAGAGAAGAAGCATGGCAAGCTGGTCAAGTTGGAAGACCTGAAGAAAGAATTAGGCATGTGAGATGTTTTCGATTTCACTTTCTAGGCAGGCTGAAGGATTTATTCCTTGATGGGTCAATACCCCGTTGCTTGCAGCGGAATCACGAAGCGCTATGACCACTGGACATATCTTTTTGTCTAGTGGTTATATGATTTTTT
>CAYHOW010000128.1:0-3201 GCA_964358335.1 Candidatus Woesearchaeota archaeon
CTATATTTTTATCCTCGGAAAATTTTTGCTTAGCGAGAGAGCTTAATACATACGCAAAATCAAATAATTTATATATACTGCATCATATATTGTATGATAATGGTTAGCAGTGCTGAATTGCTAAGTGTACCTTCTATGCTGTTCAAGGAAGCCAGATGGCTGGACTATGTTACCCCCATTTTCATCTCCAGCGTCATCGAGCAGTGGAACAGCACTTTCCTTATGGACGATTACAAGACGATTGAGGAGGCTGTAGCGATGGCTCGGACGCCTAAAGTCAACCTCGTTGGGCACAGCATGGGCGGCCTGAAATCCTTAGTCTATACTTTGAACAATCCTGACAAGGTAGATAACTGCGTCATGTCCGGGACGCCATTAGCAGGAACCAATTCGTCATGGATTGGCGCGACTTTCGCTACTTTCGGCGTCTATCTCCAATCATGCTTCCAGCTCCTTCCTTTCAGCGATTACATGAAGGAGCTGAGGAAGAAGCTTAACGATAGAATCGGATATTTGGAATCTAACAACGTCACTCTGACTAACATCTGGTCGCCTATAGACGAATTAGTGACTACGGACGACTCTTCTTTGGAATCCTTGCTCAAGAAAAGGTCAAAGATTATGAAAGATTATAGGTTCGCGCTAGGGCATTGCGAAATATTCTACGGCGAAGGCCCGCAGAACATAATGAAGGGCATAATCTATAATTCAAATAACGACACCGTCCTGGTCCACGGAATGCTCATGAACCAGAAATTCTTCAACAGGTTCATAGAAAATATGGACCCTAAACATCTTGAAAAGCTCGTACTGTTCTCATACGACTACTCTAAATCTCTGAGCACTTGATCCTTCTGTCCTTGGACGTGTAGTTCATTATCTTCCCTTCCTTATATTTCCCTACGCCGTAGACGTCGTTGCCGTTCCTCATTATCAGGTAATGCTTCAGTTCCTGATTGCCTACAACCAAGTCCTCGCCGCAGATCCAGCTGTGCACCTCCGCATCCTTCAATTCGAAGATGTTCTTCTTTGCGTTCACCATCTGCGCGCCCTCAATGCTCAACCTTATCCCGTCCTTCTCGAATTTCCCGAAATACATGCCCAAGTTATTTATTCTTAAGCTTTTCTCGTCAAGCTCGCCGAACTTCTTGCTAAGTATGAATATCTTGCCGTCGCTGTTCCGGAAAAAAGCGTAATCGCCCTTAAGGTCCGACCCGTAAATCTCTTCCAGCTCCTTGACTATCCTCTTGACGTCCTTGCTGTTGAGTATCTTCAGGTTCTGCATAAGATATAAAGAAATTAAGATTCTATATAAAATTATCCTAAGTATTTTATTACGTCAATCCTCTTGCCGTGCTCCAACGTAACTTCGTTCGCGACAAGGCCTTTCCCTAGGTAGCTCATGTCGCCGTTGACCTGATACCTGAATGGCTCTTCCGACCTTATCTTGTAATGGTCAGTCTGCAGGTCTATTATCCCCAGCTTGCTCAGCAGGTGCATCTTGCCCAAGTATAATGCGGGCGATTGTATCAGCAGTTCTATGATGTCTATTTCGGCGCCAAGGACATGGAACCTCTCCGAATGCGTCGCCTGGTAGAACATGTGGGATTTAGGCAAGCCAACGGAAGGAACTGACTGGGCCATCAGGCCTAATACGCTCGCCTCCCTCTCTATGCCTGAGCCGTTGGATACCTTAACTGCGTGCTTGCCTGCGAACTTCCTGTAGAACTCTCCGTCAACCATCGCCGACCCCACCATATGCAATATCATTGCCGCCAGCTTAGCCTCCTTAAGGTACTTGGCTGTGTAGTATTCCTCCAATAAAGTTATCGGAAGCCCCATCCCGTAGCTGAACCCGTAGGTCTCTGCCCATTCATTGTCCCTCACCCTGATCAGCCCAATGTCCTGCAGCGACAGGTCCTCTTTCCTAGACTTGATTATGCCTGTAAGGTACTCTTTCCATTTCCTCTTGCTTATGTCGGCATGCCGGGCCATGACGTTCCATGTGCCGCCTGGTATTATCGCGAATGGCGGAAACTCCTTGAACTTAGGCCAGTGCTTTACGAACGTCGTGAAGAATGTGAGCATGGTGCCGTCGCCGCCGTCGACCGTTATGCTCTCTGGGTTAAGCTTGTGCAGGCCGGATATCCTCTCTTCCAAGTCCTCGGCCTTCTGGGTCCTGATGACCTTGCCATTGCTACCCACTATCCTCTCTATTGTCATTACCCTTGTCTTGTCGAAGACATTGCTCTTGGCGTTAGGGTTAGTGAACACGACAGTGTTTACCATCACAAATTAAAGAAGCCGGACTTATTTAAGGCTTGCGCATCATATGGCATAAGATGCATAGATTTGGCGTCACTAAAACCAAAATATTATTATAACCTTACTGATTTGTCTAAGCTATGGACAGGAGAGTCGGTGACAGGAACATTCTGGACGAGTTTTGCACTTCTTTCTGCAAAATAGTAGACAGGCATTGCAAGTACATAATAGTTTCCGGCTTCATGGCTATCGCATCAGGAAGGGTCAGGGGCACCGAAGATATAGACATGATAATCCCGCGCATGGGCAAGGAGAAGCTGATAAGCCTGCACGCTGACCTGACAAGCAATAATTTCGTCTGCATGCAGTCCGATGATACTGAAGAGATATATGATTACCTCGATGATAACGTGAGCGTAAGGTACACTGTCAAGGACAAGCCTCTCCCAGAAATGGAAGTCAAGTTTGCAAAGGATGAACTGGACAATTTCCAGCTTAGCACCCGGACGAAAATACCAATGACTGGCCTGGATGTCTGGTTCAGCTCTGTAAACATGAATATCGCGTTCAAAGAGGAGTACTTAAAATCTGATAAGGATATGGAAGACGCGAAGCATCTGAGGATAGTCTATTCAGACATTATCGATGAAGCTGAGATAATCGAGATAAAGAAGATGATACGGAGGCTAAGGCTATGAGGGACGCAACCCACGACGACCACATACTAAGGTGGGCGCTGTTCGTCAAAAACAATCCTGATAAGTGGAAGAGGCTCCATTCTGAGATTATAGATGCGCAGTTCAAGATGTCTGAAGATTTTTATCGAAAATTGGCTGGAACTAATGACGGGAAGAGAAAGATAGCCAAGATATTCAATATAAGGAACATTGACGGATGGGACTCTGAAGTCAGAGAGCACGAGTACAAGATTTACGG
>CAYHOW010000129.1:0-1386 GCA_964358335.1 Candidatus Woesearchaeota archaeon
GAGACATGGCCCTTCATCCCACACACCTGCTGAAATTCTATCACGATAACAAGACAGAGGCAGTCCTGTTAAGGATAAAGCAAGTCAAGTGGCCTAGTACGATTAAAAATCCAAGGGAAAGGGGATCTCTGTCTAGCTATCAGGATAAGAAGGTTATTCCTGTTGAGGAAATTGAAAGAGTCTAATCGTTAACTTATCTTCTTAACAATCTCTCTCACGCACCCGCTCACAGCTTCTAAGTTACCCATGATTTTCTCATAGTCAGCATCATAGAGCGCAAGGTAGTTGAAGCTTTTAGACTCTAAGCCCAGGCATTTGGACACGACATAAGCCACAGCTTCAGCCTTTTAATAAAAGTCCTAAAGAATCATTTTTAGAGATAACCACTCGTCACGCCAAACACGCGTAGCCTTTATAAACAACATTCAATTTTACTTATTTCAGCATGGAAAAAACAGGGGTGCCGAGGTTCGTCAAGTGGGCAGGCGGAAAGCTGCAGTTGTTAGGCCAGTTCGAGCCATTGTTCCCAAATGAGTTCGAAAGGTACTTTGAGCCGTTCGTAGGCAGCGGCGCAGTGGCATTCTATATAATAAAGAAATACAATCCTAAGCAAGTATTCCTGTCAGACACCAATGAGGAATTAGTAAGCTCTTACAATGCAATCAAGGATAACCTCAATGAACTGGTCACATTGCTGAAGCAGCATAAGGATAGCCATGAGCAAAAGGGTAAGGAGTACTATTACCTGATTAGGTCATTAATGCCTTCAAACCCAACAGAAATGGCAGCAAGGTTCATTTACTTGAACAGGACCTGCTTTAATGGGATCTATAGAGTCAATTCAAGCAATATTTTCAATGTTCCTATGGGGAAATATACAAATCCTGACATTGTCCAGGAAGAAAAGTTGAATGAAATATCCAGAGTATTGCAGAATGTTGACATCAAGGCAAAGCCGTTTGAGTCTATATTAGATACGGCTAAAAAGAACGATTTTGTCTATATGGATCCTCCGTATCATCCATTAAAGAAGGACAGCTTCACAACTTACACCAAGGATAACTTCAAGGAAGAAGATCAGGTGAGATTGGCAGAAGTATTCAGAAAATTATCCGATAAGGGCTGTTTAGTGATGGAAAGCAACAGCGACACTGAGTTCATAAGAAACCTCTATAATGGGTTTAAGATAGATACAGTCCAGGCAAGAAGGGTAATTAATTCTAACGGCGATGGCCGTGGCAAGATTAACGAGTTAGTTATTAGGAACTATTAAAGCCTTCCATTATGCGTAGCTTTAGAAACAATATAGAAAATATCTTTTTCAGCTAACAAAGCATCAAATAAATGCTTAAACATGAATGCCCCTTCCATGCCTGTTTTTTCTTC
>CAYHOW010000129.1:1396-3181 GCA_964358335.1 Candidatus Woesearchaeota archaeon
TCTTCAATAACAAATAGTTCAATAACATAAGCTATAAATTCGGTAGAGTATTCGCCATATTTATCTAATTCTTTAAATTTGGCAAGTACATCTTTTGAAGAAAGCTTCTTATCAATATTTAATTGTTCTTCCTTAGACTTTAATGGCTCTAATTTATCCCACATATTTCTTAGATACGAAATGAACTCCATAGTTAGTTCCTGATTATGCTCTTTTTTAATCAAGAGGTCAATTACCCAATGTATATGTTTTGGCGTACGAATATTCTTACTCTTAGATGGATCCCTATATTTTATGACAATATCTAAATCTTTTTTCTGGCCTTTAGAGCCTTGAAATATTCCTATAATTACATCATTATTTAGCTTTATTTCCTTGATAGATTCTACAGATTCCTTGCCTCTGGGTTTCCATTGCATAGAGGTTACAATTTATATCTAGTATTTATTACTTTCTAATGGTTGCTCCATCTGTTTTTCTGATTTTCAAGTTTCCCGTCGGAAAATTTCCGAAAAATAAAAGCAAAAATTATAAACCTTAACAGCTTAAGAAATTACAATGTCAGAATTCACATACTTCAAGAAAGACGGGTTCCATCTTCTAAAGGGCGACTGCATGGAGATATTCCCCAAAATAAAGAAAGAGTCTATCACTACTGTCTTTGCTGATCCTCCTTATAACCTTTCAAATGGAGGCATTTCGTGCAAGGCTGGCAAGGTAGTCTGTGTTGACAAGGCAGATTGGGACAAGTCAAAGGGATTTGAAAAGGATTACGAGTTTACGTACAATTGGATCAAGGCATGCAAGGAAGCGCTAAAGCCAAATGGAACGATCTGGATCTCGGGCACGCCACACAGTATATATCAGGTTGGCTACGCTTTGCAATCTTTGGGCTTTCATGTCCTAAATGAAATAATCTGGTACAAGCCTAACGCTCCACCTAACTTGGCCTGCCGCTGTTTCGCGCATGCACACGAAACTTTGATCTGGGCAAGGAAACTGAAAACTTCAAAGCATATATTCAATTATGAGGAGATGAAGGAATGGGACGATAAGTTCAGCCCGTCAGGAAGGCAAATGAGGAGCCTCTGGAATATTCCTTTAACGCCACAAACTGAAAAAACATTTGGAAGGCATCCGACGCAAAAGCCGTTGGAATTGCTTAAACGAATAATTGCCTCCAGTTCCAATAAGGGAGATTATATATTAGACCCATTTAACGGCTCTGGAACTACTGGAATTGCAGCGTCTATGTTAGGAAGAAAATATGTTGGGATTGATAGGGAACAGGACTATCTTGACTTGGCTATAAAAAGATTCAAGGAATATAATGAACAGAAGGAACTTAATGTTTAACAAATAAGTTACAACTTATAAGTAATAAAAATAACAACATTTATATACAACTTCTATCTCAACAATTCCAATTTAACTTGAATAAAATGGTAGATTTTAAGGCTCCAATACATGCATACTTGGAACTTACTCAAGTATGCAATTTGAAATGCGGTCATTGTATGAATTATACTAGATTTAATGATCAAAGTTATTCTGAAGGGCGTTTCATGGATATTGCTGATAAGATAGATCAATGGGACATTTTTAATGTGGCTATTACTGGCGGGGAAGTTTTGCTGAGGAAGCCTCAACTTTATGCTTTACTAGATACCTTTAGCAGGAAAGGGATAAGGGTGGCGATAAACACTAATCTTACAAGGATTACTTCGGATGATGCAAGAAAATTAAAGGATTATGGTGTTTTTGGCATCTTAACATCATTGAATG
>CAYHOW010000130.1:0-3156 GCA_964358335.1 Candidatus Woesearchaeota archaeon
TAATCATACCGACTCAATATAACAAACATATGCTTAGGGCATCCCATTGCACCCTGCTGCCTTCGATTCTTACCGTCCAGAGTACAACAAGCCCATACAACTTGCCTGTTCGTAGGAATAGATGTCATCTCACAAGAATCTAAATAACGGCGTTGCAGCCCTAGATCTTTGCGGAGCTTTTATCTTGAATATGCCGCCCTTATTCCTCTTTGCATCTTCTAGCAAGATAGAAGTAACCAAAGAAGCAAAGATTGGATCTTTCTTCCTTAATTCGACCAGCTTCTTATTAACATCCATCTTAGAAGTAGGCCTTACAATTAACTGCAATTGTCTCATAGCCATTCTTTCATCTCCCCCCAGATTTTATTCAAATCATTCTCTGAATATCTTGGCTTCATAGTCTTTACTCTCTTAATTATCTCTGCTTTAGATTCATATGGATACAAATGTCCAAAAAGGTGCATCGTGCTAGCGCATTCGAGCCATTTCACATCATTTTTGTATGGAGCCATCTTACTCAGGAACAGCTTGAACTTATCCTCAATTTTTCCATCATCAAACCCAACTTCTTTGGAATTCTCAAAACTATCAACATAATAGGCAGTCTTCATCAGTTCCAAGCAGTAGGGTCCATAATGATACAATGAGAATGTGTAGCCGAGATGAATCCCGTATGCCTGAATCAAGTATATTATCTTCTGCAGCTTCAGCCTGTTCTCAAAAGTAGACATGTCAAACTTCGGATATACCCTCTTTATGATTCCTGCCAATGCTATTGAATTCATATTTTCAAGCCTCTAATCATTTGCATTTTTTGATAAGATAACTCTATATAAAAGTTTCGTCTAAAAACCACCTCTTTTTCCGAAATTTTCGGGCAATCTATCACTACTTATAATCTTTTCCCTTGCCTCTGCTAAACCTAAAAAATCTTGAGATATATAAATCATTCGGGCACATATGTCCAGTGGCGAGTGGTCCAAATTTAGAGAAATAATATAAACTCCAAACCGTTAAATAATAACCACAAATGCCGACAATCTCAAAATCCAACTACATGAACGGCCTCAAGTGCCAGAAGCTGTTATGGATAATATTCAACGACAAGCAGCAAATACCCGAGCCCGACGAGCAGCAGCAGCACATCTTCGACCAGGGAATGATGGTAGGGAAACTAGCCCAAAGCCTCTACCCAAACGGCGTAGCAATCCAAGACAAAGACATCCAAAAGAACTTGGAAGAGACAAAAGCATCGCTAAAAACCAACGGCATCATCTTCGAGGCGGCCTTCCAAGCAGACAGCATCTACGCAAGAACAGACATCCTGATAAAAAACACCAACGGAACCTACGACATAATAGAAGTCAAGAGCACAGCCAAAGTCAAGGACGAGCATCTGCCCGACATAGCGTTCCAGAAACACTGCCTTGAGCAGTCAGGAATAAAGGTAAGCAAGTGCCACATCATGCACATCAACACGGACTACGTCAAGAAAGGCCAGATAAACCTGCAGAAGCTCTTCACCAGGGAAGACGTCACGGAAAGACTGAACCTCAAAGACATCCCGAACAACGTCAAGGCAATGCTAAACGTAATCCAGTCAAGCCAGTGCCCGAAACAAAAAATAAACCCGAACTGCCACAGCCCGTACGAGTGCCCGCTGGTAAAGGAGTGCTGGGGATTCCTGCCAAAGGACAGCGTGTTCAACCTCTACAACATAAGGAAAGAGAAGTCTTTTGAATTAATCGAGCAGGGCATCTACGCCATAAAGGACATACACATGGACGTCCAGCTCTCAGGCCACCATGACATACAGAGGCAGTGCGCGCACTCAGGGAAGCCGCACATAGACAAGGAAGCCATAGCAAGGTTCCTCAAACAAATAAAATACCCCATACACTACCTGGACTTCGAGACGTTCGGCACCGCTGTCCCCATACACGACGGCACAAAGCCCTACCAGCAGATGCCGTTCCAGTTCTCATTGCACCTGAAGAAAGACAAAAAGCCAAAGCTGGAGCATCTCTCGTTCATGGCCGAAGGCAGCAAGGACCCCAGGGAGAAGTTCATAAAGGCGCTGAAAGAATCCGTCCATGACGAAGGCTCGATAGTCGTCTACAACATGCAGTTCGAGAAAGGCATACTGAACGCATTGGCGGAGAAGTTCCCAAAGCACAGGAAATGGATAGCCGAGACCACAGCAAGGATGGTCGACCTCATCGTCCCGTTCAGGAACTTCAGCTACTACAACCCCAAGCAGGAAGGCAGCGCGTCGCTCAAGTCAGTCCTCCCGGCGCTGACAGGAAAGAGCTACGAGGGCATGGAGATAGCCGAAGGCGGCACCGCAAGCCTCAAGTACCTCTACATGACATACGGAGCCATGGACGGGCGGAAAGCCACGAAGAAGGAAGCGGAAGACATACGCAAGAATCTTGAGATTTACTGCGGCCTGGACACAGAGGCGATGGCGATGATCGTGGATAAATTGGGGAAGCTGGCGGGATAGATAGAAGAATTGCCGAAGCAATAGAAAGGTATATATAACTGTATGTCCCTATCCCTATATTAGGTGAGCTGACCCCATAAAATACTAGCAAAAGTTAGTTACCCAGCATATGCAAATATGCGTTATCCGGTTGGACAAGTCATTCCTCACCTTTTTCTTTTTATCCATTCATTTCCCAGCAGTCGCAAATATCCTTAAAATTTATCTCGACAACATTAAGTTTTGTGCCCCTGAACCATCTCTTGATCTTTAGGCCACGTTTCCTATACGACTCAGCTTTGCCGTCCGCCAGGGACTTAACATTCTTCCCCATCACCTTGCGATAGTAATCTATCGGTTGTATGTTTATCTTGCTTAACCTCTTGCTTCCAAATAAGATATACAGATATCTCTTTACTGAATCAAAGTCCTCATCATTGCAGATGATTATCTCCTTAAAACCATCAATGTCATCCCTTATGATAAAATAGATGCATATCGCATACAGGCGCGCAAAATCCCTGTCAGTCCTATATCTCTTGACCAACGCCTTTATCACCTTGCCACCAATTGCTGTGCCTTTATGCTTTTCCCCATTCATATCTGAGACATAAGCTATCCCAATCTTTTCGCGGTTGTGGAACCTCCCGCTCATGTCTATGTGTATTGCC
>CAYHOW010000131.1:0-3106 GCA_964358335.1 Candidatus Woesearchaeota archaeon
AGCCTATAATTTTCATACTGCAAAACCTTTGAATAGACTTCCCTAAGTTCAGGATAACAAATCTCCAAATCACGAATCCTTGTCTGCAGCTCAGACCTTGATATATTATCCCAAGAGCCTAACTCATCCATAAGCATATTATAAGTGAACCTGCACAAGTCAAGAGTCCTAAGCATCTTGCTTTCGATTTCCTTGCTCGGATAAAGCCTGAATTTGTAGGTTTTCATGTTCCATAATCTATATGGAAAAAGAAGTTTATAAGCGCTACGCGTGTTTGGCGTGTCCACTGGTTCTAGAATATATATGTCCTACTGCCTATTTCATCATGGCAACACTGTTGTCAATATCTAATAATTCCTAAAAGCAAAATACACCCTCTGTTCTCAGCGCCCTTGTTCTCTGCCTTTGATATCTTATGCCAATTCATCTATACCCTAACTCTTGCGAGAGTTAAGAATATAGACTTCTTGGCGAAAAGGTTAAAGATTTCTGTGAAAAAGATATGGCGCCGGAGAGGTTTGAACTCCCGACTTCCGGCTCATGAGACCGGCATTCTACCACTGAATTACGGCGCCAAAACTACCAATAATGTTCAGTCCGCATTTAAAAGCTTTTTGATTCTTTCCCGGGCTTGGGCCATCTCCGTGCCCTCGTACTTGTAGCTCTCCCAGATGCCCAGATGCACCCCGTCCTTATCGTGCCTAGGAATGACATGGACGTGGAAATGTGGCACCAGCTGGCCCGATGCCTGGCCGTTGTTCTGTATGACATTTACGCCGTCGCACTCCTTCATAAGTGCGAAAGAGACCTTCTTGACCACGGAGAACACCCCGTGTATGGCCTCTTCAGGCATCTCTGCGATTGTAGAGAAATGCTCCTTTGGAATGACCAATACGTGACCCTTCCTCGGCGTGGCAGGGGCTATGTCCAGGAACGCCAAGACATCCTCGTTCTCGTACACCTTGGCTGCAGGAATCTTGCCTGCGACTATCTTGCAGAACACGCAGTCTTCCATCAGGATTACTCCTTCGGCATATCTTTCGGCGTGCCAGTGCTGGTGAATACTTCCTTCTTGCCCTTGGCCAATGTCTCCATTATCTGGAACTTGGCCATGTCCAGAAGCCCCAACGCTTCCTGCAATGAAACGTTCTTATTCTGCATCTGCGTCTGTATGTTGCCTTCAATCATGTTGAATTTCACAACGAATGTTCTTTCTGGTTCCATGAAGATATATGATTATGAATTCTCTTTTTAAATATATCTGTAAAATCTGCCATTGTAGATTGCCTTATCGTGCAAACAGACAATTTTGTTAAGTGCACATTTTAACGAAAGATTTAAATATCATTGTGCCCATATAGATGTTGTGGCCTATCTCGAGACTATAAAAATGAGGAATAAGGAATATTATTACCTCACCAAGAATCTCAGGGTCAATGCCAGCAAATGGAAAAAAATAAGGGTTTACATAGGGGATAAAAAGCCGACTAAGCAAGACATCCAGAAATATGCCCGGCAGATTGAGAGCAGGATAGAGCATGAAGGCCTGAAAAAAACAGAGCATATATACCTCTCCAAAGAAGATTCGGAGACCCTCCAGGACCTTAAAGAAAGTTTCAATGAATGGCTGAAACAAACCCCAAAAAGCATAAAGACAAAACTCTATGAGGATTTTGCCATAAGGTTCACGTACAACACCAATGCCATAGAGGGAAACAGGCTCACCTTAAGGCAAACCGCGCTTATTCTCAAAGACAAGGTCATCCCGTCAGGAATAAGGGCATCGGACTATCATGAGGCCATCAACGGAAAGGAATGCCTCAACTTCCTGAAAGATTACAAGGGAGAATTAAACAGCAGGCTCATAGAAAAGGTAAACGGCATCCTGACAAAAAACACAGGGGTAGTCTATAGCGGAAGAATAAGGTTCTTTGAGGTGAAGATAGAGGGATCGAAACATGTCCCGCCTTCCAGCAAAACCGTAAAAAAGCATCTGCTGAACATGTATAAATGGTACAGCGCCAATAAGAACAGGCTGCATCCCTTTGAATTGGCAGCTATGGCCCATGCAAAATTAGCTTGGATCCACCCATTCGAGGACGGCAATGGAAGGACTGCACGCGCAATCATGAACTGGATCCTGATAAAAAAAGGATACCCTATGTTCTTCATCCCTATAGAAAAAAGAGAGGAATACTATATGACTATAGAAAAGGCAGACAACAGGAATTTCAAAGGCTATGTGTCAGGGATGCTAAGACTAATCATAGACCAAGTTAGAAGTTACGGGCACAAAGAAAAGAAAGAATGATAAGTTATGGGCACATATTATTTCTGAGCGTTTACCACAGACCCTTAAAATCTGCACAAACTATTTAAACCTCGAACTTATCGGAAACTCCGAAAGTGGGTGGTCGAGATACCAAAGAAGAAAAAAGGTCCTAAACGTCACATCGTCGCCGTAACGGGCGGAGTTCTATCAAGCTTAGGCAAAGGCATCTTCGCGTCCTCAATGGCCACATTATTAGAAGCCCAGGGCGATAAAATAACCACCATGAAGATGGACCCCTACATCAACGTGGATGCCGGCACGATGAACCCAAAGGAGCACGGCGAAGTCTATGTCACCGAAGACGGGTTCGAGACCGATCAGGACTTGGGAAATTATGAAAGGTTCACCAATTCAATTGTAACTTCTAAAGACCACAGCATAACCACCGGCCAGATTTACCAGGAAATTATCAGGAAGGAACGAAGCGGATACTACCAGGGCAGGTGCGTAGAGTACAGCGGCATCGAAGAGGAAATAATGGCCAGGATAAAGAATATAGTGGACTCAACAGAAGCAGACTATACAATCATTGAGCTCGGCGGGACTGTCGGCGAAACACTCCACCAACCGTTCCTAGACGCCCTGAGGCTGATAAAGTACGAGGGCGAAGATGTCAAGTACGTGCATATGGGACTTGTACCTATACCTTCTAAAGTGGGAGAGCCAAAGACAAAGCCTCTGCAGGAGTCTATAAAAATTCTCAGAGGGTTCGGCATAATGCCTGACTTCATCGCAGCCAGGTGCGAGAAGAGATTAGACAATGAAAGGGTGCAG
>CAYHOW010000132.1:0-3029 GCA_964358335.1 Candidatus Woesearchaeota archaeon
TACTTCTTCCCTAAGTAGTCCATCAAGGCGTCGAACACCTGCTTGATCTTGGTGAAGTCGGCTCTCTCCTCGCACAGCATGCATCCCAGCCTCACGACATTCTTGCATTTCACGTCTGCATTATTGTCAGGGATGACAACGGTGCCAGCCTCGTATATCCTCTGCGGGTATTCCCTGTTTCTGTTAGCGACTAGGGCTTTCATCAGCTCAGGCAGCATCCATACCCTAACCATGTTTACGCTCTTGTCCTGTGTGTTCTTGCCGAGAGAAATATAATCCCATTCCTTTACGTTCAGCTTGACGAACTGGTCGTTCTCACTTGTCAATGCGAACGTCTTCACTTCCAATAAATCCAAAGTCGACATGAAGTCGCAGACGTCCTCTATGAAAATGTTGAGGGGAAGCATCTTGCCGATAGTGGAAATGTTAGGCAGCGTCGGCTTGATGTTGTTGAACCCGTACCCTCTCGCGACGTCGTCGGCTATGTCTGCGTCGTGCCAGATGTCTGTCCTTACCGACGGGATTTTTACGGTTATATTATCTCCGCTATTTTCCAGCACATCGTAGCCCATCCTGTAGAGCAGATTGATCATGTCTTTAGGCTTCAAGTCAAGGCCTATCCACCTGTTTATGAACTGCACGGATACCTTGCGCTTCCTCACCTTCAGATTAGGGCAAACAGAGACGGTTACGCCGTCATCTATCGAAACTGAATATACCGCACCGCCCCAGTCATAGAACATGGTGGCGAGGATGTTCATTATGTTGTCCAACGCCTCATCGTCAGTGCCTGTGGCTTCAACGAAGAGATTAGTAGTCTTGGGATTTATCCTTCCCAGATTTTCAGAGTTGATTATCGGGGGCATGGACAAAACCTGCTTAGCGCTGTCGGACTGCACAGGGTACTTGTCGAAACCTTCCAGAAGATGCGCGTAGTCCCTGCCGGTAGGATGCTTCTGCAGTATCTGCCTTCCGTTGAGCTCGACGTCCATCTCCAGAGGCACGAACTTGATATCCTCAGGCTTCTTGGCCGAATAGATTACGGGGAACTTGATATTGTCCAAGTCGTAGACGCCGATGGCTATCTTCTTCCTCTTCCTTCCGTAAGTGTCGTGTATCTTCTCCTGGACGCGCATCAGTGACTTGATGTCTTCGTCTGTGAACTTGAGGTTCTTCACGACGAACGATCTCGTGATCGGCCTGTACTTCTTGACCGAAGGCTCGACCTTGTGGACGTAATTCCCTTTCCTGACATCTATCTCCTTGAATTTTTTAGTGTAGCCCTTATAGCAGCCAACAGCCCTCGCCAGTCCCTCAGGAGTTATAAGGTCTGTCCTCTCTGCAGTTATCTCTATCTTGACTTCATCGCCATCGACAGCGTTTATCTCCATGCCTATGTCGTTCAACGCCTCGTCCAGCTCTTTCAGAGGTATGTTCTTGCCTATCAGCTTCTGCATCCTCTTGAAACTCGTGTCTATGATTACCATATTACTGAGTAGTCACCCTCTCGTGCTTCTTTATCGAATTGAAATCAACTTCAGGTCCCAATAAATCCTTCAATTTGCCCTTGCCCGTCAATATGGCCGCTATCCTCGACGACCCCATGCCCCAGGCTATCACCGACTTGGTTATGCCGTAAGGCGCCAAGGCCTCCGGCCGGAATATTCCTGAGTTGATCAGAGCGTACCACTTGCCTAGCTTCTCATTGTAATAGTGGGCCTCCATGCTCGGCTCTGTGTATGGGTTGAACGTAGGCTTGAACCTGATCTTGGTTATCCCCAACTTTGCATAGAATTCTTTTATGAATCCCATCAAGTCTGCCAACGACAAGTTGTCGCCCATGATGAAGCCTTCCGCCTGGCCGAACTCTGTCAAGTGCGTCGCGTCGACAGCCTCGTTCCTGAAGTTGTTGGCTATGTAGAAATACTTGCAGTCGTGATTGAGCTTGTGCTCGAAGAAATACCTGAACGTCGTGGCGGTGCTGTGGGTCCTCAACAGAAGCTCTCTCGCTATCTCAGGCTCCCATTTCTTCGTGTGCCCTGTCGAGCCAGTATTAAGCCCGTTCTCGTGCGCAGCCTTGACCCTGCTGACTATCTTGGCGTCAGGCAGGTCGCCTTTCCTGTCCAAGAAGAAAGTGTCCTGCACGTCCCTTGCCGGATGGTCCTGGGGTATCCACATGGAGTCCATGCACCAGAAAGCGGTCTCCACCCATGGCCCAGTCATCTCCTGGAAACCCATCTCGAGGAAGACTTTCCTGATAAGGTTCAATGACTCGTTGTAAGGGTGCCTTCTCCCAGAGGATATCTTTGGGACGTTTATCTTTATGTCGTAAGGCCTGATAGTCTTGCCTTTCCATTCACCTGATTTGAGAAGTTCAGGAGTAAGAGTGTCTACGAAGTCTGCATCTTTTATCTTCTCCTTGGACAATTCCTTCCCTAAAGCAGTCAATGTTATCGTCCTCAACTTGACCACCTCAAGCCGGACTATGTTTTTTCTCGACTTAAGATTGTCAAACGCGAACTTCTGCTCAGGAGACATGTGTGAAAGTTCAATAGGAAGATGCTTCAGCAGTTTCTCCTCCAACGATTCCTTCTCCAAAAGATTCTTCCCGTTCTGGGTTATTGATAAGAATAGCCTGTCATTCCTTTTCGCGACATCTATGGCCGCCTTCTTCTTCAGCGCGCCGATGCTGATGCTGACCTCTTCCTTAGGCAAAGACAGGTCATCGACGCACTTCTCTCCGGAACTAAGCTCTTTCAATAGCCTTATCTCAGGCAATCCGTGCTTCCTGTAATTCTCGCCGTTGGTGTCGAGCTTTACCATCTCCTGCACAGAAAGATTGATCTTAAGAGCCCCCTTGTTCTCAAGCCACTGCAAGGCGCGCATTACCTCTATCTCCTGCATCCCGGACTTCCCAACCATTTCATCGAATGAGACGTTCTCCTTAAGGTGAGGGAGCAACTTCCTCTCTAATGGATGCAGTGACGCCATCAGCTTGTTCATGAGAATTAGAGACTATTCTGTCTTTT
>CAYHOW010000133.1:0-3008 GCA_964358335.1 Candidatus Woesearchaeota archaeon
AAGAATAAAATAAGGATAAGCTTATTTACTTTTTTGGTTTTGTGTGATGAGTTTCTGGAGCTCGGCCTGCATGCCCTGCACCCTAGATGCCCCGTCTTGGAAGCCAGCCTTTATCTCCTCGATGATGTGACCCATTTCCGCGACCTGGCTGTCGACCATTTCGATGGCTTCCTTGAAGCTCTTGTTGACTGCTATCTCGCCGCCGACGTTCATTACGACCTCTTCAGCGCTTTCAAGCTTCGCCTTGACGAATATTCCTGCGCCTAAAGGCGAAAGTATATCAGTGCCGGCCTTCGATGCGGATATCTCCTCAAGACTCTCCTTGACCTTGCCCATCTCAGCTATCTGCTGCGTGAACATCTCTATCTGCTGCTGGGCCTGCTTGAGCTGCGCAGTCAGCATCTGGAGCTCCATGTACTTCTGCTGGATTTCCTGGTCAGCTTCGTGGCTCATTTCTTGGCTACCTTCTTGGCTGCTGGCTTCTTCCTTGTTTCTTTTGCAGGCTCTTCGGGCTTTTTGGCCTTGACTTCCTTGGTTTTCTTTTTCTTATCAACTACTTTAAGTCCGGCCTTCTTCATAGCCTCAACGACTTCTGCATGGTCAGCATTTGCCTTGATGTCAACGACAGTAGCCATAGGCTCCAAATGCTTTAAGTTGCACTTCTTCCTTCTTACGTTACCGTCTAAAAGAACATAATTATCGTCAATCTTCTCAACGACAACCGCCAGGTTGCCTGCGTCCCTGCCTGCAATCTTCATGCAGACTCTTCCTACATCTATCATTTTACTTGTCCTCCTTGATGTTTCATCCATCCGTTCGTCGCCGAACAAATTTCTTCTTTGACAAAAGGAGATTATGCCCTTGCCTTCTGTACAAGGGCTTTCCTAGTGCAGCTCGAGCATAACACGCCGCCGTAAGGTCTTTCCGGCCTCTTTCTCGTCTTGGCCATGGTCCTCATCTTGGAGGGCCTTTCCATCGGAACGCCCAAAAGCTGCTTTCCGCACGAGCCGCAGACTGCCTTTGACGGTTTCCTGTGCCTATAATGTATAGTTGTACTTCCGCCGGGAGTCTTAACGAATACTTTCCTTACTGCTTTTGTCTTCTGGTTTGGCTTTGGCATTTTTTTAGTTACACCTTGATTTTTGCTTTGTTAGAAGGAAAAGGTGCCTGTTTATAAAGGTTTCGGCATATCTGTCATATCTAACTTCTTAAAAAAAGAATCAGCAGAATCAAATGAATTAACTAAATAAATTGGAATACTAATATTATTAATTTTTCTGAGTTGTAAGAATAGACATTTATAAAGTTCAAACTCTTCAATTATGCACAATTGCCGAACCGAAACATAAGCTATCTCTCAAATATATCATCATGATGTCTAATATCACAAAACTCTATTGTCTTATTATTTTTGTCTACTTTAAAAGTAAGAACGAAATGGGAATCTATGTGTACTTCCTTATACTCTTTCATATCATAGGATAGGTTCTTATAATGGTCCGGATTCTCGCAGTGTATTATTTCATCAATTTTCTTTAATATGGCTTCGTATCTAACTCTATCCTTCTTAAAGAGTTTCCTTAAGATTTTTATCAGTTTTTCGCTTCTTTTAGGCTGATACATTTTCTATTTCTCTTCTTAATTCATCCACACTAGAAAATGCCTTAAACTTACCTTTAGCAATTTTTTTAAGCTCCTTTTTATATTTCGGTTTTAATCGATGCTCCAGAAAATCTTCTTCAAATTTAGTAATTACCAAGTTTATTGCTTCAGACTTATTTTTTAAGCCATATACTCCCTTGACTATTGCGAGAACCCTATCCTCATATTCGTCTAGAGTTACCATTGCCTGTACCATTTCTTTAACCCCCTATAATGATTTATTATAAATAATAACAAAGTATTATATAAACGTTTCGATTCGAGAACTTCTCCGCTTCTCGCCCTACAGGGCTGCGGTGCTCGACCTGCGCAGAACCGGGGCTCGCAAGGATAGGCTTGCCTTCGGGTTGAGGCGTATAACAAGGGTTAAGTTCAATATTGCTCCTTCGCTGGACTAATTCTGTCATACTAAACCCAACATCATTACACTCCATTTTTGCCAGTTCTATGGGCAGGCCAGTCTAACCTCTAAAGATGAGAAACAAAAGAATGGGGGCAAAAAGTCTCGCTACGCTCGTCCCTAAGAACATATAGACAATTCTGTTGATTAGGTGACATAGGAATCATAAAAAATGATTTGACTATGTGCGGTTTTCTTTGAATGTTGCACATTTTTGCAAGAACCAGAATTCTTAGTTGCTCTTTTGTTTGCGCTTGGTGTGCCTTGAGTTTTTTGTTCTTAATAGCATATCTCTTTAATTTAGGAACTTTTAAATAGTTATACTTCTTTCTTTTCTTTAGAGGTGATTATTATGTGGAAATTGACCAAAGGGAATAAATTTTTACCAAATATTTCGCTGAAGAAAATTCAGAAGATGTATGACCAAGAGAAAAACGCCAAATCAAAGTTGCGGTTGCTATCTGCATTACATCGCAAGCAAGGGAAAAGCATAGATGAAATTGCTTATCTTCTCTCAAAATCTCGACGGACTATTCATGGATGGCTTACTCGTTTTGAAAAAAGAGGGATTAGTGGGAAAGACAGCATTAAACAATCAGGACGACCTGCAATTATGACACTTACGCAACGAAAAAATCTTGTCAAAGATTTAGAGCGTGGTCCTCCTCATAACATCTCCGGATTATGGTCGACAAAAGAACTTAAAGTTCTGCTTAAACGAAAATATCATGTTGAATTTGTAAACCAACATGTTTGGAGAATGTTGGTTTCGTTAGGGTTCTCGATGCAACGCCCAAGAAAACAGCATTACAAAAAACCAAGTGAAGAAGATATTACTATGTTTGAATTACCCCAACCCTAAAGGGTGGTGGATTTCTAGCGAGAAAACTATTTAACCAAAAACCAAGAAGTCTATATCCTGAACTCTCGCAAGAGTTAGGGTATA
>CAYHOW010000134.1:0-2941 GCA_964358335.1 Candidatus Woesearchaeota archaeon
TGGACCTTGAAGTGGGTGTAGAAGTTGCCTGCTCTCCAGTAGGTCTGTATCACGGTTATCTTGAAGCCGTTGACTGACTTGGTCTGTCCGGGCAATATCCTCACTCCGTCGCCTATCTCGTTCGCTATCGAGAACCAGGCCACCGCGCCTTGTATCGAGGTGTCAATCTTTATCTCGTCCAGCCTTAGGGTGCGGTTGCTTATCTTGACTGTCTCCTTCCTGTCGAGGAGATATTCGTTCTCGCCAAGCTTGAACTCTTCCAGCGATATCTGGATTGAGCTGTTGGTGTTGAAGAACGATTGCAGATAGCTGACTTTCAGGCTGTTGACAATTTCCGATGTCTTGCTCTGGTAGAACTTGCTCTTGTATCCGTCAACATCGAACAGTATGTATGTGCCGCTGCCTATGTCGTCTATCGTGACCTTGTGCTTCTTGTATTCTACCACATCGCCTTTCTTGACTAGGACAGTGAGCACGTCGGGCTCGGCCCGGCTTGCAGGCTCTTCGGCTGCGGGAGCGGCCTCTTCTGCAGGCGTCTCAGCAACAGGTGCCTCTGTCTCTTCGGGCGCCGGCGGCAGCTGCTCTTCCTCTGCTGGCGCTTCTGGCAGCGTTACCAACCCAGGCGTCTCTTCAGGCGCTGAAGGGCCCAATGGCTGTGCCTGCTGCTGCGTGCAGCCTGCAATGACTAATGCGGCTATGATGAAAATCCCTATAAGTATTTCTCTTTTCATGGTACATTTTCAGTGTGCTTTCCTCTTTAATAAATTATCGATGCCCAAAAGTAAATCTTTATAAACGATTTCCGATTATTTTTACGGTATGCACGACATAATCATCATCGGCGGCGGTGTCTCAGGTTTCGCTGCTGCGATATACGCTGGCAGGTTCAGGATGAGCACCTTAGTCCTGACAGGCGACTTCAAGGGCGGCCTGATAACCTGGGCTAAGGAGGTCCAGAACTATCCAGGGTTCAAGAGTATTTCCGGCATGGATCTGGCCAAGAGCATCGAGGACCAAGCCATGGAATATGATATTGATGTAAGGAGGGACACAGTAGT
This sequence comes from Candidatus Woesearchaeota archaeon, assembly GCA_964358335.1. GTDB lineage: Archaea > Nanobdellota > Nanobdellia > SCGC-AAA011-G17 > GW2011-AR17 > CAYHOW01. The sequence continues at coordinate 1,059 of CAYHOW010000134.1, forward strand.
AGGCATCTCAAAATTGAATGATGGCTCATTCGAGGTCGCCACAAGGAAAGGCAAGTTCAGTTCCAGGACAGTGCTTTTCGCCACAGGGACGAAAGTGAGGAACTTGGGCGTTGATGGCGAGTCTAAGTACAAGAACTGCGGCGTGCACTACTGCGCGCTGTGCGACGGATATTTCTACAAGGGCAAGGTCGTGGCGGTCATAGGCGGCAGCGACTCAGCGGCGATAGACGCATTGATGCTCAAGGACTTGGCGGAGAAGGTCTATGTCATCTACAGGAAGGACAAGCTTAGGTCCGAGCCTGTGAACACCGACAGGGTCCTTAAGAGCCCGAATGTCGAGGTCATCTACAACACTAACGTCACCGGGTTCATCGGGGACAGGATGCTGGAGTCGGTCCGGCTGGACAGGCCGCACAGGGGCAGCTCAGTTTTGGATGTTGACGGCGTATTCGTATCGATTGGGCACGTGCCTCAGACGGAGCTGTTGGGCGGTTTAGGGGTCAGGCTTGACCAGAACGGCTTCGTTGAGGTTGACAGGAACTCGTGCACTAACGTGCCGGGCTTCTTTGCTGCGGGCGACGTCACGAACACCGAGTTCAAGCAGGCGATAACCGGCGTGGCGCAGGCTGTCATGGCTGTATATTGGGCGCACAATTATGTGGATAAATCAAAGAAAGAAAATTTTTAAATATTACTTAATCTTACTTAGTCTTACATGGAATCAATAACAATAAAAGTTGATGACGATTTGGCCAGGGAGATTGATTTGGCTATGAAACCTTATTACAGCACTAAGACTGAATTCATAAGGGAAGCCATAAGGGATAAAATCAAAATGATAAGGAAGGATGAGGCTATAGATAAGTTAAATTCCTTTTTTGGCAAGTCTAAAGTCAAGACCTCTAAAAGTGAAGAGAGAAATATAAGGGATCAGGTCAGTAAGAGATTCGCCAAGGATTTCGGGATAGAATTAGAATAGTCTTTCACACTACATAATACCTTAGCAATCTTAATAAATAACTTCTGAGATAGTTATTGATATGCTGAACATCCCTTTAGAGTTCATAAGGCAGCTGAGTTTCGTCAGGAACATCAGGCTAGTCCAGCTTTACCTAACTATATCTCTGGCCACCTTGTCGTTGTCATTGATAGGCCTCTTCATCCCCATCTTCCTCATGAAGGAGATAGGGTACTCGTTCGGCAGCGTGATGCTTTTCCTGATAGCCACTGCGGCGTTCAGCCTTGTGACTTTCCCGTTCGCGTTGAAGCTGTCGTCGAGGATAGGCATGAACAGGACGGCGATGCTGAGCGTGCCGATAAGGGTGTCGTTCCTGCTGCTGCTTAACGCGTTGCACTTCTGGCACGTGCCCTTGGTGCTGATAGCTTTCCTCAGCAACTTAGGGGCGGCGATGTTCTGGCTTCCTTACCATATCCGGTTCGCACAGACCTCCGACCACGACCACAGGGGCACCGAATTGGGCATGAGGTACCTATTGGAGGGCCTGGCGGCGGTGTCGGGCCCGGTACTGGGCGGCATTCTGGTCGCGACCGTAGGCTTCAAGTGGCTGTACGTTATAGCGTCTTTCATCCTTGCGCTGTCTGTCATACCGTTGTTCTTCATGAAGGACATGAGGGTTGGCCAGGGGTTCAGGCTGATGGACGTCCTGAAGCGCAAGACACATACTGACCTTATAGGCTACATGGCGGAAGGGTACAGGACCAACGCTTATACTTTATGGTCATTGTTCCTGTTCTTCTTTGTGGGGTCATACGTCACTCTGGGCGGAATATCTTCCCTGGTGTCGCTGGCCAACTCTGTGTTCCAGGTGTTTGCGGGCTACGTGTCGGACTCTTTCAGCAAGAAGGGCATGCTTAGATTCGGG
>CAYHOW010000135.1:0-2911 GCA_964358335.1 Candidatus Woesearchaeota archaeon
TAACCCTCACTTCATCTGGAACCATTAATTTTCACTGGCTCTATTGGATGTCACGAATTCCTGTGAAACCCATGAGGCCTTTTTCATATGATATGTGGTTGCTTTTTGAATTGTCTATCGCTTAATTCGTTTGATGCCACGGATTCCTGTTTTCGAAAAGGTTAAAAAGCTCCGGCAATTTAGGATGAATGAATGGGCGACTTGTCTTGGCACGAGATTAAGAAATCACTTAAATGGTTCTGGTGGTTCGTTTGGGACGATGATAGCTGGGCGTCCTGGATAGTCAGCGTGATTCTGGCCTTTGTTGTCGTGAAGTTCATCATATATCCGGTGTTGGGCTTCGTTCTCGGCACGTCCCTTCCCGTTGTCGCAGTGGTATCAGGCAGCATGGAGCACAACGGGCTTGGCTTTGACGGATGGTGGGAAGCTAACGGCGTATGGTACGAGGCTAATGGGATAGGCAAAGGTGACATGGCCATGTACAGGTTCAGGAACGGCTTCAACAAGGGCGATATCATTATACTTTTCGGAGTTGAACCAAAAGCTATTAAAAGAGGCATGGTCATTGTGTACTCTACCGCAAGGTATAAATACCCCATCATACATCGGGTAGTGGATTCAGGCGAGGATGGCGGGATGTTGCGCTTCGAGACTAAGGGCGACAACAACAGGCAGTCCGACCCGGACATGGTTCCTAGCGAAAATGTCATGGGCAGGGCGGTGCTGAAGATACCTTACCTTGGCTGGATAAAGCTCGTGTTCACGGGATTAATAGGAGGATCATAAAAATGTTGTTTTGTCCGAAATGCGGAAGCATACTTACGCCTAAGGAAGAGGGCAAGAAGACTGTACTGATGTGTTCATGCGGCTATTCCTCGGTTGAGAAGGAGGACATCCTTATCCAGGAGAACCTCAAGGGCGCGAAGAAGATAGAGATCCTTGAGGAGAAGGAAGTCGAGACTCTGCCCAAGACCAAGGAAGAGTGCCCGAAGTGCGGACACAGGGAAGCTTTCTACTGGTCGGTCCAGACAAGGGCTGGCGACGAGGGCGAGACAAAGTTCTACCAGTGCGTTAAATGCAAGCACAGGTGGAGAGACTACAACTGATTTTTTCTTATTGCTATTTTTTTAATTTGACAGTTTAGCAGCTATACTATTCAAATATAGAATAATTCTATAGATTCTCTTTACCGAAACCTTTAAATAGAATTAACCTCTGCAGAATGGTAACACATTCAATAATTCGAGCGGCTGAAGTGTTGGGGGTAAATGCCAAGATGAGAAAAAATCCTAGATTGTTCGGTCAGGAAGAGTTCATGTATCTGCATCAGGTTTATCTGAAGACTGATGATGGGACCCAGATCTACAAGAAGATCAAGGCCAAGAAGGGCGTGGGTTTGGACATGCTCGAGATAAAGCACGTCAAGAAGAAATTCTCGAAATGGATGAGCGATCAGGATAACACTGTGTTCCTGCCTAGCGGAGACAGGGAAGACAGGGGATTTTAGCGTTTCTTATTTTTTTTCTGGGATTTGCATTCTATGAATATCGTCAGAATCCAGATTATTGTGCATAGGAACAGTAATGTGTAAGCTCCAGTTACGACTGCGCTGAACTTGTTTGCGTTTTTCTCTTCAAGGTAGTAGTCGAAATTGTCTAATGCCTCATCGGAGTTAATCGTTACGAAGGCATGCGTATCGGAATTTAGTGGACGCAGAAGGCTTCGCTGTACTTTGTGTGGCTCAGGTGGTGGTAAGTTTCGTGCGCCAGAATACCGACGGCGTATATTCCGGGCACTACAAGTATCGTTACCATGATTACGAGTCCGGCCATTCCCGCTAAAAATCTTTTATCCATGGATTGTATGAAAGGGGCACCGCTTGGATGCCCCTTATCACCTCTTATTCCCTTAGCAAGTGATGATTATACCTTGACTGCCCATCGGTATTTTTTTCTGACTTCCTGCACGAATACTTCGGGCTCCAATACGCCAAGGTCTGATATTATGGCGGTTATGTTCTTGAAGTCTATCTTTTCGAATGCATAGTTCATCACCTTGACCCCTTTTGGCGCATTGTCCCATACCTCTTTTGGGCTCCTCTCTTCGATGGCTTCCTCGTACCCCAATGCGGTTTCCGGGCTGAACTTCCATGACGATGCGCAGACGTACACCGGTATGTCATAGCGTTTTGCGACTTCTGCCGCCAGCTCGCTGCCGATTTTATTTATTACCTTCGTGGTGGTTATGCTGTCTGCGCCTATCATGACCATGTCTGCCTTTTTCAGCGCAAGCCTCATTGCGGAATCTACGAAATGCACTACTGGTATTTTGGCCTTGGCCATTTCGGATGCTGTCAGTCGTCCTTGGTATCTGGGCCTTGTCTCGGTGTTGTGGACATTGAACTTTTTCTTCTTGTGCGCCTCTATCAGCACGCTTGTGACGCTTGATGAATGGCAGTGCGTGTATATCACGGAATTGTTCTTCACAATGTTCGACCCGTACTCGGTGATTTTCTGCATGGCCTCGTTCCTTATCCTCAGCGCATCCTCGCAGATTATTTTTGTTTCCCTTCTTAGCTTGTTGACGTCCCTCTGGTTTGAGGATTTTACTTGTGAATATGCATGGCTCAGGAGGTTTCTCATCTCCGGCTCTGTCGGCCTTGACTTCGAGAGTTCAGCCTTTGCCTTTGAAAGCTCCCTTAGGAATTGTTCGGCATTCTCAGCCTTGATGTTTTGCGCGTGCGAGCTTAGCGCCGCAAGCGCAGCCTTGGTGATGTTGGTCGCGCCCTGTATCTCCAGGCTCTTGATCTTCTTGATTGTGGTTTTCAGATCCATATTCCTTTATTGTCCTTTTCGGTATTTAACCTTTTCGCCAAGAAGTCTATATCCTGAACTTGTTAGGGTATAGATTA
>CAYHOW010000136.1:0-2851 GCA_964358335.1 Candidatus Woesearchaeota archaeon
GACTTCAAGCAACTGCGCAGCAGACTGCTCATCTTCTGCCATATGTGTAGAGAACGGCAAGTGCGAGACTGACTTCGAGGAGAACACCGACAACTGCGCGGTCGACTGCAAGTGCGGTGACAGCGTTTGTGACACTACTGAGAAGGACAAGAACTCGTGCGCGCAGGACTGCGGTGGCGAGGCGGTGGCTTCGCAGGTTTCAGCATCGGAATGCGGCGACAGCATATGCGGCGCCGATGAGACCACTGAGACATGCGCTGAGGACTGTCCGGCTGCAGACACAGGCTCTTCATTTGGTACGATAATCATAATACTTATTGTGTTGGTTGCATTGGGCGGCGGCGGATATTATGCATACAAGAAAGGCCTGATTAAGCTGCCCGGCAGGAGAGGCCCGATGCCCGGCCCGTCAGGGCCTGGCTATGCTCCGTTCACGAGCAGGCTTCAGCAGAGGCCGGTTCCTCCGGCAGCGCCTCCTAGGGCTATGCCTCCGAGGCAGCCTCTGGCAAGGCCTGCGGCCCTTGGCGGCGGATTAGGCTCATCATTGTCAGAAGCGAGAAAGCTGCTTAAAAAATGAAGCTGGGGCCATTATTCTTTTTTTTAATAATTTTCAATTCTGCGTTAGTCTGTTCTCAATCTTTGGATGTTGTCAGGGACGTGTATTCGCAGGGCGAGACTGTCATGGCCAGCCTGGAGGCTGACAGCTTTTCGGTTTCAAAGTTGTCCCTAGAGGGCTACCAAGGCGAAAGGCTTAGCGCTGGGTTCCTGTACTTCAAGAAATCTGAAGGTAAATATTTAGTCTATTTCAATCTGCCCATGGCCATTCCGAATGGCACGTACTCTGTAAGGTACAGCGGCATGCAGCAGGCGGATGGCGTCCAGTCGCCGGTCTCATTTTATGATAACTTCAGTGTGGTTGGTGACGATGTCGCATTGTCCGTGAAGCCTCCGATATTCAGGCTTAGCCCATCGCAGGCAAGCTTCAAGATAGAGATGTCGAACAGGGGCGTCAACGGCACGACTGTCAATGTAAGTTCAAGCGACCCTCTGGTCAAGCCAGTGAGGGACAGCCTTGAGATTGGCGCGGGCGAGACAAAGAGCTTGTTCGTCAATTACGGCAAGGTAACATCTTCTTCTGCGTTGCATCTTGCGTACGATGGCAAGGCCTATGTGGTCGAGATGCTCGTTGACGAGGAGCCAGGCATTGCGGCCGGCGCATTGTCGGCAGGCTTGGAGTTCGTTGATCCTGCGCCCATATCGCACTCGATAACGGGCTCGCAGGTGATAGCCGGGGCCCTTGATTTCAGGAACGTCAATTCCGGGCCGTTGCACAACATAACGTTCCATGCGTCGCCTTCAATTGCCGACATAATAGACTTCAATGTCACGAGGTTTCTGGAAGCAAAGCCTAACTTGGTCTACAGCCAGTTCATCTGGGTGAACAGGAACAGGAACATTCCTGCCGGCAACTATTCGGGCGTCATAGTGATGAGGTCTTCTGAGGGTGCGGCTTCCTCCTTGGATATCAGCGTCTCCATAATTTGGGCTGAGCCGGCGGACGAACTGCCTGGCGAGCTTGTGATAGAGGAGGTTCCGGAAGAGATGGTTGTCCCGGCTGAGGATGGCAAGTCCCTGAACGTCACTGCGATAACGAGCCTTGAGAATGCTACGCTGGAAGGCGGCATAACGATAACGTCCGGCAAGGCTGAAGATGAGGCGGGCCGTAACAGGACGATAGGCATCGTGGTGCTGGCCGTGATACTTATAATAGGGAGCATAATCACATGGAAGCTCCGCCCTAAGGAGCGCGTGATAAGGTTCAGCGATTATGTCTCGAGCATAAGGAAGGAAGATAAGAGGAAGAAGAGTTAGACTTTTGCGCCTTCGTTCTTGCCTATCAGTACATTTGCTATAGGCTTTACCAGGCTCTCCTTGGTTTCCTTGCCCATCCTTCTGAAGATTACCGCCATGAGCAGTGTTGCAAGTACGCCGCAGATGAAGTCCCAGCTAAGGTCTATCATCGTGTCGAGCAGGCTGTCCTGGGCGAAGCCGAACTCGGAAGAGAATGTGGCGATGTTGTCCCATAGGAACTCGGTTATTTCCCATATGGCGCCGATGCCTATAGTCCAGAGTATTGTGAAGAACATAAGGAACGGCAGGGTTATCTTTATCTTCTCGGAGTAGTCGTAGGAATATATCATCATGAACCCGAATATGCCTAGTATGAATGCGCCGATGATGTGAAGGAAATCGTCGTATATCAGCGACTGCTCATACATGCCCATGAACCCCACCATGTGCCCGGTTATCAGGAGGGTGAACAGTATGTCGTATATCCAGTGCAGCCTGACATTGTAGACGAGCCTGAATATTTCCGGTATTAGTGCGAAGCCTAATGCCAACGCGATGATTATTGCGCCGAAGATATCTTCCTTATAGACGTAGTAGATGCTTGAGGCGAACATGAATGCCCTCATAGCCCACGAGAATATTAGGCTGATATGCTTGTAGACCATAGGAATAAATTAATCGGGAAAGTATATAAAAGTTACGCCGCCGACGATATTTTGTCCATAAGGTAGACGAAGCCGACGATTGCCACGATTATGGCGATGGTGAAGATAAGCCCCATGGCGAAGCGTTTCCTGAACATCCTGTAGTTCGCTATGTTGGCGCCGATAGGGAATGCTAATGGCCACAGGCCGTTGAGGAGCATCATTGCCTGGCTTAGCTCAGTCGCGGATTCGGCGTTCTGCGCCTTGAATATCTTCAGCATATAGGCAGCTATCATCATTGAGAGCCCGCCGATGATGAGGAGCCAGGAGTACAGCCTGCTATGGTCTTTTCCCTG
>CAYHOW010000137.1:0-2814 GCA_964358335.1 Candidatus Woesearchaeota archaeon
GGAAAAGCAGAAGTACCAGGCCAACGAGAATGTTTTCGACGAGTCCACGCTGAGCGGCCTCCATAAGCTTTCCGGCCAGGGCTATTTCGAGGACCTCAAGAGCCCGATAAAGATAGGGAAGGAGGCGAACGTCTTCACAGCGACGAAGGGCGACGGCTTGGTGGTCGTGAAGATATATAGGAAGTCCGACAATTTCAAGAAGATGTACGACTACATGGCTCCCGACCCGAGATTTGCTGGGCTGAAGAGGAACAAGGTCTATGTAATCTACACATGGGCGAAGAAAGAGTACCGAAACTTATTGAGGGCGAGGTCTGTCGGGGTTAAAGTGCCCACTCCTTACGCTGTCTACAAGAACATCCTTGTGATGGAATATATTGGCGGAAAGCAGCCTGCGCCCCAGTTGAACCGCCATTTTCCCACTGAACCTGAGCTATTTTACGAAACGCTTATAAAAGACGTCATTAAACTCTACCTGGAAGCGGAGCTGGTGCATGCCGACCTGTCAGAGTTCAACATACTCAACCAGGACGATAAGCCAGTTATGATAGACTTTTCGCATGCTGTGGACCTGAAATACCCGAACGTCAAGGACCTCCTGAGGAGGGACATTGGCATAATAGTCAAGTATTTCAAGAAGCTCGGCGTCAAGTTGGATGAGGACAAGGAGTTCGAACGATGTATCAGCAAGAAATGAAGATACCCAAGGACCGCGTTGGCGTCCTGATAGGCGTCAAGGGCGAAGTGAAGGGCCAGATTGAGGACAGGTTTGGCGTCAAGATAGATGTAGATTCCAAGATGGGCGACGTCATAATATCCGGCGAGGATTCTATCAATGTCTATTCCGCCAAGAACATCGTGAAGGCGATAGGCAGGGGCTTCGCTCCGGTAGTGGCCATGCAATTGGAGCGCGAGGATTACATGTTCGATCTTATAGACATCACTGATTATGTAGGAAAGTCCAAGAAGGGATTGGAGAGGCTGAAGGGCAGGATGATAGGCAGCGAGGGCAAGGCCAGGAAGATGATAGAGATGATAACCGAGACGAGGATATCCATCTACGGCAAGACTGTCGGCATCATAGGCGAGATAGAGGGCGCCACTATAGCGAGGCGCGCTGTCGACATGCTGCTGTCGGGATCTCCGCACGGCAATGTCTACAAGTGGCTTGAGAACCAGAAAAGGGAACTGAAAAAGAGGATGTTTGAGGGTCATGGAATTTGACAATCTTATCCAAGACATCATAAGAAAAAAGGAATTATCTGATTTGAGTTACGATTTTGTCTACGGCCTTCTTGAATCTTATCTGAAGAATGAGGCGCCTAAATTATGGAATGACAGGGCATGGCTGGCTAACGGGCGCTCTAAGAATTATAAGGAGACGATAAAGGCGGTAAGGAAGATTCTTAGGGAGGTTTATGGGGCGTTCAAGGAGGAAGGCTTCGGCAAGAGGGAGCTTCTGCTTAACAATCTCAAGGACATAAAAGATATCGAGGGGCACGCTGAATTATTGAAGCTTCACCGCTCTACTAAGGAGAGGCTGCCTTACTACTTTGAGGTGTACGGAAATATAGTAGAGAGGGTGGACAGGATAGAATCCATTTTGGATCTGGGCGCGGGAATGAATCCGTTGTCTATACCGTTCATGCACTACAGGCCGCCTATGTACTATGCTGTCGAGGTTGCTGAGAATGACGTCGATTTCATAAACAGATACTTCAAGAAAGTAAAAGTAAAAGGCCATGCGTTCGCCAAGGACCTGACCAAGCTCGATAACTTGCCAGAGGTCGACATGTGCTTCATGTTCAAGCTGATGGACACTCTGGAAAGTTTAAAGAAGGGCATCACAAGGGAGATAATCCCGAAGATAAACGCCAGATGGCTGGTAGTCAGTTTCGCGACGAAAGCCCTTGGCGGCAAGAAGCCTATAAGCACCAAGAGGCTGTCTTGGTTCAGGAAGATAATCAAGGGCTACAAGTACGATACGTTCGAGATACCCAACGAGATATTCTTTGTGATTAGGCTGAAGTAGATTGGCTGCCTAAAAGGATTAGATTTATAAATTGGTTATTGTTATTCCTATTCTTGCGAAGCCCCGTAGTGTAGCGGCCAATTTGGCTAATGGCCAAGGCAACTCATTCTGCCCTTTGGAGGCAGAGACCCCGGTTCGAATCCGGGCGGGGCTATCTATTTTTCTTGAAAAATGATAGCCCTTTATCATATTGCTTTAGTTTGTCTATGCAATATTTTGATTCATTTAATTCTTCAACAACTACATCATAATCCCAATTATCATGAAGCCAAACATTTGCCATTTTGACTATAAATCCATTCTTTTTTGCTTCATTATACATATTGTGTGTGGAAAAAGTCATTTTAGGTTTGAATTCTAATTCCTTTTCATATTTATTTCTGGTCTTTACTTCATAAAGTATAATATTACCTTTGTCAAATTCAAGTGCATCAATAGAGTACCAGTTTTCCATTAAAAAATTGAACTTGCTTTTGTTTAAGCTTGTAAACTGCAATTGGAATTTGTTCTTGCTATAAAATCTAGTGAGTATAGCTTTTTTATTATAACATTTGAATAAGTATTCGCCTATTATTCCCTTGAATGTTCCGCCGTCTCTTTTCAAATTTTGCATGAAATTGCCATTGGAAGTTAGAGTATAAAATTGTATCTAAAAAAACTGCTCTTTTTTTCTAAGAAGCCGAAATAAGATATGGCTTGACCGAAATGCATTTAAAATTAATCATAAATAGATACTGTTACCTTAGCGAATGATGTTTCTTTTTTGCTTGTTGTTTGATTAG
>CAYHOW010000138.1:0-2799 GCA_964358335.1 Candidatus Woesearchaeota archaeon
GTCGATAAATACTAAGACCTATATTCTCCAGTATCTATTTAAGCTTAACAAGTACGAAAAAAAAGCGCCGATATTTTTTAAAAAGCCGAAAAAAGACTATTTCCTGCTACGGGCTTTCCTTATGGCATCCTCAACATCCTTAGGAGTTATCCCGGCAGCCCTAGCTCTTTCAGACAGCCTGTCAAGCAATGCCTTAAACCCTTCGATAGAAGGCTTATCAATCCTCTTGAATATCATAGTGTCGCCATGCCATATGACCGCAAACTTCTCGCCATCCTGGATATGCATATCCTCCCTAACCTTCTGGGGTATGACCATTTGCCCTCTTGAACTCACGCACGCAATCTCAAGCTTTTCCATTTTTTTTCGCCACCTAAGTAAGTATTGCTTATTGGTAAGCATTGCTTATTTATAAGCTTTTCCTAGAACCCGGCCTTGACAAACGTCTTCATCCTCTCGACGAAAGCGAACGCGGCGTTGTGCAGCTCCGCCAATTCCTTCCCGGAGATGTTCCTCAGGCTGCCGTGCTCGAAAGTCTTGTACTTCCTGATTATGTCCTCGCACAATGAGACATAGACCTTCTCCAATACTTTGTTCCCCACGAAGTGCTGCTTCAGCGCGTTAGGCATCTCGTCAGGTACAGGCACCGAATAGTTCCTTGCGAGCAGCGCAGCGGTCGATGCGTCAATCACAGCCATGTAGGTGTTGTGGAGCATCTGCCTCTTGTAGCCCTCAATCGTCTTGAACCTGTCCTTTGCCGTCTCGAACATTCTGTGCACCGAGTCCTGCGTGCCCAGGACGCTGCCCCTGCCCGCCATGGACTTCAACGGAGTGATGAAGCAGTCAGGGTCATAGACAACGGACGAGCTGTTCAGCTCATTGAGGAGCCCGATGTTGCTAGACGTAAGCTCCCTGAAATAGCCGGTCGTCTCGAATATCCTAACCTGGCTCGAGCAGCGGACCTTGTCCCTCACCTTTGCCAGGCCCATATCTATCTTGTGCCTGTCCACCTTGTGCGAAATGTCGTCGAAGATGAGGGTATATTCGCACCTTGAAGGGCTGAACAGCATCGCCTTCAGCGATTTCCTGTATGATTTCAACAATGCCGCGCCGAGCCTGTCAGTTTCCATCTCATGCCCTCGTTATGTCCTGCATCGCAAGGCTGAGGCTTTTTACTCTCGCCCTGTCCAGCGCCCTGCCGCTCGTCAGCATAAGCCTCGATTTCCTGTCAGCATGGCTGTAATCGTGCAGCGCCTCGAACGTCGCATAGTGCATCATGTCTATCCTGCCGGAATCAACGTAATGCCTCTTGAACTCGCCTATCTTCTCGCTGTCGGACATCGGCAGCACCGCCATATGGTCCTTCAGCGCCGTCTCGCACTGGCGCATGCAGAAATTGTAAGCCTCATTGACCATGCCCTCCGACCTGTCCCTCTCCAACCGCACGACCATGTCCTCCATGTCGAATATGAAGCTGCGCGCGTGGGTCATGAACATGCCAGCCTCCTGCGGAGTGAAGCCGTCAATGCCACCAGACATTATCCTGCCTATCTCCTCGGCTATCTCCTTGTACGCCATATAATATCTCTGGTCAATGCCGTACTTTTCATAGTCGCCCAGGCATTTCAGCACATCCTCGGGCGTAGCCGCGTAACGGCCAAGGTAGAGGAGCAGTGCCTGCGCAGATTCGGTCATTGCGTGGAATATCTCGTGAACGACCTTGTCCATCAGGATAAGCTCAGACCTTTCCAAGTGCTCCTTCGCCCTCTCGAACATCTGGTCGGCCTTCTTGTCCGAAGCGCAGATTCCGCCGTTGCCTATCATGCGCTTGAACAGCTTGACATAGTCAGAAGGGTCGTAGATAATCTCTATGCTCTTAAGGAGTTCGAGAGTCTTGGGCTCAGCGTGCCTGACCATCTCCCACCACAGTGTTAGCGATTTCTTCCTGTTGAACTTCATTCCGTCAGGAGCCTTGTCCATAAGGCGGTTAAGCTTTTTTGAGAGTTCAGGCGTCTCTATGTTGTCGTCCACCAATACTATCACAGAACCGTTTTCCATCCAGATAGCCTTTACGTAGGGGCTCATCTTCATTATCGGAGCCAGAGCTACCTTCAAATCACCGCCTTTTTTCATGACTTGATTTCTTAGGAACACTAGGTTTAAATATATTTCTGTATTATTCCATAATAATGAAGCTCATAAGAATAACAAAGGATTCGGGGATACCTTTGGTTGGATGCATAGCATTCGGCATAATCGACAGGGGAACAGACATGATACAGGTGCGGCCCACTTCAGTGTGCAACCAGAAATGCATCTACTGCTCGACGAACGCCAACAACCTTAAGGTGCATCCTGTGAACTACGAAGTTGAATTGAACTATCTTTTAGAGTACGTTGAGGAAGTGGCGAAGTTCAAGGAGATGCTTATAGAGTGCAACATCGATTCCGTCGGCGAAGTAATGGCCTATCCTAAGATTATTGAACTTGTCAAGGGCCTGAGGAAGATGAAAGGCGTCAAAAGGATTTCCATGCAGACGAACGGGAGCCTCATGACGCCTGCGACTGTCAAGGAACTGGAGAAGGCCGGGGTGGGGCAGATAAACCTCTCAATAAATACTTTAGATGAAACTTTAGCGAAGAGGCTCGCGGGCGTGTAGCACTACGACGCCAAGAAAGTCGTTGAAGTGGCTAAAGCTATCGCCAACTCCAAGATTGAGCTTCTGCTAGCCCCAGTGTGGATGCCGAGGCTGAACGAGATGGGCGCGAAGGAACGGGAAACCGAGCTCCGGCGCATCG
>CAYHOW010000139.1:0-2770 GCA_964358335.1 Candidatus Woesearchaeota archaeon
TGCCAAAGATAATTCTCTTTATCAGCCTTAGATTTTCCGGCAATCAAATAGGGCAGAGTAGCTATTATCCCATCCCGGCCCATCCGGCTGACTGCATCTTGAAGAGCAACAGCAACCCCTATACAATGTCCTCTGCTGTCTTTTTGCTTACTGTAGAACTCTCTTCCCCCACTTACCAGTGCGTCGATGCTTGCTATTCTTTGTTGGACTGGCTGTGGAATTAGATTCTCAACAGGTGGATTAGGAGATTCCTGACCAGGAGTCCATTCCAGATGCCGGATCAGTTCACGAGGAATAATCCTTGTCATTTCTTACCCCAATATCGAGCCGAGCCTGTGCTCATATATACTGCTCTTGCCTTTCTTGCTATGGTACAACTCGTCAAAGCCATTGAACGTGCCATCGCCCTTCACCCTAAGGGCAACAGTAATATCAGGCTCATACATCTTGCTGAAATGCTCAAGCACCGCCAAGTCTGCCAATAACCTTGAACTTATCGTAGCCTGCGCTGCGCTTGCAGCCTGAGTGTTCAGCTTGGCCATTCCCACCCTTAAAGTCTTCATGTAAGCGCCAAAGCCCTGCTCCTGCCCAGCATGGACAGCCGCCTGCCATACAGCCTCCCTCAAGCCATAATTTTCTGGAACTTCAGCCTGCTTGTGCATGCCAGCATATGCCGAACGCGCATCATTGACAAGGGCCATCAGGCTGCCATAATCAGTGCCGGTGACAGTCTTGCTTTCTAGTACAACGCCTATGCCCGCAGCAACATCATTAAGATGCACAGCCGAATCATAAGACCCATCCTTTACGCCCTTGATGAAGCCCAATAGCCTGCTTAAGTCCCTTATCTTCCTCAGGTCACGCCTGACAAAGCCATGCTTCAACTTCCCCTGCGACTCGAGTACCTTCCTGTAATTATTGTCGTCCCTGATTGAGAATTTCGGCGACAATCCTGCCTGCTGCATCAGCTCAACGTTACGTTCAAAAGTCTCCTTTGGATCATAGCCCACATAACCAAGAGCAACATCGATAAACTCTTTTGTCTCTCCATCAAGCTCCGAAGGGAACTGCTCAGGGTCGGTCAAGGCAGGATATACATCCTTCCATCCGCCATTCATCCCGGTCCTCCGCGAGAATTCAGCCCAGAATAGGTCATGGATGTCACCAGCCAATCTCTTTTCCAGCTGGCTTGAGCCCGCTTCCGCAACCCCATTTGGGAACCTGAACTTCAAGAACCTGTTCTCTCCAGCGATGTCAAGCTCCAAGGCCGAGCTGTGCTGGGCGTCTGAAGGGTTCATCGCCGCGATTATCGCAAGCCCTTTGTATCTGTCTGTGCCGGGAATAGGCACCCTCAAATATCCCGTGTCCCCATTGACATTAATGATGCCATCGACAACTTGGAAGACTTCCTGGCTGTCCCCCCTGTTTATCTCATCTATGAATAACGCACCGTACTTCTCGCACTTATCATGGTCTATCCTTGTCCTAGGGACGCCGTTCTCCAAAGCCATTGTCGTGAACGGCTCTATGGCCGAGCTGCCAAGAACGCCTCCGCTCAGCCTTAGCGTGTAATGCCCGTCAGGGCCGAAGACCGCATTAAACAAGGCGTCGCTAGTGTAGGTCTTGCCTACGCCAGTAACCCCTTCGTAAAGGATATGGAAATCATCGAAAAACAATGAAGCCGCATCGATGTCAAGGACAGTGATTTCTGTGGTGTTCGGCATCGGCAACTTGCCTCTTCCATCCAAGAAGCGGACATCGACCTTATCTCCATCCACAATCTGCAGATATGGCGTCGGAGAAATGACGCCGTCAAGAGTGCCATATAATGTCTCTATGAAATGCTTTCTCAGCTCCTTTTGATTTAGTTTTCTAGTTTCCATCATGCATAAGACCCCCCTACATTTAATCAAAATTGATACCACTAAATAGTGATTAACTTATATATAAAGGTTTTGCCTGTCCTGTCTTAGTGGCATTGAGACCATTTCCGGCAACTGAATCGGCAGGATGATAGCCTAAACGCTTTGCGAGTCAGCCATCGAAATATTGCGCCGTGCGCAGAAAAATGAATAAACAGATATAATATGCCAAATATCGCTATGAACGATAAAGAAGTTATTGAGAACGCCTATGAAGAGCTCTGCTCATACGAAAACCTAGAGGACGCTTTCAGCAAGGCCAAAAGGGGAAAAACCAAAAAGCCGTACGTAATCGAATTTGAAGAGCAACTGAAAGAGAATCTATTACAATTGAGAGCAGATCTCCTAATGCAGACATACCAGCCCCAGCCTCTAAAAACATTCATCCTCAGGGACCCGAAAACAAGGAAGATAAGCAAGTCAGCATTCAGGGACAGGGTGGTGCATCATGCGATATGCAACATCATAGAGCCATTCTTCGACAAGCGCTTCATCCATGACTCTTTCGCAAACAGATTGGGAAAAGGGACGCTGAACGCAATCAAGAGATTTGACGATTTCAAAAGGAAGGTATCAAAAAACAATACAGTCAGATGCTATGTCCTAAAAGCTGACGTCAAAAGCTATTTCGATACAGTCAATCACAAGATAATGCTTCAAACCCTTGGCAAGGGAATACTACAATGTGATGGACGAAATTGTGAATGCCATTCTACTTTTAGACGGATATAAGGCATACGGCGAATATGCGCATAAAAATGCAATTGATTTCTTGAAGACTAAATATAAGCAGCTCAAAATGGAAGATATAGAGACGATAAACAGCTTGAGGATTATCAGGAACAAGA
>CAYHOW010000140.1:0-2680 GCA_964358335.1 Candidatus Woesearchaeota archaeon
CAAAAAAATAGAAACATTCCAAATATATAAATCATTCGTTAAGTATACAGTATCCATCCACAGAAACCTTTATAAGCCGACCAGATTTCTCAGACAGCTATCCTAGAACGAAATGTAGGGACAGTGCTGTAAGAGCAGGGCTCCCTGAATCTGATAGGAGGGAAATAAAATGGCTCTATACCAAAGAATAAGGGAAATATGGAAAAGCCCTAAAGAAAATTTAGGCGATTTGTACAGACAAAGACTTCTGCAGTGGAGGCGTGAGCCTTCAGTTGTTGGCATCGAGAAGCCCACCAGGCTTGACCGTGCGAGAGAGTTAGGATACAAGGCCAAGAAAGGCTACGTAATGGCCAGGGTGAAGGTCAAGGGCGGCGGCAGGATGAGGCCGAAGTTCATGGGCGGAAGGATGCCTAAGAACTCAAGGAGGAAGAAAGTCTTGAGCATGAACCTGCAGGTAGTCGCCGAGCAGAGGGCTCAGAGGAAGTACACCAACCTGGAAGTGTTGAACTCATACCAGGTCATGAACGATTCCGTGCACAAGTGGTACGAGGTAATCATGGTCGATCCTTTCAGGCCCGAGATAAAGAAGGACAAGAGGATAAACTGGATCTGCGCTAGGAAGCACACCAACAGGGTCTTCAGGGGAAGGACGTCTGCAGGGCAGAAGTTCAGGGGCCTGAGGTACAAGGGCAAGGGCGTAGAGAAGAACAGGCCTTCATTGGGCGCGCACAAGAGATTGGGAAACTGATCTTCTTTTATTATTTTTTTTCGTAACTTTTTTATATAACCCCTCCTTCTCATTACGTTATGAAAAAGAGGCTAATGGTTCTTACAATAATTATTCTGCTGGCTGCGATAGGAATGGCCGCGGCAATGACAGTCACACTTAACAGCGCAACAGTTAGCGGCTCAGGCGTAACATTATCTTGTTTGGGCGATGCCACAGATGAAGGCACATTGACAAAAGTTGAGTTCAGGACAAACACTGCAGGCGCAATGGCTGTCAATTATACTAACATCAGCTTGACTTTAGCAACACATACAGTCACAAGAGAAATTACTGGGATTGCTAATGGAAACTACAACTGGAACTGCAGGTTTTTCAACAATTCTGGGAGCGACTCGGGCAATGCGACTGCTGCTTCTGACGGTACATTCACAGTCAACGTCGCATCTAACGTCGCGCCGAGCTTCACTGGCACAATAGCTAACGTGGAATTCGCCGAGGACGCGGTAAAGAGCAACGCGTTCGATCTGGACACATATTTCACTGACGCCACAGCGATGACTTTCAGGGTGACAGGAAACACTTCGATAATAGTCTCTATAGCTTCAGACAGCCAGGTTACTTTCTCGGCCCCTGCAAACTGGAGCGGCGCAGAGAACATGACATTCATCGCAAGCGACGGCAGCCTGACGAATTCAAGCAATGGAGTCCTGGTTAACGTGACGGCAGCCAATGACGTCCCATACCTAATATCCATAGTGCCTAACCAGACATGGCCGGCCAACACCAACAGGTCGTTTGACCTTAGCGGCTATTTCGGGGACGTTGAATCAGCCACATTAAACTACACGGCGTCGTCGGTGCCGCACATAACTGCATATTTCAGCGGCAGCACGGTGACTTTGTCCCCAGAATCCAACTGGACAGGCAGCACGGCGATAATATTCTATGCGAACGACAGCGTCAATGTAGGCACTGGCAACACAGTGTACCTGGCAGTCCAATCTAACTCGTCAGCAAACCAGCCTCCGTCTATCAACTCTTACAAGCCCCTGTTGACCATAGTGAAGATGAAGGACACGGACAGCAGGACGTTCGAGATAACAAAGTCAGACCCAAACGGCGACACGATGACAGTGAAGTGGCAGCTCGACAATGCCGACATAGCCGACGCGACGGCGGACAGCTATGCGCTCTCCAGCCCGGCGGTAGGCAACCACACATTGAAGGTGATAGTTTCGGACGGCACACTTGCTACGCCTCACAGCTGGGACGTCAGCGTGAGACGTGGCATATCATCCAGCGAGGCAGACACCTCGGCCCCTATGGAAGCAACAACACCACCGCCATCAATAATTAACACAGACTATTCCATAAAAAAAGAATGCAATGAAAATAATTATCCAGACCCAGGCGAAACATGCAGCAACTGCCCAGAGGACGTGAAGTGTGCCGACGACGAAGTCTGCACTGATGGGGCGTGCACGAAGAAGACAAGCTCAATGAAAGCCATACTTATAGTATTGGCCATTGCAGTGGCGATAGGCGGCGGCATTTTCCTGTTCTACAGGCTTAACACGCACAAGGAGACGGTAAGCGCCCACCGCGGCGGCATAATCGACAGCTCAAGGGTCGACATAAGGAAAGTCAGCGACACGCCGGTCTCCGAGGTCAACGACTTCTACAACAAGCCGAAGCTTGTGGCCGACACGCCTAAGGCAGAGCTCAGGGATGTCAAGGGTCAGAAGAGGACGGAGATAAAGGATCCGAAGGACGAGCAGCTCGACAGGTACATCAGGGAGATGCGGGCAGCTGGCAGGACGGAGCAGGAGATACTGACCAAGCTCAGGGAGAAGGGCTGGCCTTCGTGGCAGATAGAGTTTGCATTGAAAAAGGGAAAGTGAAGCCTCCCAGTCGGAGCAAGCTCCGGGGCATCCGTTAGCCTGAATGCAA
>CAYHOW010000141.1:0-2666 GCA_964358335.1 Candidatus Woesearchaeota archaeon
GGTCTGCGGGATAATCACATGGAGAGCAACCGGACTACTGGGATAGGCTCTAAGCAAAAATTTTCCGAGGATAAAAATATAGCCCAAATAGTCTCGCAAAACTTTAGGTTTAATTTCTTCCCTCGGAGAGCAATCTCATAGCAAGGTTTTTTCAGGTTTTTTTATGATTTTGTCCTCTGAGCTTAATACATACTATTAATCAAAACATTTTTATATGATTTAAGCCACTGAATAGTTATAAAAAGGAGGTGTTAGCCAAAATGGCATTAATAGAAGCGGCAGCAGAGAACATGCTGAACCCACTGGTTAACCTGTGGAACAGTTTTGTGTTGATTTTTCCGAAGTTGATAGTTGCAGTTGTTATCCTGATAGTAGGGTACATACTTGCGCTGATAATAGGGCACGTCGTGAGGATAGCGATATTCAAGATGGGCGTGGACAAGGCGCTGTTCAAGTACACTAAATTGCCTCCTGCGATAGGCAAGATTAAGGTGTCGTCCGTCATGGGCCAGATTACGAAATGGTACATCTTCATAATCTTCATCCAGGCAGCGGTTGACGCGGTCGACCTGGGCACCCTGTCGGTGCTTCTGGCAAAGTTCGCATTGTGGCTGCCGCAACTGATAGTCGCAGTCCTGGCTGTACTGCTGGGCCTGTTCCTGGCGCACTACCTGAGCAACCTGCTTGAGAGGGAGAGCCAGATGAAGGGCATCAAGTACATCAGCAGCATGTTCAAGGTGATGATAATGTTCATAGCCATCGTGATTGCGCTGGAGCAGATAGGCATCGAGGTGAGCATACTTCAGAACACGTTCCTGATAGTGATTGCGTCGATAGGCCTTGGCGTCGCTTTGGCTATAGGCTTGGCTTTCGGCTTGGGCATGAAGGACAAGGCTAATGGCATATACGAGAGCGTAAAGAAGAACTTCTAGCATTCTTTTTTATTTTTTTAGGATATTTCCTTATTCAGAACTTTTGCCATGAGCTCTGTAGAATTGTTCTATATTTGAGTAGTATAGTCGCTAAAATGTCAAATTAGATGTTTAAAGATGTAGCCATGGCAACATTTTTATACAGGGAACGTAAACATCACAAGAATGGCTAAAGTAACGGTTCTTAAGACCTCTCCGAGCAGGATAATGCAGGACTACGAGAGGCTTCTCGCGTATTCTCAGTACAGGAGGCATCTGCCTTTGGGCAAGGACATCATCCTCAAGCTTAACCTGTCGTGGAGCAAGTACTATCCAGCATGCTCGACCCAGCCGTGGCAGCTTGACGGCGTATTGCATAAGCTTGTCAAGGACGGCCATAGGAAAATCCATCCTGTAGAGAACAACACAGTGGTCACGGACGTGTGGAAAGGCGCAAGGGAGAACAAGTGGCTCCCTGTCCTGTCCAAATACCATCTTAAGCTCCAGCCGTTGACTGGCGTCGAGTGGGTGAATTTCAGGACGAGTAAACCCCTAATGGCATTGCCGAAGATTTTCCCCGAGGGGCTGAAGATACCGAAGATGTTCATAGGTAAGAATGTCCTGCACCTGCCTACGATGAAGACCCACGGGCACACCACGACTACAGGTGCGATGAAGAACGCTTTCGGCGGCCTGATAACCAAGCGGAGGCACCACTGCCACAAGATGATACACGAGGTCCTGGTAGATTTATTGCAGATACAGAAAGAGATACATCCAGGCATCTTCGCCATCATGGACGGCACGGTAGCAGGCGACGGGGCAGGGCCGAGGACGCTAGTGCCAAAAGTATCTAACTATATCCTGGCATCCAACGACCAGGTAGCGATTGACGCTATTTCGGCTAGGATGATGGGCTTCGACCCGATGAAGATAAAGTACATCAGGAAAGCACACGACTTGGGCTTGGGCTGCGGCGACGTCAGGCAGATAGACATCGTAGGCGACGATATCAGGCACGTCGATTTAAAGTTCCATGTCGACAAGAGCCCCGTGATATTCTTCGACCAGCTGCTTAGGAAGAACAATAGGTGGATAGAGAGGAAGCTTTTCCACAGCAGCCTGTTCAGCCTCTGCGTGCTTGGCTCGCACGTCTACCACGACCACATCTGGTACAATACGATAGGGAAAGGGAACATAGAGAGGTTCATGGCGACCGGATGGGGAAACCTGTTCAGCAAATATTAGGCTAAGTTCTAGAATGATATGCAAGGGATTTGAGACCAAAAAACTCTTAGCGCAATAGAGGTTCATCAGCGTAACGAAAGTTTGACTGGGAAATACAAACACGTCATAAGAAAAAGTTCAAGTGTTAGTCTGGAATACAGCAATACTTATATATCCAAGATTCTTTTAGAAAGATATGGTAAAAAGAGGCAGTAATGAGAATGAGGACCTTAGCAAGAAGGTCGTATTGGTTCTGGCTATTGTGGTTATCTTGATTGTGGCTACCAGCACGTGGCTGGTCCTGAACAAGCTTTCAGGGATTGACGTCCAGCAGTCGCAGCCGAAAACTGTCACCATAACTAAAGTTGTGGAGCAGTCGCCTCCACCTGGCAGCGTAGTTGGCTTGACGATACTTGCTGCGCCTAAGGGAAATGAATGAACATGGCGCAGTTCAAGGATGCGCCGATAAAGAATAAATTAAGCAGCCTATCGGCTGCGGCTCCAATCCCACCCTTTATCTAAATCTCT
>CAYHOW010000142.1:0-2556 GCA_964358335.1 Candidatus Woesearchaeota archaeon
GTCCGCGGCCCATCCCGCTATGCCCTGTATCCATCCTTTCTTCTTTGTGAGGATGACGAACATAAGGAATCCTAACGTATAGAACCAGTTGTCAACTAGCAGTTTGATTATGACGAATATTGCGCGCACATAAGCCTCATAGCATATGGGTAGGGCCATGGATATTCCAAGGTTATGTAGGTTAATAAATTATTTGGTCGTACGGCATCTTGGCGAAAAGGTTAAATAGTAATGAGCCCTTTTCTTACTTTGTAAAAAGAGGCAGTTGATTTGGCTAATAATAAGGAAAGTTCTCAGCAGGGCCCTGGCGGCCAGCAAGGCTCAGGCAGCCAGAAGGGTTCAGGTAGCGGTCAGGGTAATCAGGGCGCGCAGGGCAATCAGCAGCAGGGCGGCGGCAGGAGCGTTCTGCTTACTGGCTTAGTTATACTGGTCCTCATATTGCTTGCCGTCTACGGCTACTACTGGGCGTTGTCGGATTCCGGCCAGAGGAGCTTAGGTGGCATCAAGGAATTCATACTCAAGAACAATCCAATCAAGTGGTACATCGACCTAATCAGCCAGGCGGAAGACGTCGGCAAGAACGAATGGTCGTCGGTCCCTAACCCTACAAGCAGCGTGAAGGGCCTGGTGTTCAAGGACTTCAGGTCTGTCAGCACTGCCGAGTACCCTCAGGGCTCGCCCATATCCTTGGAGTATGTGCTGGAGCTCCAGAGCTTCGAGGCCGAGAACCTGCCAGTGACTGTCGACTGCTCAATCAAGGACAAGGACTTGTCTTCGACCCAGTCCAACGACGGGACTACCGGCATAACAATCAAGCCTAGCCGCGAGTTCACGATAAGCGGCAACAGGGTTTACGACGACGTGAGATGCCTTGTGTCGCCTACGATAACCAAGGCCCTGGACGGCACTGTAACCTTTGTCGGCGCGGTCAGGTTTCCGTTCAAGACCAAGGATGTGTCGCTTCCAGTGTATTTCACGACGAAGAATGTCGAGATGCAGCTTGGCGGCGAGAACTTTTTCAGCAGGTTCAACATTGAGGAGCCCCAGCCCATAAGGGCGGTCTATAACGGCGAGCCTATAGAGGTTGGCATAGGTGTCAGCACCGAGAACAGGCAGCCCGTGGTGATAGGCGAGGGCAGGACTCCGTTGGTGGGCATATCGCTGAAGAACCGCTGGAGCGGCTACATGTCGCAGCTTTCTGAACTGGTCCTGGAAGTGCCTAGGGAGATGACGATAAACAAGGACCTGTCTCAGAACCCCAACCAGCTGTGCCCTTTCATCCTTTCGAGGACTGGCACGAGGGTCAACGAGTACAGAATATCCGACGAGATAAAGGGCGTGATTTCCATCTCGGCAGGAAGGGTGAAGACTTTCGAGTGCTGGTTCGACGTGACTGACGACATGATAGACAGCAACTCGTTTTACACCAAGCGCGCATACAAGGTCAATGCCGAGTACATGTACCATCTGGAGAACAGGACTACTTCCGTCACTATTAAGAGGATAGGCGGCAGCGACGGCAAGGCAATAACCAGCGAGGTGATACCGATATGAGGAGATTGGTGATCCCTATTGCGATCCTGCTGTTCATTTCAGGCTGTACCGAGTTGCAGAGCTATATACCCGCTTCGTTTCCGGGCCTCAGCTCGCAGCCGAAGGAAGGGAATTATCTTGGCCCTGGCGGCTCGGTGACCATGGAGATGTCATACCCTAAGGAAAAGGGGCAGGTGCTGAAGGACATATCGTTCTCCCCGCTGATACAGGTCAAGAACACTGGATCTTCAGAGGCTAGGGGCCAGGTCTGCATAACCGGCCTTGACCCGACGGTTTTCGGAGGCGCCACGTCTTGCGACTGCCAGACATATTCTTTCATAAGGGTTCCCGACGAGAGCTACCAGCCCGAGAACCTGGCGTTCGGCCCGTACGCATTAAGCTTCGATGCGCCCGACACGGAATACACTTTGACTGCGGTCAACAAGTTCGCATACTCCTCAAAGGCGACTTTCAGCCCTTGCATAAGGAAGGAGTTCGACACCCAGGAATGCAGGGTAGGCGTCGGCGAGGCGTCCAACGGCCCGGTGTCCATAATGTCTATAACTGAGGTGGCTTCGCCTGCGGGAAGCGGCAACGTTGTCTTGGCGTTCAATGTCGAGCTGAGGAAGGTCGGCAGCGGCAACGTCATCGAGCAGAGGTCTGTCGAGACTGAATGCTCGGTCGAGCAGTTCAGCGCGAGCTCAAAGAAGATCAAGCCTAAGATTTACGGGACTATATCCGGCCTGCCCCTGATAGGCTCTGTGAATTGCAAGGAGGCGGCGCTCAACGATGACGGCACTGGCATGATGAGCTGCATAGCTGGCGACGTGAGCCTCTTTGACGACAGTGGCAACTACAGGTTTTCAGGCAGTTCGCAGACTCCCTCTTTGCTGACGATAGTCTACGGGTTTGAGGTTGTCGACAGCAACAGGTTCACGATAGGCGGCACAAGATATTAGGTTTTTTTTCAGTATCTCCGCATCCGATTAACTTCTGATAAGTAGTTTCTAAAAAATAGTCCTT
>CAYHOW010000143.1:0-2531 GCA_964358335.1 Candidatus Woesearchaeota archaeon
TCAGCTCATCCAAAAGGTCCTTGTTTGAATGCAGTCTTCCAGCAGTGTCAATCAGGACGACATCCTTGTTCTTCGCCTTGGCATGCTCTATTGCATCGAAAGCAACAGCAGCAGCATCGCTGCCATAATCGTGCTTAATCATTTTCACGCCGAGATTGTTGGCGTGCTTCTCTAATTGCTCTATAGCTGCAGCCCTGAACGTGTCGGCAGCGGCCATCACGACGCTCATATTATTGTTCTGAAACATCTTTGCAATCTTGCCGACGGTGGTAGTTTTCCCACTGCCATTGATGCCTAAGAAACATATCACTAAAGGCTTCTTCCTTTTAGCCTCTTCAATTAAATCAATGCTTTTTATGCTAAGCACTTCCCTGATGCTCTCGTCCAATGAATTTATGATGGCGTTATCGAAATCATCCTTCTTGATGGGCACTTCGACAAGGTTCTTCTTGAGGTCTGCCTTTATCTTGTCTATGACCTCTACGGCGACGTTGTTCTCCATGAGGGCCATCTCAATCTCCCAGAATATGTCGTCGAACTTGTTTTCGGACAGTTTCTTCGTGGCGACGACTTGCCTTAGCTTCTCGAACACGCCTTCCTTCTCGTCAAGCTTCTCAATCTTCTTCTCTTCCTCGATGAGCTTCTCTCCCCTCTTCTGGAATATCTTCTGGAAGAACCCTTTGTCTTCATCGACCTCTTCCTTGAATTTCTCTTTGGGCTCTTCTTTATGGGGATGCTCTGGCTTAGAAACCGTTTCTTCCTTGCGAACTTCTTTCTTGGTATGCTCGTGCTCTTCCTTTTTAGGATGCTCAGAAATAGTTTCTTCCTTATGCGTTTCCTTCTTCGGGTGCTCAAGCTCTTTCAGGTCAGGGACTTTGAGCTCGACATGCTTCGCTTCGGTCGCAGCGACCTGTTCAGTCGGCACCTCAGTCTCCACCTTATTTGATATCTTGGAGACGGCCTCCTGCAACTTTTTCTTCAAAAAACCGAACATAGTTATGAGTTTATCCACGCAGGATATATAAAGATTATGTTATCTTTTGGCTAGCGCTTAGTTCCTTGATGAGATCTATTTCGCTCAAGCATTCTCATCCGCTAATAACTATTTTGGGGAAAGCATTATAATCTTGCAGAGGAAATAGAAGTGGTCGGATTATTAATCACTTCACGTAACAACACTTAAGCCTTGGCTTTGGGGGGGGTTTCCTTTAGACGGGCTTCAAGAGCTTCGGTCTCGAGCTTTTCATTGTCTTCAGCGAGCCGCCTTATCGTCTGCCCCTGCGCCGCAATGACCTTTCCGGCAGAGTTGAGTGTGCCAGCCATTGCAGCATAGGTCTGCATGACTGTCGTGGTTAGCTTTCCGTATTCTTTTACGGCCTCGCTGAGCTTCTGTGCAGTTTCAGTCAAGTCAGAAGATAATCCGTTTAGGCTCTTCCTTGCGGAATCGCAATTGGCCTTTATGTCAGAGCTTCTCTGGTAAGCCTCTTCAACTAGCCTTACAAGCGAATGGAATGCACCATCAGTGATGCGGGGGTCAAGCAATGCGTTGACTTGCACTCCTAAGGCGCTTTTCATCCTGTCTGAAGGCTGATACCTACTTTCCATCTCTTGCCTGAACTGTTCCAAGTATGCTTTTCTGTCCATAGAAATAGAAGAATGAAATAATAATATAAAAAAGTATTGAAAAAAGTCTCAGCCGAACCTGTAGTCTGCCTCTACATGGATTGGTATCTGCTTGGTGCCCCAGTTAATGTTTACAGTCTCTGAGGCGTAAAGCCTTAGCCTGTCTTCGGAAGTCTGGAGCTTTATGGAGCTGAGCATATACTTCATCATGGATGATGCGCCATTGTAGACCTCATTAGTGCTGCCTTGCGCTGTAGGCGTGAACCTGCCTTCGAACCCGCACGGCTTGTAGACCTTATCCCTTGTGTCTGTAGAGGTTAGCCAGTCGTAGCTTGGCCCTACGTCAACATCCAGCTCATATTCTCCGTCCTCTCCTCTTATCCTCGTAGGCGCGTCGCTGTCGTAGGTGTTGTGCTCGTCTATCTCCCATGAGCCGTGGCCTGTGCCGCTCTGAACGTTAGTCAGTGTCGACCTCTGCGGCCCGCACTCGTCCGGGTACGTAGTTACCTGCTGCTCATTGTAAGAATAGGTTATGTGCTGGTCCTTGAGCAGGAACTCATCGTTCTCTGTGTCGAACACCAGCACGTCGTTTGAGAACATCGAGCCGTCTCGTGTATACGCCTGTGTCGCAAAGCCCATCGCGTCGGTGTTTTCGAACTGCCATGTTACTTTCACCGTGCCTCTCCACTCGGGGTTGCATTCCCCTTTCGTGTTCACGCTGTACTCGTAGTCCCAGCTGGTATCGGTGTCGGCGTTAGACGAGACCAATATCACTCCCTTTACCATCCTGCCGTCTTCGGTCCTACAGAATGTCCTTTCGGTAAGGTCAGTCCAGTCCTCGCGGAGCCACTGACCGCCGAACTTTATCAGCGCAGTCCTTCGCTTCTTTTCGTTGCCCTCGTCCTTGA
>CAYHOW010000144.1:0-2516 GCA_964358335.1 Candidatus Woesearchaeota archaeon
ATTCTCGCCTTCCATAAGGTCGATATCCTCTATTGAGAATTTTCCCGACTCCTTGTCGTACCTAAGGCCTGCATAATAGTACGCTCCCGAGGCCGATACCACGCCCGAGAGCAGGACCAACGATATGAATATCAAAGTAAGTTTCGACATCTCAGCTCGACCCTCCGCTCGCCTTGCCGTATCTGGCTATCTCTATCCATTTCTCAAACTCTAGGTCGGAACTGTCCTTAGGCAGGCCAAGCCTCCTTCTCATTATGAAGCTGTACTGCTTATAGGACGCATCATTGAAGCTGTAGAAGTTGGCATATTCGAACTTGTTGTTCATTATCGAGTTGTCGGTAGGCCTGCACCAGCCCTTGCACTCTGCGCATTCGCCGCCGCAGCCCTTGAACAGGCTGCCACTCTTCGGCAGCCAGACGCCCTGCGCCCTGTAGCAAGGCACGCAGTTCACCGCGTGTATGGTGTACCTGTCGCCTGTTGTGGCTGAAATGAACTTGCTGTTTACGTGCTCGCCTGAGGCGTCGCTGCTCCTGTACTCGTCGTCAAGCAGGCCGAAATAGTGGCCGGCCTCGTGCGCCAGCACCGAAGGCATGTACTCCGTGAAGAATGATTTCTTCGTCGGCAATTGGATCTTGCCGTACATGGATTTAGGGCAGTAGTCGTTGCACGTCGACGCGGTGTTGTCGAATATCACCACTTCAGCATTGTTGCACGATTTCCTGATTTCGTTGGTGTCATAATTATCGTTGCCGTCCCTCGCCAGGGCCTCCTCGATGAAATAAAAGCTGAACGAGCTCTTGAACGACTTCAACGGCTCGAAAGACATCAGCCCCTTGCCTTTGCCATCATAGTCCAAGGCCGACTTGACTTCCGCCAGGGCCTTGTCCTTAGAATCATAGCCGATAGCCACGAAAACCACGTTGAACTTTGATCCCCTGTTCTCGTACAGCGGCTCGCACCTTGTCGGAGCGACGCACCTGCTGCCTATGCATTTCCTGCCTCCGCATTCGCTGTCAGAACCGCACTTCTGCACTATGACGTTCTTGTTCAGGCCTGATATCTCCTTGCCGTCCAATGTGCACTTGCCCGTGTCTATGCTGCATTCTAGCCTCTGGAACGCCTTCAGCTTCTCATTGTAAGGGAAAACAGTAAAGCTTATGCCCATGTCCTTCCAGTCGGTAGTCCTCTCGAGCTTGGCGGACACCCTGTCGACATGAAGCCATTTGCCTGCGAAGTTCTTGTCGATTATCTTGTAGCGCCCTTCCTTGGTGACCGGCTCGATGACGACTTTCTTGACGCTGAAGGCGTCGCCCCTTATCCCCATGCTGGGGGTGACCGAGACGGTGTTGTGCGATTTAGGCTTGTCGAAAAAGCTTATCGTGCCTGTTCCTGCATTCAGGTAGATGCATGTCAGCTGTTCCCAGTACGTGTAGATGGTCCTGCACGACTCGAACGCGTCCTGCGTGTCAAGGAACGCGGCTGAATTGTATTTTGCCCCTGCGGGCGTCTCTAAAATCACAATGCCATGAAGGTCCTTATAGTAAACAGTCTTCTCAGTGTTAGTGACAGAAACCAGGTTGGTCCTTATTGTCGACTCGAAAGCCGAATGCAATACCGCCAGATGGCCGTAGGCGTAGATGTCAAGCATCATGGGAACCTTGTCGCCCTTGGAGTTGTAGGTGAGCTTGGCCCACAGGTAGTCGGAAGGGTACAGGTCCCAGCCGAACTTCAGCTTATTGCCTTCCATCCTCTCGTAGTATCCCGGCTCCGGCCCGCCTTCCTTCCTCTCTTTCTCGGGCAGCTTGTAAATGTACAGGCTGTCCCTGTTCGAGCCGTAAGGGACGCTTATCACGGCGCTGCTTATGTTTATGCTGAACTCAGCCTGCACTTTGTCCCTCCTGCCGCTTATCATCTTAGGATTGCTCTTTTCTATATCTTTCCTCTTCTGGACGACTTCCTTGTCGACGTCTGTCAAGGCGGGGCCCATTGACGCAGCGCCTTTCTCGACAGCTATCCATGCGCCATTAGGCTTCTCCTTGCCAACCACATTCCATTGCTTTGGCTCGCCGACTATTATCTTCATCTCGCAGTCCTTTGCCAGGCACTTGAACCTGTAATCGTCAGACTCAACATAGTTGTTCTCGCCCTGGCCTAAAATGAAGGTGTCTGCCTTGGCATCTATCTTGAAACTGCCCTTAATCAGGAAATAGTCGTAGCTGTCCCATCTCATCAGCCTGCCGTCCCTGACGAGGACCATGCTGTCCTTTACAGTGACTTGGCCTTCAAGCCTGCCTATCTCCACAGCCTTGTTGTTTGAAACCTTCGCCAACATTATCGTGCCGTCATCGTTCCTTGTTATCTTGTATATTTTCGACAATGCCTGCTCGTCATATTTAGTCTCGGCAGCCGTGGCTAGAGGAAGCAGTATCAGCACAGCGATAAGTAAGATGAATATTCTCATGCGAACAGCTCCAATGGATTTATCCCTTGCTCTTTCGCTTCCGGATACCTTATGG
>CAYHOW010000145.1:0-2494 GCA_964358335.1 Candidatus Woesearchaeota archaeon
TCGTTATCATAGAGACGCTTGGAAAATAGTTATGGACTCTGTGATAAAAACAATGGAATGGTTCTATCACGAAACATGTAGCAATGTTAAGCCCGGCGTGATAACTGTGTTGCATCCCTTTGGAAGAGACTTAGGTTTTAAGCCTCATGTTCATGCTCTTGTCACAAAAGGAGGTTTTGATAACAAGGGTAATTTCATAGAATGGAGTCGTTATGTGCCATTCAAGAAATTGCACAAGAAATGGATGTACTTTGTATGTGAAGCCTTAAAAAAGCAGTTCCCTAAAAATGCTTACTATGGTAAGCTATTTGATAATATTTGGGCTCAATATGGAAAAGAAGGGTTTATGGTATAATTATGCAAGCCTACGTTATATAACAAAAAGCAACTTGCAAGGTATGTTGCAAGATACGTGAGGCATCCTGCAATTGCTGACAGCAGGATAATATATTTTGATGAGAAATCGGTTGCATTTTATTACTGATGAGTTTATAGAAGCAATAATCCAGCATATTCCTGAACCACAGTTCAAGATGATAAGATATTATGGCGCATATGCGAGAAGAACAAAGGGGATATATGCTAAGCATTTACAGAGAAGTATAAAGCAAAAAAATTCAGAATCAGAGATAAATTCTGCTTTTAGATGTCCTATTTGCAAGCAAATAATGGAAAAATTACATTTCAGTAAGGGCAAGCCTCCGCCAGATAAGAGCAAATTGGATGGTTGGATGTGATTTACTTGATGGGTGGACTTGGAGCCGCAGCCGATAGGTTGCTTAATTTACTATATAAATTTTTCCTTGCATTTTAGAATAGATCTTGCTTCATCCAGATTAAGAGCTTAATCCCTATAAGTTATGTACTTGTATGTACTGAGATTTCCCATAGCTTCAACCCAAACCGCAGTCAAAACAACCTTTTTATAGAAGGTAGGATATCTATATTGGTATGGAAAACAGAAACTTAATTGTCATAGCATTCTTGTTCGGGATTTTATTCCTTGCGGGATGCCAGCAGATGGTCATACCCCCGTACGGGGAGACCAAGACTTCTGAGCTGATATCTTTCAGCCCGGACATGGACATAGAGGCGTCAAGCTTCGGCTCGGTAGAAGAGCTCAGGGCTTTCCTGGCGTCCAACGGCGGAAGCCAGAACTATTACGGCACGCGCGGCGGGATAATGGCTCTTTCAGTGGACTCTTCTATGATGAAGGGCGCAGAGTCTGCAGCTGTGCCGTCTTCAGCGCCTGTCGCAGAATCGGCTGGGTCGGGTAACGACTTCTCTGAGACCAACGTCCAGGTGAAGGGCGTCGATGAGGGCGACATAATAAAGAGTGACGGGAACTACATCTACACTATAACCGATAACACCTTGTTCATAATAAAAGCGTACCCTGGCGAGGAAGCTAAAGTTATCTCTACAATAAAGTTCGACAAGATGAGCCCGCAAGGCTTGTTCATAAACGGGAATAAAATGGCGGTGTTCGGCAACATCTACGATTTGAGCATGTTCAAGGACATGGAAAAGAAGCCCAGCTCAGGCATGGCGTTCTTCAAGGTCTACGACATTTCGGACAAGGAAAAGCCGTCAGAGCTGAAGAGCTACATGTTCGAGGGCAGCTATTTCCAGTCGAGGATGTCAGGCAGCTACGTCTACTTTGTCGTGAACACGTACCCAGGCTACAGGGACGACCCCATGCCTTTGGCGTACGAAGGGAACGTCAAGATGGCGATGCCTATCGGCAATGTCCACTATTTCCCTCTGCCTTACGACAGCACGATGTACACCTCGATCCACGCAATCAGCATGGACTCGTACTCTGTCAACTCTCAGACCTTGGTCGTGGAGAGCAGCCAGAGCATGTACATGTCTGAGAACAACATATACATAACCTACACTAAGTACATCAACGAGTGGCAGTTCAGGCAGGACATCACGATGGAAGTGGTACAGCCTTTATTGTCAAACGCAGACAAAGTCCTGGTTGCCAAGATAGAGGCGACAGACAATGACGTATTGTCGAAGTCAGAGAAGAAGTCCAAGATAATGAATATAGTCTACAACCACATGAACTACTTGTCTGAAGATGAGAGGGAAGCCATTGACGACATGATAGAGAAGAGGGTGGCGGAGAAGATGAAGGAGTTCGAGGCCAGCGAGTACACTGTAATCCATAAGGTTTCCATCGTTGGCGGGCAGGTAGAGGTCAAGGCCAGCGGCAAGGTGCCGGGCCACATAATGAACCAGTTCTCTCTGGATGAGAGCAGTGGCGTATTGAGGATAGCAACCACTGTAGGCGCTAACTGGTGGGGCGTATTGAGGGCCGAGGCCGGAGTGTCAAGCTCATCCGAGGGCGTGGCTGTCGCAAGCGTAGCTTTGGCCGCTCCTGTAGCCGTCGATGAAGTTGCGCCTGATTCGGTTGTTGCTGACATCGCTGTCGCGAAGATAGCGCCCATGCCTCCGAGAAGGTCAGAGCAGATGAACAGCATCT
>CAYHOW010000146.1:0-2430 GCA_964358335.1 Candidatus Woesearchaeota archaeon
CCTGATTGACACTGCTGGAAGATTGCATTCAAACAAGGACCATCTGGATGAGCTGAAGAAAGTAATCAAAGTCTCAAAGCCTGACCTTAAAATCTTTGTCGGCGAATCCATCACCGGCAATGACTGCGTCGAGCAGGCAAAGGAGTTCAACGATTCGGTCGGCATCGACGGCATAATCTTAGCGAAAGCAGACGTCGACGAGAAGGGCGGAGCCGCATTGTCCGTATCTTATGTCACCAAGAAGCCCATTCTATATTTTGGCACCGGCCAGGGCTACGACGACCTCGAGAAGTTCGACATGGACAAGATAATGAAATCCTTGGGGCTGTGATCACTTCAATATTCTTCCTGTCTCAAGTACCACAAATGGGTGTTAGGATAAAAATTGCGCCGAATGGTTTATATACTAGTTATACTATATAGTATTCAAGTGAATATTAAATGGTATAATCATGCTCACTAAAACACATCTCAGGATAATGCAATTGTTTGTTTCGCAAATTACAAGAAGATTCACGCTAAGAGGAGTAGGAAAAGCGCTTAACTTGCATCAGGCACTTGCCTACAGGGCTTCTAAGCAATTGATTTCGGATAGGCTGATTGTCCCAGATGATGGAAACTATATCTTAAATTATAAGCAGAACCATCCCGAACTGGCATATTTCGAGCACTTGAGATGCAAAGAGTTCCTAAGCCATCTAAAAAATAAGGCTCTCGCCATGTTTGCTGGAGAGGTGATAGAAAAATTCCCTTACGGCTACTTCGTATTCCTTATATTCGGATCATCAGTAGAAAGCGAAAAGCCAAGGGATATAGACATACTTGTCATTATCGAGAAGACAGATGAAATTGAAACGGCAGAAAAGGCATTGTACAATATTTCTAGAAACTATACCCTTGAGATTCATCCTGCTGTTATTTCATTTGAAAGCGTATTTGAGATGCTAAGCTCAAGGGACGAGAAAAATCTGATTAACCAGGTATTGAACAAGCATATAATCCTTTATGGGGCGGAACTTTTTTATAGGCTGATAAAAACTGGAAGAAGATGATAGAGGACAAGAAACTTAAACAGGCTCAATCGAGGGTAAAGCATTATTTAAGCGAGGGAATAATTAAGGCAAAACAGAAAGCGGAATTTACAGATTTCTTTTTGGCCAATGCAGAAAAGTCGCTTAATTCGGCAAATGCGCTATATGACCTTTCAACTGATAAAGGCATGCAGCTTAAAACCGGCTACATTAATTTTGATGGTTTCTTATGGGTTGTCAATGCCTGCTACTATAGTATGTTTTACATGGCAAGAGCCCTATTAGAGAATGAAGGCATTAAGATTAAGACCGATTTATCAGTGCATGCAGTCACATTCGATGCTATTATCTGTTTTTTCTATCTTAATGGGAAACTACAAAAGAAGATGATTGAAGACTTTGCGGATGCAAAAGAGGAAGTTGCAGAACTATTAGGCAAACAAAAGGCTGACCAGCTGATTGAAGATTATTTTTGGGAAAAAGGAAAGAGGGCCACATTCACATACAATACAAAAGAGGTTGTTATCAGAGCAAAAGCCAAAACATCTATAGATAGGGCAAAAAAATTCAATCAAGAGATTAAAGGAATAATCAAAGAAGGAAAATGAATTGCCCAAAATTGTGGCGGGCCCTATGTGCTATTGAACTCCGATACGAATAATTTCTTCACTTCAATATTTTTCCCGTCTCCAAGTACCAAAGATACAAATCCAGCTCGGAAAGCGTTAGGTTGGATATGTTAGCTATCTTTTTCAGCACTTCTTCAACTTCTAAATATTTAGATTTCGTCAACGACTTGCTCTTTGGCTTAGTTATCAGCTTGTTGTCCGCCAAGATGTCTATTATATGAAAATCTATTATCCCGAGATCGTCATAGCCTATATTCCTAAGGAAGTGGGACGACTCCTTGTACCCTAAGCCCTTGACGTTCTTGACTATCCATTCTCTCGCCTCTTTTTCGCCTTGGAATGATGATAATTGCTGTTTAATAGTATCTTTATGGTTTTGCGCCTCTGCGATGAACTTAGCTCTCATGTTAGGGAACCTGTGCCCAAGTTCTTTCAGCTTAACTGCCAATTGGTTTTCATTTAAATTAAGAAATCCGTCGCCTATAGCGTCCTGTATCTTCATGCCCCTGTCCGCCGTGAAGTTCGCTGTGAGTATGCAGAAGCAGAGCTCCTTGAATATCTCGCCGCTCGTTCTATTGCCTAGGAGCTTGAACTCGGATACCCTCCTGTCCACCAATCCGCCTATCTCGGTACCTTTGAGCCTCTCTATCTCAGCCAGTATATGATTCATGAGAAGGATAATTAATGTGAAAGGTATATAAAATTATGCGTTCCTAGATACTGTATACTTAACGAATGATTTATATATTTGGAATGTTTCTATTTTTTTG
>CAYHOW010000147.1:0-2382 GCA_964358335.1 Candidatus Woesearchaeota archaeon
ATAACCCTCACTTCATCTGGAACCATTAATTTTCACTGGCTCTATTGGATGTCACCCAGTTCGAAAAACTATTTAAACCTCACCTTCCTTACTTGACGCTTATGACATACAACATAATCCTGTTGGGGCCTCCGGGCACGGGCAAGGGGACGCAGGCCGAGCGCATGGCGGGGCATCTCAATGTGCCTCACATCTCTACTGGCGACATGTTCAGGCAATTGGCTTCGGAGAATGATAGCTTAGGCCTAGAAGCCAAGGAGAAGTACTGGGGCAAGGGATTGCTGGTCCCGGACGACACAACCATAGGCTTAGTCAGGAAGAGGCTGTCGAAGCCTGACTGCGGAAACGGCTTTATTTTAGACGGCTTTCCCAGGACGAGACCTCAGGCCGAGGCTCTGGAAGAATTATTGGCCGAGATGGGCAGGGAATTGGACCACGTCATAGAGATCCAGTCGTCTGAAGAAATTATTGTCAAGAGATTGACGTCAAGGAGGCAGTGCACGAAGTGCAAGAAGATCTACGGCATCGACGTGCCTCCGAAAGTCAAGGGATTCTGCGACATTGACGGCGCCCCCCTGTATCACAGGGACGACGACAAGGAGGAGGTCATCCTAGGCAGGCTGGAGGTCTACAAGAGCCAGACCGAGCCATTGATACAGTTCTATTCGGAGCGCGGCAAGCTTGACTCCATAAACGGCGAGCAGCCTATCGATAAGATACTCAATGATATATTGGGCGTTGTCAGAGGCTGAATCGTGACTGTTTAGCTGCCTATCTTCTGGGCTTCAGGTGACTATTCTTTCTTTCGGAATTAAAAGTTAAATTTAAATAGTTTCTATCCATTTTTGTTTGTTGATGGCAGACGCTTCATTCGATGCTATATTGGAGTCCCAGGCGGAATCGTTCATCCAGGAATTGGAGAAGGCTGTTAAGCTTAAGGACAGGGCTGCAAGCAAGGCATGGGTCAGGGACAAGCTGTCGAAAGGCTTCAATGCCAAGATAATTCTTGTGAAGCTGAAAGAGTACAGTTACGACTTCAACCTTGCGGGCAGGTACTTTGATGACATCTCTGCGGGCAAGGACAAGGCTGAGGAGGCCCTGAAAGAGGTCCAGAAGATGAGGGACGAGAAGGATAGGCAGGAGAAGGAGAAGAAGTGGAGCACGAAGATAGGGCTGATACTTTCGGCGTTCATGACGGGCGGCGTAGGCTTCTTCACTTGGAAGATGATGAGCCGGTCGACCGAAGGCATAGGCGACGTGAGCATGATGGGCTCTGCCGGTACAATGCTGACGTCATTCTCGAAAGGCTCGTTCATCCTGGGCGTTGCTGGCGTCTTGGTGGGCCTGATACTTTCTGTCATAATAGGCGCCGACTATTTCAGGAAGAGGGCCAAGGAGAGGAAGGTTCAGCAGCAGGCTGTCGGCGAGAAGATGCAGGAGATGGAGAATCGGCTTAGCGTCGCGCAGCAGGCGGCCGGGCAGAGGATTGAGCCTCCTAAATTAGTTTAGCAACGAAAAGATATTTAAAGCCGGCTGTTCTGTTTAATTGTCATGGATAAGAGGGGACAGATTTATCTTCTGGTGGCATTGGTCATGTCCGTGGTTATTTTCGGGCTGGTCAGCGTGAGCAACCAGGCGAGGCAGGAAAGCATCAAGAGCGATTTCGAGAAGCTGTCCCAGAACTACGCCTCAGAGAGCGCGAGGCTGGTCAACTCGCTGATGGCGAATCCTGCGGCTGACATAGGCGAAAGCTTCAAGCAGTTCTCGTTCCTTTTCACGAGCTATTCCAAGACGCAGAGCCCGGACTTCGGCCTCATATACGCGTTCCTTTACGGCGGCAAGCTGTACGTAGGCAACTACCTGAAAAGCAGCATAATGATAGACTGCGACACGTGCTCGGGCATGGAGCATCCCATGGAAGTGTCTGGATGTTACGGCGAGATTCCTGCAAGCATAGGGTTTGACGGGCTGTCGGTCAATGTCCAGGGGATATACGACAGCGTTATCAGCCAGTGCTCGCGGGTCTTGGGCACATTCGATGGCGGCGTACTGCCGACCGAGCTCAGCATGATGATAGAGGACGTGCCTTACACTTTCACGCTGAAGAAGGACCAGCCCCAGGTGATAATGGTGAGCTGGGAGACCAAGGGCAATCAGAGAAAGGTTTTTACAGAGGGTGAGCTGGTTGAAGGCGCGACGCAGGAATAAGCGGGCTGTCTCGCCGGTCATAGCGTACGTTCTTCTTATCGGCATGGCGATAGGCTTGGCGGCGATAGTCGTCACCTGGTCGAGGCAGAGCGCCCAGTCGCAGGTTGAGGCTGTCATAACGCCGACAGCCGGAGCGGCCGAATGCGAGAGCGTAAACATAAATCTTATATTCAA
>CAYHOW010000148.1:0-2380 GCA_964358335.1 Candidatus Woesearchaeota archaeon
GGCAAGCTCCGGCTGAGACTTCGGCGGCTAGCCTTTACGCCTCTCACATTCCCACCGTTAGTTCGCTGATTCCAACAGATGCTCCGAACTTCCTGTAGAGGCTCGGGGCATCGATGGAGGCAGCGGGCAATCATAGCGAGCTTTCAATTGACTACTAAAAAGTTATAAATCTTGAAGTTGCAAATTGAAACCTCAAGTTGGGATGCATAGGCAGACCTGCTGTGCCGCAAAATGCGAAACCTTGAGAAAAGACCTCTTCAGCACGGAATTCCGCAAGATTTCCGGAAAAAGAGCGAAAAGGTTTTAAATAATAAGATAGCCAAGTCCGTAGCATGAAGAACGAGATTGCTAACATTGAGATAAGCAATAAGATTTATCCAATACGCGGACAGCAGGTCATGCTTGACAGGGATTTGGCTGTGCTGTACTGTGTCGAAACAAAAGTATTGAATCAAACAGTAAAAAGGAATATCGAGAGATTCCCTGAAGATTTCATGTTCCAACTGACTGAAGATGAGCTTAAGAAATGGAAGTCACAAATTGTGACATCCAATAGTGAGATAATGGGACTCAGGAAGAAGCCTTATGCGTTTACGGAACAAGGCGTCGCTACACTCTCTGGCATACTTAAGAGCAGCCAAGCTATTACAGTCAATATCAAAATCATGCGCGCCTTCGTTGCCATGCGTAAATTCCTTGTTGATAATGCGCAGATGTTCTTAAGGTTAGATCTGGTTGAGAGAAAGCAGATTGGATATGAGGTGAAGCAGCTTGAGCATGACAGGAAGTTCGAGGAAGTGTTCAATGCCATCGAAGACAAGGGCATAAAGCCGGAGAAGGGCATATTCTTCGAAGGCCAAGTGTTCGACGCATACAGCTTCGTCTCGGACTTGGTAATGAGCGCAAAGAGCTCTATAATCCTGATAGACAACTACGTGGACCATTCTGTCCTGACGCTGCTGAGCAAGAGAGCGAAAGGCGTCAGGGCAGTGATATACACGCGAACCATATCGAAGCAATTATCCCTAGACCTTGAGAAGCACAGCTCGCAGTATCCTCCCATAGATGCAAGGGAGTTCGACGGCTCGCATGACCGCTTCCTTGTGATAGACGGGAAGGAAGTCTACCATTTAGGGGCATCGCTGAAGGACTTAGGGAAGAAGTGGTTCGCGTTCTCGAAGTTCGAGAAGGAAGCCATGGCACTGATAGACAGGCTCGGCACTCTGAAGCCTTGATTGTGCCCGCTGACTCCCCTAGATGATTCAAGCTTCGGCTTACAGATGCTTGAGGCATCGATGGAGGCAGCGAGCTCTCGCAAGCAACCAAGAAGGAGGTGAAGCGCCAAGCTGAACTCGGAGACTTGCAATACGTTAGGTTAGAATAAGCCTTCAGATAGAATAGAAACCCCTAACCAAGAGGATTCGCCGATGAAAAAGCTCGCCATCATCGCCTTCGTCTCATTCGCATTCGCCAGCTGCGCCGAGACTCCCGCGCCCGCCGTCCCTACGCCCGCGGCCGACATGGTCAGTGTCTCGTTCATGGTCCGGGACGGCAGGGACGACAAGCTCGGCCAGTACGTCTGGTTCTACGACAAGAGCATGCACAACGTGCGCATCTCCGGGCCCACGTTCCTCAGGTACTACAACAAGCACCAGGAGATCCAGGTGCGCTGCATTCGCGGCCACGAGGTCTGCCTCGGCGCCGTGCAGGGCAGCATCGACTGGGGATGCTCACGCGGGTGCGTCAAGTACTGCGCCAACTGCTGCCGCATCTGTACGGAGGCCACCTACTCCTTCACCCTCCGGTAGTTCCATGCTAGTTCGCTGACTCCCCTAGGAGCCGTCTGCCTAAACAGTAGGCGGTTCCGATGGAGGCGGCGAGCTTTCGCAACAAAACATCCGCAACAGAAAGGGGTGCCAAATGTTCAAGAACATCATGAAGTACAAGGTCTATGCCCTCTGCACGCTCATCGCCGTCATCTTCACATGGGCAGGCTTCAAGGCGGGATACCACTCCGGCAGGAAGGATGCCACCCCCATGGCGGTGTTTTTCATGAAAATCAACAACGACAATCTGGATGATGCGGTCGTCCTCGACAACACAGGGACCAAGAGAGTCTACACCTGCGCGTTCAAGGGAGATGAGATCGTCTGCGAACGTCCCATCGGCAACATCGCGAACGAGTACGACAAGGTCCTCAACGGCAAGTGATAGGAGGCTCTGATGGAAATGAATAAAGAGACTGTGAAGTTCCTCAAGGCCGTCAAGGTAGACGCAGACTCGAATAATATTGAGCTGGTCGTCAGCCTCAACTACGATGATAGCGAAGTCCTACAGGATGGAGACGCCTCGCTGGCCACCACGAACTTGGATAGCAAAA
>CAYHOW010000149.1:0-2338 GCA_964358335.1 Candidatus Woesearchaeota archaeon
TGCCAAAGATAATTCTCTTTATCAGCCTTAGATTTTCCGGCAATCAAATAGGGCATAGTAGCTATTATCCCATCCTGGCCCATCCGGCTGACTGCATCTTGAAGAGCAACAGCCACACCCATATAATGTCCTCTGCTGTCTTTTTGCTCACTGTAGAACTCTCTTCCTCCACTTACCAGTGCGTCGATGCTTCCAAACCTCTGCAACACTGGCTGAGGAGATAGGCTAACAATAGGAATCTCAAGAGCATCCTGACCCGGAGTCCATTCCAGATGCCTGATCAATTCACGAGGGATTATGCGCGTCATTTTGACAACAGCACCTCCAATCCATACTGGAGCATCTTGTCCTTGTCATGCACCGGATGATAAGCTATGCCTGGATAGTTCCTGATAGCATTTCCCAAACCGTACGTGCCCCCTATCTCAAACAATACAACATGATTATTGGCATTCTTAGCAAGCTCCTTCATCTTCATTGATTCCCTATTAGTCCTTCCAGATAGGACAAGATTGCCGTCAGTGACAACAACGTACGCCCTTTTCTGGCCGTCATTATATTGAGATAAATTAATGTCTTCGACACTGTACCCGTTCCCAGGCTTGAACAGCACTTTCAACGCTTCGGCATCTCCTTTCCAGAACCTATCCACAGGAATCAGCTGCGAATCCACCTGGCTGTCCGCAAAGTTATGAACCCTCATCCTGCTCTGCTTGCCGACATGCCTGCCGCCCTGCTGCAAAGCGTCAACAAAGCCATAGAGCACGTGGCTCAGCATGTCCCAGCTGCTTCCGTCATTTATCTTGTACCCGCCTTCCATCCCCTCGAACATGGAGCCGGAGCTGTCAAGGTAGAACTCAACAACGTCAGGCACGTCAATATGCGAATCAACGTAAACAATGTCCCTGATGTCACGCTGCTTCAGCTCGTACTCGTTCAATCTGTACGTGCCATTGCCCAAGCCTATCAGCCAAGGCAGCCTTGTCTTCCTCTGCAAAGCATCAATCTGCCTGAGATTAACCTTGCCAAGCTGGTCTTCTGTCAATATGCTGCTTCTCTTCAAGTCCCAGTACTCCTGCTTGCCGACAACGATGTTCTCGCCGACTTTCTTGCCGCCGATAATTTTCACCGATGGATGGTTCCGCTTGTAATACTCATGGGCAGCCAACACATCGAGATTCCTCATCTCATCAATACTAGAATGCGAACTGCCAGGCTTGATGCTGTCTGGCTTTTCAGCCATATGGGACGCTGCCTGCTCTAAGGCGCTTTCGTCTTCCTGAGCCAATCCATCCACGAACTGTTCCTGCTCTTGGGGAGTCATGCCGTCAAGCAAGTCCTGCAAGATATCCTGCGGCGAGCCGCCAGACCCTTCACCCTGCATCTCGGGCCTGCCCTGAGGCATATCTTTTTCCACATAAGGGCCAAGAACCGCCATGAAGCGCCTGATGCCTTCGTACCGGTCATTGCCGGAGAAAATGCCTCGGATGTCGACAATATGCTCTTGTACCCGATCATATATCTCTTGGCCAGAACTTCCACCAAACAAAGAATTGATCTTTCCAGCAATGCCTTCTTTTCTTGGCAATCGAACTGGCTTCCCTATAAGAGCGCTCAGCGCCTTCTCAGCTATATCCGCACCATCCTTGCCTGCCTTTTCCTCAAAGAAGCTATGCGTGCCTTGGGGGCCGTACATCAGCCCATAAATGAATCTTGTGACAGAATAGAAGTTAGTCTGTGAAGGTGCATCCTGCAATTCCAAAAAGTCCCAAACTGGAATGATATCATCCCTGACGTAGCTTCCTGCCTGATTGTCAATGTAAAAACGATTGTCCAAGATGAAATCCTTAACGCCATTCTGAGACGATTGCACCTTGACGACCTGCTCCAGAGGGCTTAGGCTAGGCTCTGCCTGCAGAACTCCCTTTCTTATAGATTGATGGATGCGCTTATTGTCATTGTCTTCGCCAGTAACGCTGAACGGCGCCTCAATTGGATGGTACAATTCATGGAACAGCAAATAATGCAATGTATCCCTTGCCAACTTATTAGGGGTGCCGCCCCAGTATTTTGCGACGATGGCCTTGAACTTCCTCTGCAAACTCTCATCGCCAGTAATATCTGCGAATATTCTTTTCAAATCTGTCGAGAATGTCCAGTTCCTTCCGCCGGAAGATATTTTTTTAATTACAGGAGTGTCGCCGCGCAAAGGGAAGTCTCTCCTGACATCTTCACGCCATGCGCGTTCAGCTTCATTCAACAGTAAGTGCATACTTTTCATTGTTTGAGACTCCTATTTCCGCGCGCCCCGCGCCTCCGGCGCTACCCCGACAAAACG
>CAYHOW010000150.1:0-2179 GCA_964358335.1 Candidatus Woesearchaeota archaeon
TTTGTTTAGTTCTTTTAGAAATCCCAATGGATAATTCTTTTCTGTCCCACACCCCCAGATGCCATAGCCCTACTTTTCCCAAAGCGTACTTATTAAACTGAAATCGAGATTGGAAAACGGTTCTTCATAGATTAGTTGAAGAGAGTGGGAACCGACCGGTTACAATCTGTAACCAGTTGAAACTAATTGCTGAAGATGACAAATTAAGATAAACCTATTGTGCCAATAGAGGAGACGCATTTAGGCTAATCAGGTCAATCCCATAAGGCTAAGCCTTTCAAGATTGACTTGTTAAGATAATTGATACTGACTGGCGATAACTTCTTGGAATTAGAAAGGAAGAAGGCAAGGAGGATTCTGGATGCGAACCCGTAGCATTTCATTTCGAATTTCAAAAGCAAAAACTATTTAAATGATTGCGGTTTCCTCACGTGTAACATGGCATTAACCAATTCAAGGTCAAGAAGGAAGGTATCTGGAGGCAGGTACATAGCTTACAGGAAGAAAAGGGTTACGGAGAAGAGGAACTTGCCCGCAAACACCAAGATGGCCGACAAGGTGAAGATAGTCAAGAGGGCTATGGGCGGAAACATAAAGGAATCCTTGCTTGCTGTGAATGTCGCCAACGTCTACAATCCCAAGACCAGGAAGATGCAGGTCGCGAAGATCAAGACAGTTGCAGAGAACGCAGCGAACAGGCACTTCGTCAGAAGGAACATAATCACCAAGGGCACGGTCATCGACACCGAGCTCGGCAAGGCTAAGGTTACTTCGAGGCCGGGCCAGACAGGGACCATCAACGCAGTCCTTATGTGATTTTAGCTTATTTTTCGGCTCATTTTACCCCCAAATAGGGCTATTTTTCGCCAAATAACCGGAAGTTTTATATATAATGAATTTTAATCATATTTAAAGCTTATGATTCCTAAGCCTTTCTAGGAGGAGTGAGAGAATGAGCCAATTTGTAAAAAAATGCCCGGAATGCGGGAGTATCAACTTAATTTTCAATAAGGACAAGGGCGAGGTCATCTGCAAGAGCTGCGGTTACGTCATTGAGGAGAAGATGATAGACTTCGGCCAGGAGTGGAGGGAGTTCGACCACGACCAGGCTGCCAAGAGGAGAAGGACTGGCGCGCCTATGACCTATACTAAGTATGACCGTGGCCTGGGCACGGACGTCGGGCAGAAGGGCGACATCTACAAGCTGGGCGCGAAGGGAAAAAATAAATTCTTCAGGCTGAGGAAATGGCAGTACAGGATATCCACGGCTATTGAAAGGAACCTTAAGCTGGCGTTGGCCGAGCTTAAACGAGTGGCATCATACTTGAAGCTGCCTAAATCCGTAGAGGAGGAGGCCGCGAGGATCTACACGATGGCTGTCCAGAGGGGATTGGTCAGGGGAAGGAGCATGGAGAGCGTCGTTGCGGGAGCGTTGTATGCTGCGTGCAGGAGGCACGAGGTCCCGAGGACACTGGACGAGCTGTCAGAGGCTTCAGGCATCGACAAGAAGGAGATAGGCAGGACTTACAGGTTCGTCACGAGGGAATTGGGGATAAGGATACTTCCGTCTAATCCGGTCGACTACATACCCAGGTTCGCTTCGGCGTTGAAATTGAGCGCAGAGACGCAGTCGAAGGCCGTCGAGATACTGGAGATGGCCCAGAACTCTGAGCTGACTTCCGGGAGAGGGCCGACGGGCATAGCCGCCGCGTCATTGTACGTGGCCGCATTGATCAACAACGAGAAGAGGACGCAGAGGGAAGTCGCTGACATCGCCGGAGTCACCGAGGTCACCATCAGGAACAGGTACAAGGAGCTGCTGAAAAAGCTCAACCTGAA
Source organism: Candidatus Woesearchaeota archaeon (assembly GCA_964358335.1). Taxonomy (GTDB): domain Archaea; phylum Nanobdellota; class Nanobdellia; order SCGC-AAA011-G17; family GW2011-AR17; genus CAYHOW01. Next base: position 1,840 of record CAYHOW010000150.1, read on the forward strand.
GGACCAGATAAAGAAGATCAAGAAGGAAGACTTGGAATAACTTCAATTTTGTAGATAGGTAATGTCTCATGGAAGAAGCGACTAAAAAATATGAGGTGATAGTCTCAGTAGAATTTCAGAAGGAATTCAAAAAGATCCATAAAGATATACAGGAAATTGCTAGAAAAAAATTAAAGGAATTAGAGACGAACCCTCAGAAAGGGTGCCCCTTAAAATATGACCTCGCAGGTTTTTACTCTTTACACTTTCATAGGAATAAATATCGCATTATATATACTATAGAAGATGTGAACTACTCATACCCTAACACCTCTCGGTGTTGAGGATATGGCTTCCTGCG
>CAYHOW010000151.1:0-1945 GCA_964358335.1 Candidatus Woesearchaeota archaeon
CACCAGCTCCTTGACGAAAACACTAGCCTGCTGGTAAGGCTCGACCGACTCGCATACAGAGGTCCTTGAATCGTAGTCGTACTGGACAGGAACCGAATCCCCAGGCGCAGCCGCCTTGACGTAGTATATCGTGAACTCTTTCGTCAACGGGTAGCCCAAGCTTTCCTTGAACGCGATGTAGTCTGGGCTGCTGCACACCGCCTCGACCTTACCTTCGTCATAGCCAACAATCTTCTCTGTCGAGCCGAACTGATAGCCGTAATCAGTGCCCTCAACAAGGTCGTTGCCTAGCAGAGGGGCACCCGTGTCCGTAAATGTATCGTCTGAATTATATGCGGACTTCAGGAAATAGAAATCAAACTTGTAGGGTCTTGAGGCTACATCTGCAAATGCGTATGAAAAATCAATGTCGGCCTTTCCGTCCGATACGGTTATGGTCAATGGAACCACGTTCCCTCCTGCGTCGACAAGCTTATAGTCGTCGGAGCTGGTGCCGCCCTCGAACGGCACATCTATGTTAGACAGCTTGAAATCCAGCTTCACGCCCGGCTGCACCTTTGGAGTTGCAGACAAAGTTACAAAAATAGGCGTCCTCTCGATGGTGTACTGAGAACTGCCCCTTATCCCGTCCTCGACTATCTTAATCAAGTTGTCTTCCCTGAAGACCTTCTGCGCCCCAGGCTGGACTATTATGAACATCGACAGTATGTAGATTATGAAAATCCCCATGCTCACCGCCCAGTCCGCGTGCGACGCGCCTCTCTTGAACATCATATTCCACCTTTTGCCGTGGTTATAACCAAAGCGCCAAGGGTTATTAAAATTAACGAATGTATCAGGCCGCTCCTGGCCTTGCCTTCAGTGAACTTGCCTATCATTATCCCCGCGAAAAAGCCCTGGATGAGCATCAGCGCAAAGAATATCGTGTCTAAATTAACCGGAGCCGAAGCTACATCAGAAGCGCCCAGCAAGCTGATGCCGCCAGACATCGCGCCCGGGCTGCCCGTCATCTGCGTAAGCTTGGGGAACAGCTTAAGCTGCAGCACAAGCATTATGGCGATGAACACGAAATAGATTATGTAGCCCTGCACTATCTGCGAGTAAGTCCCGGACTTCTGCTCCTCCTTGAGCTTTCTAACAGAAGCCAATGACGACGTGACGGACTCCAGCACATTCTGTATGTCGCCGCCAGAAGCCTCGGCCTCGATGACGATGGCTATCGCCCTCTGTATTGTTTTATTGCCGGTATCTTCCGCAAAATTGACGAACGCCCTGTGTATCGGGATGCCCATCCTTACCTGGTTGGCCATCTTCTGGAGGAAGGGGTTCAATTCGTCATAGTCCTTCGCCGACGCATGGAGGACTGACGACGGGATTGAGATGCCGGACTTCACGGCGCTGCCTATGTTCCTCACGAAGTCCATGAACTTCTCCTCTATCCTCTTCTGCCTCTTTATCTCCTGCATGTAATCGTACCAGAACTGCGCCCAGCCTGCGGAAAGGCCAAGGATTATCATCGGATAGAACCATCTCGCCGTAGGGCCTATCGGATCCTTGAAGCTGAAAAATATCAGGAAGTCAGCGATAAGTATAAGCGCGCCTACCGCGATCCCTACAAAGTATATGTTCCTGAATTTGAAGTTCATTTTGGTGTGATTAGATCTATGAAAAACATGTAGCCCACGTTAAGGGCAGGTATGACGGCAAACGTCCCAATCTTGGCTATCGTGCTGACAGGGACTCCGCCTATGTTGCCGCCCATGGTCTGGATTATTGCCAACGTGACGAAAAACAATAACGGGGCCGCTATCAATATAGAGGTGTATATGTCCGAGTATGTCTCTATCATCTCGACGTACTTCTTCCTCTCCAGCTGGTAAGTGGCCATCGCCTCGTCGGCCATCGCCTGCAGGTACTCCTTCATGTCGCCGCCAGACTCTATCGT
>CAYHOW010000152.1:0-1899 GCA_964358335.1 Candidatus Woesearchaeota archaeon
TTCTCGAGCGCCAGGGGCGCTGGCCGGAGCTCAGCGAAGTTCTCCTTGCCGAAGTCCGTGCATATAAGATACACGTGGCCCCAGTTCTCTTGCTTTATTAGCCTAGACACCTCGGCCCACGTGCCCTTGCCGGATGTAAGCATCACAATCAGGTCTGTCATTTGAAACCATTACCTCCTGCCGCTTTTTATACTTTGTTGTTTATTCCCGGAAATCTTGCGGGACTATTTAGTGAACTTCCTCACGAAATATTTAGGATCCAACTTCCTGCCTGTGGCGTATTTCACTAGCTGGTTCCATTTCATGCTAGCTCCAACACTGAAAACCATATCATGCAAGTACCTGCCTATGTCCCTATTGTTGTTCCATGGCTCGCCCTTGCTTAAACTCTCGTTGATGTGACTTTCCAGCTGCGCGGCAAACATCTGGCCCAGCTGGTAGTTGTGGTAGTAGACAGGAGCGGTGCAGATGTGGTTCTTAGACGCGTAATCAGGCATGTCACGGCCTTCAGGCCTATCGACCATCTGGTATTTCTCCACCAGGCCCCACCATAGCGAGTTCAGGTCCTGCTTCGGATCCTCATACATCGATTTCTCGAACCTGAGCATCACCTGCACCCACATGCAGAATATCAACTGCTCTTTCCTGCGCATCTCCTTGCCCGCCCTGTACATCCTCTGGGCCTTGCGGTTCTCTATCTCAAAGAATTCCTTCATCCACCTTGAATTGTACGCCAAATCGCCGAACATCATCGCCACAGCCTCTGTTGTGAACGTGTGCGCTGCATCACGCAAGATGAATGGAAGGCTCCTGTCATGCCCCAATGAATAGGCAGAATGGCCCAGCTCATGCAGGAGCGTGTTCATCTCGTCAACATGGTTACGTATGTTCATAAGCACTCTCACGTCGCCTTTCCTGTCTATGTCTATGCAGAATGCATGCTGGGACTTGCCTGGGCGCTCATACATGTCGCTCTTTGCCAGGACGCTGTCTATAGGCAGGCCAATGCCATTGTAGAACCTTCTCGCTATAGGTATGATGTCCTGCTTGCCGTAATAATGTTCGTAGCCTATATTTGCGGTAACCGGGCATGCCTGGAAAAATGGGTCGCTGTAATGCCATGGCATAATGTCTTTGACGTTGAACCTCTTCCTCAATTCTGAATCTATCTCGGACTTGGCTTCCATAAACGGCTTCTTGGTCAGCCTGTAAAGCCTGTCGAACGTCTTTATCAGCCAGCCAACCTCAAGCTCTTGCAGGTCCAAGGACATCTCGTAGAAGTTGCTGTAGCCTAGCCTCGTCGCGGCCTCGTTCCTCAACAGCACCAGTTCCCTCAGTGGCTTTTCTATTATTAGGCCAACAGCCTTCTGGGCTTCCCAATGCTTCCTCCTCTCCTCATTGTCTAAGCTCTTGTCGAGGACCTCGTCAATCTGGTTCTTCGTGACTTTACTGCCGTCGACGACACCGCGGTAGTTGTTTATTTTCATAGTAACTTCCGACTCTTTCGCGCTAAGCTTCTGCAGGATTTCTTTTGGCAGCAGGTTGCCCCTGTAAGAGTTTATCAATAATGCAAGTTGCCTCGCAAGCAGCCTGTCCTTAACTTCGCTGGATTCCTGGATGCTTACGAGCTTCTCGTAATCTTCCTTCCTAGAATAAAGCACCCTCATCTTCGTGCTCAGCTCTTCCAGCCTCTTGAATGCCTCTTCGGTCCCTGAAGTTTCGGCCATCCAGTTAGCTTCGTTGAGCTCCTTTGACAAAGGAATTAATGCCCTCTCGTGCTCTGATATGAAAGCACGAACTTCTTCCTCTTTTTTGTTCATATTCTCCTAATCAGATGATTTTATTATTTAACCTTTTCGCCAAGAAGTCTATATCCTGAACTTGTTAGGGTATAGATTA
>CAYHOW010000153.1:0-1793 GCA_964358335.1 Candidatus Woesearchaeota archaeon
CATTGGTACAAGTTCATCTTGGCCGACATGGCCTTCTTCGCTCTGCTGGGCATCTTGCTTTATTACGCAAGGCGGAACATAGCCAACTCCATCTTGTTGCTGCAGGGTTACGCTGGCGAGATATCGACGCTGTCGCAGCAGGTTACCGACCAGGGCATCAACATGATTGGCCAGGTGGAGGCGGTGTCTAACGTTATCAGCCCATTGATGACAAGCTTGAAGCTGATGATTTACGTCGTTGTGCCTATAGGATTATATTTAATTTGGTGCATCACGCAATTCGTCTTCTATAATCTAATGAGCGGCAAGAATGTCCTGGACTATAAAGCCAAGATGAGATTCTTCTTTGTCAACATACCTCTGTTTGGGCTGCTGTTATTGCTTTTAGATCTGTTGTTCAGGCAGTTCACTGTTGACGAGGCGATCAACGTCAATGTTTATATCATTTCGTTGCTGCTGATTGTCATGATTCTCCTGATGTACTACACCCAGATATTATATTCTGTGATGAACGATTTCAGTTTGGTTAAGGCATTGAAAAAATCCTTATCAGTATCGTTAAGAAAGATTTACTTGTTGTTTCCGTTAATTATTTTAAACGTTATATTTTTCTTCTTGGCATTCATCTTCTTGTGGGACGTCCTGATAAAAGTAGTTTCTGGCGTTGGAGGCTATGTCCTGAGCGTATTGCTGTTGATAATGTTCATGCTGGTATGGACATCCTATAAGGTGTTCTTGATTATCTATGTGCGTTCGAAGTCTCTCTGACGAAGAACAGCATCGAGAAAGCGATAAACGCCATAACCAATGAGAATGCGAACGGCGCCCATGAAGCCACTTTCTCCCAGAGCAGTCCTGCAATAAGTGATGCGGGCAATGCCAATATCCCTACGACCATCTGGTATGCGCCGAGCGTGCTTGCCTTGAAATTCTTAGGCGCCAATTCAGAGACGAACGCCCTCTGCACAGGCTCGATGGAGGCGAGATGCAATCCGTAGAGCGGGAACAACAGGAACAGCATCCATTTCTGCCGGACCATAATGAAGCCGAAGCACATCAGCGCGAATATTGCGTAGGATATCATGAACACTTTCTTCCTTCCGATGATGTCCGCCAATTTCCCGAACGGCAGCGAGAACAGCATTGCGAAGGCAGTATATATCAGGTAGAAAATAGGTACGGAAGTCGCTTGGTAGCCCATCTTGTTGGCGAACACCAAAAGGAACGAGTAGCTGAAGCTTCCTAACGCAAAGAATGCCGAGATTATAAAGAATAGCAATAGGTTCCTGTCAAAGTCACTGAACGATATCGGCCTGTAGATGTCCTGGGTCTTCTTTTCCTTTATCTTGAATATTATCAGCGCGACAGCAAGGAGCGACGGTATAGCCGCGGCAATGAACAGCTTCTTGTAGCCCAACGCGCCGAAGAGCAATAATGTTGCTATGATGCCGAACAGCGCGCCGAGGTTGTCCATCATCCTTAGGATGCCGAAATTCTTTCCCCTGTTGGTGTCGTCTGATACTTCTGCAACTATGGCGTCCCTTGGCGCACCCCTCATCTTGCCGCTGCGGTCGAGCATCTTGAACGGGACAAGCCAATGCCACGTGGGGGAAAGTGCGTACCCTATCCTCGCTATCGCTCCTAACAGGTAGCCGCCCCATATGAATATCTTGCGCCTCTGCAGCCTGTCTGAGAGGTAGCCTGAGAGCGCTTGAGAAATGGAGACCAGGGCAAGGCCGAGGCCGTCGATAAGCCCAAGCACGGCCATGTTGGCGCCCATGACTGTTGTCACG
>CAYHOW010000154.1:0-1688 GCA_964358335.1 Candidatus Woesearchaeota archaeon
TCGCAGGAAGCCATATCCTCAACACCGAGAGGTGTTAGGGTATGAGTAGTTCACAGAATGTGGGCATGGATGTTTCGATAGTCGATATCACTACGGCCGAAGGATATGAAAGGAGCAAAGGGATGGAGTTGTTTATGCTTCCTACTGTCTTGATTAAAGATGATAGAGGGAATATCTTGAACACCGCTTTTTGCGTTGATGCTGTGAAAAGAATGTTAGATGAGGTCTAAATGGCAATGAATAGGATGTTATTTGAATCCATAAGGCTTGCTGAGTCACAAGTCTTAAATGCTGAAGTGACTAATGCTAATACGACAATGGCAGATGAGGCTATAGGCTCTCTTCTTATGGACTAATTCTCTTATTCGGTCTATGACTAACTTTATATAATGTATAATTCTCACAATCAGTATGCAATCGCATTCATTGTGCAGGGTCATCTCCAAGCTTGGAATAATGTCCAGGAAGGAAGCTGCGAAGCAGATAATAGCGGGCAATGTAACTGTTGACGGGAAAACCATTAAGGATCCCGGCATGGCCGTCTCTATCGATTCTAAAATAACTGTGAAGGGCAAAGAGGCAGAGAAGAAATCCATTGTGTACATATTGCTTAACAAGCCCGCGAACGTCGTTACTACCAGAAAAGACCCGCAGGGCAGAAGGACTGTGTACGATGTTGCTAAGCTAGACGGCTGGGTGTTCCCTGTCGGAAGATTGGACTATGACACATCCGGACTATTGATAATGACAAACGATTCGGCGTTCGCTGAGCTTGTCACCGACCCCAATTCTAAAGTCTGGAAGACTTACTTAGTCAAGATCAAGGGCGAATTGTCCAAAGAAGAAATCTGCAAACTGGAGAAAGGCATCGACCTGAAAGACTATCATACGCTTCCTGCAAAAATAAATGTAGTATCATCCACAGGAAAGTCCACGCGCGTCGAGATAAAGATACACGAGGGCAAGAACCGGCAGGTCAGAAGGATGCTCGAGTCGTTGGGCAAGAAAGTTGTTTTCCTTGAACGCACCGAGATAGGCGGCCTGAAGATTGGCTCTCTTAAGCCCAGCGAGTATGTTCACCTTACAGAAAAGCAAGTCCATGATTTGAAAAGCTATTTAAAGTGATATTCCCTCTTGAATAAGCATGATTCTAGTATATGTCCTGTTCGCTTTAGGGTTCGCGTTAGTAGTCAAGGGCGCAGACTGGCTTGTCGACGGCGCCTCTGCGATAGCCAAACGCTTCAATGTCCCCGACTTGGTCATTGGGCTGACTATCGTGGCGTTCGGGACTTCAGCGCCTGAATTGGCGGTAAACATATTCTCAAGCATAAGCGGGAACACGGACATAGCGATAGGCAACATCCTCGGAAGCAACACGTTCAACATCCTTTTTATCTTGGGCATATCAGCTCTCATATATCCACTTGCAGTAGGAAAGGGCACGGTGTGGAAAGAGATCCCTATGAGCCTTCTTGCAGCAATGCTCGTCGGCGTATTGGCGAATGATGCGTTCTTCTCAAAGAACGGCGTGTCCGCCTTAGGAAAGATTGACGGCATAGTCTTCCTGGCTTTCTTCGCTGTATTCTTATACTACACTTTCGGCGTGGCCAAGCGGGGCAGGGACGACAAGGGCGGGCTCGATATCAAGAAGGTCAAGACTTGGCATTCGACATTGATGATTAGTGTTG
>CAYHOW010000155.1:0-1646 GCA_964358335.1 Candidatus Woesearchaeota archaeon
CTGCGGCTTTCTTGTCCAAGGTGAAAGGGTCATAGCTCAGTATGCTGCATGACGAGACGAACAACAGCAATACCGCCAACGCAATGTATTTCTTCATTGGTATTTCAATTGGGTTTAAGTTATATAAATTATTTGGTAATTCCGGGAAAAATGCAAGGAAAAACTTTATATATTAAGAAACCCACAAGAATACTATAAAGAGGTGATAACTATTTTCGGGAAGACTGCTAACTCATTGTATCTCAATCCGCTAAAGACTATCAGGAAGCTGAACGGCAAGACAGTGTGGGACTTCGTTACGCCATTATTGATTGGCGGAATACTTCTGGGCTTAGGCAACGAGCTGAAGAACATAAGGTCTGCAGCATATTACGGCCTGTCATTGTCGCAAGGCATTTCGTTCCTGATTGGCAGCATAATAATAACTATCCTCAGTTTCATATTCATACTTTACATAATACCTTTACTGGTCTACAAGATGGAGTTCATGTTCATCAAGGAAGGCAGCCTGAAGAGACTGGCGTACGTTATGTCGCTGCTGGCGCCATTGTACGCTTCCGGCATTTTGGTAAGGATTCTGCTGGACATATTCCTGCCTGAGCATGCGATATTCAGGTTCATAGCCCTTTGCGTGCCGGCGTTCGTCAACACCTACGCGTTCGGGATACTCTACATATCAATGAAGGAATACTACCGCATCGACAAGCTGAAGGCGCTGATGGTGACCGCGCTTCCATGGCTGTTCATGCTGATATACTATTTAATCTGAAGATGGTAAAGGACTATGCGAGAAAGGTGGAGAACGTGAACTTCTGTTTCTATGAGAGCAAGTTCAGCGTGTTTGGGGTATTGTTGGTAATCATAGGGGCATATTATCTCGGCACTCATCTTGGATGGTGGACAGAGTTGCCGTTCTGGCCGCTGGTTGCGATATTCCTAGGGCTGTATTTGATAATCAAAAGAATGAGCTACAGACGGGTTTAAAACAAAAGGTTTTTAAATAGGGTGCATTACTTCTTAGTCTTAGCGGGGTAGGACAGTCAGGAGTGTCCGTCGGGCTCATAACCCGAAGGTCGATGGTTCAAAAAGGATAGAACCTTCAAGGGTCATCCTATGAAAGTCCATCCCCCGCTACTCTTTTTTATAGAACTAACAATTATAAGAATAGAATCAAGCAAAGAACAGGAAGAATATCAAATATATGATAGGCACTACAATAAACACAGCGTATTCAGTGCGCCTGTGAATCTTCTCGACAAGCTCGTTCTTTTTCCGTTCAGTGAGCTCCAATAAAAGCACGTTAAGCACGACCGAAGCCAAGATGATGAAATATGAAACCATCATGAACCTGTCAGCTGTAGTCAGGTAGCCTACCGGAGGTATCTGGTTTGAGATTGATATGTGGAACATGACTGATGCAATTAAGCTGGACGTTGCCACGCCCAACCTTGCCGCTATCTTATCGGGATCCATGACGAAGCTGAACATGAGTATTAGCATGATGAACAGCACTGGAATGAAAGTCTTGAAGAAGGAGCTTATCGCTATCCTTGAGATATCGACATTGAAGATATACTGCGAATAGTTCTCTCCGTAAATCTTGTACTCGTGCTCTCTGACTTCAGAGTCCCATCCGTCAATGTTCC
>CAYHOW010000156.1:0-1646 GCA_964358335.1 Candidatus Woesearchaeota archaeon
TTTTAGCGCACCTGTTCGACCAGATGATAGAGTGTGGGGTCGAGGAGACGATAGTCATCGTGGGCTACAGGAAAGAGATGATAATGGGCTATTTCGGCGGCGAGTACGAGGGCATGAGGATAGTCTACCACGAGCAGAAGGAGCAGTTAGGGACGTTGCACGCATTGCACCAGGTCAAGCATCTTCTGAATGGCAGGTTCTACGTCCTTTACGGCGACGACTTATTGCACGCTGACGACCTGAAGAAATGCTTAGATCACCAGTACGCTATCTCGCTGATGAGGACAAGCACTCCAGAGAGGTTCGGCATCGCTGTAATTGAAGATGATAAAGTGGTAAACATCGTCGAGAAGCCTGCAGAATTCATCGGCGACTTGGCGTCTGTCGGCGGGTTCATGTTCGACATGAAGGTTTTCGACTACCCTCTTGAGAAGGACGAGGGCGAGAAGGAGTTCTACATCCCCAACATGCTGAGGAAGCTGGCTAAGGACGCGGGCATCAAGCCCATAATGATAGAGAAGTATTGGCTTCCCACGGGATACTGCTGGAATCTTCTCAACGCAAACGAGGTGATGATGAAAGAGCTGGAAGGGCCAGACATCAAGGGCGAGGTCGAGGAGGGCGTCACCATTAAGGGCAACGCGGTCATAGGCGAAGGCACGGTAGTCAAGGCAGGATCATATCTGGAAGGCAATGTTGTCATAGGCGACAACTGCGTCATAGGCCCTAACGCTTATCTTCAGGACGGCACTGTGATAGGGAACAACTGCAAGGTGGGTCATCACGTGAGCGTCAAGAACTCGATATTCATGGACGGCGCGAGGGCAGGCCACCTGACTTACGTCGGGGATTCTATTCTGGGCGAGAACGTCAATCTGGGCGCTGGCACGATAGTCGCCAACCTCAGGCACGACGGCAAGAACGTCTTCTCGATGCACGACGGCAAGCTGGTAGACACAGGGAGAAGGAAGTTCGGAGTTGTTTTGGCTGACGGCGTCAAGACGGGGATAAAGACTATGTTCTATCCGGGAAGGAAGATGTGGCCTGGCACTATGACGTTCCCTGGCGAATCGGTCAGCAAGGACATAATGGACTAGAAGAGCATTTCTAATCTTTTAATCCTGCCTTTGGTCTCTAGAAGTTTCTTGTTGGCCTCTTCGACTAACAGTTTAATGTAATCTTCGCTCATCAAATCTTTTTTCAGTATGGTATCTATCCTGTTGGTGTCGCGGATTTCAACTAAAATATTCTTTACAGAAGTTATTCCTGAGACTTTTAATCCAGCGGAGTTAGCTTTCTTTATCAGCTCGTCAGCCACTTCAAGTGTGGAGCACTTCACGTGCAGTATCATGGGCTCCTGCATGAACCACACCTTGCCTTCAGGAAGGCTATCGATGATATCTTCAGCAGTCACTGGGGAATGCGACTTGAACAGCCATTCTGACTTGTCCTTCTTCTGCGTTTTCAGCATGACTATCCTGCCTGAGCACGAGCTTGTGGTCTCGTAGTTAGGGTTAGAGTTTATCCTCTCTAAAAGTATTTTGATATCCTCGTCTATGAAGCCTTGCGGCGACCTGTCTGCCATGATGAATATAAAAGAAAAAAGAAGTAATATAAAAAGTTACTGGAACTTGAAGTGGGTGTAT
>CAYHOW010000157.1:0-1638 GCA_964358335.1 Candidatus Woesearchaeota archaeon
AGAGCTTAGTAGGATGCTATCAAAAAATCTATGCTAAATAGCTAAACAAATACCTGAGAGACAAAGCGGATAGTGACCTTGTTGCAGAGATTATTGCGATTGAAGATAAGGCAACAAGGGTAAAACGTTTTGAGGAGACATTTAAAAAGGAAATTCAGAAACTCTAGTCATAAACAAAGCTTTATAAATATTGTGCTATCTTTTTGGACGTTATGAAAGTTAAGATAGTGACATTCGGATGCTCGAACAACCTGGCTGAAAGCGAGATGATGTGTGGGCTTTTGAAGAAAGCAGGGCATGAGATAGTCGAGACTGGGGAGGACGTTCGGATTGTGAACGTCTGCTCCGTCAAAGGGCCCAGCCTGAACAAGGGATTGAAGGAGGTCAAATCATCTAAAGTGCCTGTTGTCGTCGCAGGATGCATACCTGCCGAGAGCGTCGAGGCTATCAAGAAAGTGAAGGATGATATTTCTCTGTTGAGCACGCATAACTTCGATAAGATAGCTGACGTAGTCGACAAGACATCCAAGGGGCTGTTTGTAGATGTTATGGAGAAAGGGAAGAAGGTGAAAGTGTGTTTGCCGAAGATAAGGAAGAACCCTATAGTCAACATCGTCCCGATATCCTCAGGATGCAAGGGCGAGTGCACCTACTGCTCCGTCCGTCCAATCAAAGGCAAATTATTCTCCTACGACGAAGCGCTGATACTTGAAGAGGTTAAGAACAGCGTGGCAGAAGGATGCAAAGAGATCTGGCTGACCGCGCAGGACACGGGGGCGTACGGCTTGGACATAGGGTCGTCACTGCCTAAGCTATTGAAGAATATACTTTCGCTTGACGGGGATTTCAAGGTGAGATTGGGGATGGCCAACCCGAACTTCATATTCAGGTATCTGGATGAGATGGTGGAAATATTGAAGCATCCCAAGATGTTCAAGTTCCTTCATATTCCAGTCCAGTCTGGGTCCAACAGGATCCTTTGGATGATGAAACGGCCATACAATTGCTCGCAGTACAGGAAGATTGTGGCTAAATTGAAAGAGGCGCATCCTGACATCACAATCTCCACTGACATAATTGTAGGATTCCCAACTGAGACAGATGAGGAGTTCATTGAATCTGTGAACATGGTTTCAGAGACGAAGCCTGATGTCTTGAACCTGTCCAAGTACTGGCCCAGGCCCGGAACTGAAGCGGCTATGCTGAAGCCCATAGACGGCGACACCATGAAGGAACGCTCTGCTAAAATCAAAGAGGCCTTTGACGAGGCTGCCTTAGAGAACAACAAGAGATGGCTCGGATGGGAAGGCGACGTCCTCATAGATGAGGAAGGCAAGAACAGCACATCCATAGGCAGGAACTACGCCTACAGGCCTGTCATAGTGAAAGGAAAGCTGAAGATAGGCGATTCTGTAAAAGTCAAGATAAAGAAAGCGACCGCGCACGACCTGCGTGCCTAGCGCACGAACGTGCAGCTGCCGTCCGGGTTCTGCCTGTACTGGGGCTTGGGCTCATCGTCCTTCTGCAGGGTATTGTCTATCGGCGCGAAGTCGAAATGCTCTTCCACTATCTCTACATCCTCCACCGCCTCTTCCCTTGCAACAGGACTCCCGCAGCTGGGACAGAAATTGGCGTTCG
>CAYHOW010000158.1:0-1628 GCA_964358335.1 Candidatus Woesearchaeota archaeon
TGCCCGGGCGGAACCGCAGCAATAGACCCCGCCCTGGAACTGAGGATGAAAAGCGCAAAGAACACAGACAACATGTGGATACTGCCGTTCGGCTCGTCAAAGAAAGACTCGTTCAAGATACTTTACATCAAGCCCACCGCTGACGCAAACCCAATCTGCTACCAGAACGGGAAGGCGTCCATAGAGATGGAAACCAGGGACATCTTCGTTGAGATCAAGTGAGAAACTTCCTGTGGCTTAACCCAAAACTTTATCTATAGAGGTCTAGATTTATTATAGAAAAGTTTATATAATAGTTCAGTTACATTTAACTATTAATAAAATAATAGTAGATAGCTTATAAATAAACTGGATAAGATTCAATATGAAAATCGAAGAAATGGTCAAAAAGCTGGAGGGAGTCCAGACTGTCGAATCAGTGATGGCGCTGCTAGGCGTGACTAAGCAGAAAGCAATATACTATCTGCACAGAATGAGAAAAAAAGGCTACTTGAAAGCCAAGAGGACAAGCCTCAAGAAAAGAGTCTATAACATCTCGTTCGAAAACAAGCTCGAAGGAGGCAGCTATTACGATATCATCAACCAGCATTCGCCAATGAAACTTGCAGCAAGGGACACCTATAAGGTCTACGGGAAAAGGCTCACTCCCGAAGATGCAATCGTTTTCGCCGTCAAGACGAAAAGCCTGAGGACGATACTTGCCTCACTGCCGCTATTCAATCACGTGAAAGACTGGCCAAGCCTCTACAGGTCAGCAAGAAAAGAAGGAGTGGAAAGGGAGATCGGCGCCCTATACGACGTAGCAAGGAAAAATATAAAAGTCAGGAGAATGAACAGGCATTACAGGGCCAACGCAGCCCCGAAAATAAAATCGGAGTTCCATTTCATCATAGAGGGCATGAAGTCCAAAGACTATAAAGGCATCGAAAATGAATGGAAAGTCTATATCCCGTTCAACAAGATTGACTTGGAGGAGATCAAATGATATCAATCGAAGGGCAGCAGAAACTCCTGGTTGCCATCTCGGAAAAGCTCAGGAAGAAAGTGACCGTCTACGCCGTGGGCGGCACCGCAATGATGCTGCTAGGCATTAAAGACGCAACGCTTGACATAGACCTAGTCTTCGATAATGAGAAAGACAGGGACGAGTTCAAGAAGGCAGCCAAATCCATAGGATACAAGGAAATGGATGCCGTCAAGGTCTACGGCACAAAGGAAAACAGGCCAGACATGATGACGCTGGGAGATGAAAGGTTCGACATGTTCCTTGATAAGGTAATAAGCTTCCACTTCTCTAAAGAAATGAAGAAGAGGGCAGTGAAAATGCACCAGTTCGGGGACAGCCTGATGCTCAAAGTGGCAGACCCGCACGACATAATACTCATGAAGTGCGCCACCGACAGGGCTAAAGACAGGGACGACGCCAGGAAAATAGCAAATACGAAAGACATAGACTGGAACATCATAATTGAAGAGGCGAAGAGCCAAGTGAAGCTCGGCATGAAAAGCGCAATCCTTGACCTAGGATATTTCCTTGAGGACCTAAGCGAGACGATGAAGGTGAAGATCCCAAAAAAAGTGCTGGATGCCATCTTCGATATCCTGAAAATGCAGATAGTCGACGAGAA
>CAYHOW010000159.1:0-1574 GCA_964358335.1 Candidatus Woesearchaeota archaeon
ATAGAATATCGTGGGCTCGGTGTAAGTGTAGGCTATTGACTGGCATCCTGACGCGACAGCTTCTCTTACTATCTCCTTTGGCTCTAGGCTCTTGTAAGGCACTTCGTCCGCTTTAGACTGCGATATCTGCCAGTTCTGGCACCAGAAGCATCTCATGTTGCATCCTGCTGTGGCTATTGAGAATATGCTGGAGCCCGGCATGAAATGGAACAGCGGCTTCTTCTCTATTGGGTCTACGGCGGTGGTGCACGCCTTGCCGTACGATATAGCGTACAGTTTGCCTTTGATGTTCTGCCTGACCCTGCACCTGCCGTACTCGTTTTCCTTGATGATGCAGAAGTTTGGGCACAGGCAGCAGTGCACTATGGAATCCTTCAGCTTCCTGTAGTGCATGGCCTCTTTCATAGGTAGGATAGATATGTTAGAAGTTTAATAGTTTTTGGTGTCTAATTCCCCACTGCTCTGCAGTGGAATCACGAATGCGCTAGTAACCATACGACACGTCAAACACGCGTAGCGCTTATAAAGAATCTCTTCTTTTGATAGTTCCGGGGGTGATATTCTCATTTTGAAGACATACCAGTTCAGGCTGTATCCTACTAGAGAGCAAGAGCAGAAACTGAACCATACTTTGGAGATTGCTAGGTTTGCATATAATGAGCTTCTTGCCAATAAGATCAAGGCTTATGAGGATGATGGGCGCAACCTCAGCTATTTTGAACTGAACGAATCCATTCTTTTGTTGAAGTCAGCTTATCCAGAACTGAAGGCTGTGCATTCGCAAGTCCTGCAGAATGCCAGCAAGAGGATATCTTTGGCGTTCGATAATTTCTTCCGCCGCGTCGAGAACCATGATGAGGAGCCAGGCTATCCAAGGTTCAAGGGCAGGAACCATTACAAGTCGATAACTTATCCCCAGTCGGGCTTTTCGCTTGACGAGAAGCTGCATGTGTCGAAGATAGGGGATATCAAGATATCCAAGCACAGAGAGATTGAGGGCGAGATTAAGACAATGAACCTCAAGAAGACATCTTCGGGCAAATGGTTAGTTTCGTTCTCGGTAGAGGCAAAGCAGAAACAAATCACAAGGCCGGAGGGCAGGGCCCTTGGCCTTGACTTGGGCCTGCTACATTTCTATGCGGACAGCGAAGGCAATTTCGTTGACAACCCGCGATGGCTGAGGAAGTCAGAGAAGAATTTAGCGCGCTTGCAGAGGAGCCATTCTAAAAAGAAGAAGGTCGGAAAGAACAGGCAGAAATCGAGGCTTAAGCTTGCCAGGCAGCATGAGAAAATATCAAACCAGAGAAATGATTTCATGCACAAGAAGTCAAGGAGGCTGGTCACTTTATATTCATTCATTGCAGTAGAGAAGCTGTCGATAAGCAGCATGGTGCACAACAGATACCTATCAAAGTCCATAAGCGATGCCGGTTGGCGCAAATTCATCCAAGCACTTGCCTACAAAGTGGAAGAGACTGGTGGCAAGATGGTGGAAGTCGATGCCAAAGGGACATCGCAACATTGCATCTGCGGAAACAGGGTTGAGAAATCATTAGCCGTGAGGATCCATCGGT
>CAYHOW010000160.1:0-1561 GCA_964358335.1 Candidatus Woesearchaeota archaeon
CCATTATAATATTGCTGTAACAGGCACTACCGCAGGAAGTGCGGGAAGTAACGCTTGGGGAGACGAGAGCGCACTCTCGTCGGTGAGCCAAGAACTCCCTTTGCATTCAAGCTAACGGATGCCACGAGGTTCTGCTCCGATTGGGAGGCTTCACAAAAGTTGTGAAACAAAAGCTTAAATAGAAGATGTATCTGATTTCTGTTTATGCAGGAATTAAGGATGCGGCTGATAGAGGAGACGAAGGCCAAGCTTGAGGAGAGTTTCGACAGGGAGCGCCTGATAATCCATTCTTCAAGATTGATAGAGGAGCTGGGCCGCACGGAGCAGTCCTTGCAATTAATGATAAGAACGTTCATGCAGAACATCAATCCTGGCGCTAAGGACATTTCTCATATCAAGATGGACGGGCTGAAGATGAGGGATGAGGACATGCGGATGCTCAACGAGAACTTGGCGCTGCAGGAAGAGATTTCCCGGCTGAGGGAGCAGAACATGGAGTATCTTGAGAAGATAATGTCTGAGATAGTCCCTAATCTGACAGAGGTCGCTGGCGCAGTGCTTGGCGCTAAACTTATAGACTTGGCGAACGGGATAGAGAGCCTGGCGTCCATGGCAACGTCCAAGGTCCAGGTTCTGGGCGCTGAGAGGGCGATGTTCAAGCATCTGAAGACGGGCTCGAGGTCTCCCCAGTATGGGATAATATTCACGCACCCGTCGGTCTGCGAATCGCATGACAAGGGCAAGGCCGCAAGGAAGCTTGCGTCAGATATCTCGAAGGCAGTGAGGGTCGATTTCTACAGAAAATGATATCAAAGCTCAAGGCGATAAGGGACAGGGGCATTGACGTGAAGTTCAGGCAAGATGAAACAATACTTTACCTCGGAGCATCTCACGGAGTCACAGCCAAGATGATAGCTGACGAGGTCAAGCAGGGCTTCGTGTTCTGCCTGGAGGTATCTCCCGAGTCGATGATAGACTTGCTGAGGGTGTGCGAGGAGAACGGCAACATGGCCCCTATGCTTTACGATGCCAACAGGCCGGACGATTATGCCGGCAAGATTCCCAAGGTGAGTTTCATATACCAGGACCTGGCACAGAAGAACCAGGCCGAGATATTCGCAAAGAACGCAGAACGGTTTTTAAATGATGGCGGCAGGTTTATCCTCATCATAAAGGCGAGGAGCATTGATTCGGTCAGGCCTGTGAAGGACGTCGTTGACGAAGTTAAGCACAAGCTCAGGGGATACTCGATACTTGATGTGAGCCTTGAGAGGACGCACAAGGGCCATCATGCCATCATAGGTGAGAGGAATGGAAAGGCCGTATAGGAGATACGCATTATTGTCTGCGCATGACGGGAGCAAGTATCCCGGGAGTGAGCTCTATCTTGACTTACGGCGTTGTGACCTTGGACATGGCAAAGATAGGCTGTATGCTGTCGTGCGATTTCAGCAAGGCTGTTGTCCTGGGCTTGGCAGAGAATCCTTCCGAAGTCAAAGATAATTTGGAGGATATATTTATGGTCGCTCACGGCTCGCTGATGGACTTTCTTGGCGACATG
>CAYHOW010000161.1:0-1525 GCA_964358335.1 Candidatus Woesearchaeota archaeon
GGTGCTGCTGATGCTGGTGTTCTAGAATATTTGATATTTTTGGGCTAATTTAGATATCCATGTTATGGCCCATAGAGAATGCATCTGTCATCATCTTACCTTATTTTTGGTTTGCGCAAATAAGGAAGGCATCTTTCGCATAATTCGAAAATAAAAAAGAAGAAAATCAGCAGTACACGATGCTCTCTATCGTGTCGGGCCTGCTTGTCCTCTTGTACCCAACGCCCAAGTGCTTCTGGCAGAGCCTGTCCATTACTTCCACGCCTTTCGCGTAGTTGTCCCTCCACTGCGCGGCGGCCTTGTCGGCGTCCGTGCCCCTCTTCTGTATCCTGTCCTTTACCGGCCCGTACATGCCAATCGAGAATATGTGGACCATTCCGTACATCTGGTCTCCGTGCTCCTTCGCAAGCCTGTCCATGAAGCTCTCCAGGGTGTCGGGGTTCGGGTTGACCACGTGCGGGTATGTCTTCACGCCTGCCCTGATGAAGAGCCTGTACGACTCGAACTGCTCGTCGAACGCTGACGCGTCGCACCCGCTGTTCTGTGCGAACGTTGCCGGGTCGGTTCCCTTGAAGCAGGATAAAAGCCCGAAATTGCCGTACTCTGCCACGTCGTCGAGTATGTTTCTGCTGAGCTTGCCTTGGTCCATCCACTGCCTCAGCGCCGTTCCTGTTGTTAGGTTGGTGTCTGACTGGAAGTAGACCTTGTCTGACAGCCCCCTTGACTTGAGCTCCTGCAGCGTCCACAGCCACTGTTCCGGGACCAGGCTCGGCTCTCCTCCGCTCGCTCTCAGTACGTTTATGCTCACGCCCTGCCTGAGCTTGTCTTCCCTTGTGTGTGTGAACGCGTCGACTATGCCCTTTGTCGTGAAGTATTTCGCCCCGTCCCTGTCCTTCCCGTCATTGTTGCACCTGTCCACGAAGCAGAACGGGCACGCGACATTGCAGCCCTTGAGCTGGTAGATGTAGACCTCGTTCCAGTCTTCCGGCTTGCCTCCCATCTTTGGGATTGGCCACCAGTCGAAGTCGAACATTAGGAGCCTTGGGTCCCTTGTTTCCTGGCTGTCCCCTGTGCGCAGGTATGCCGACCATGCTTCGGTCTTGACATTGGTCTTCACCCTGAAGAAGTCCTCTATCGCGCCCTTGACGTTGCCTTTCGTCTCCTGGATGTCCTTGACCTGCTCGCCTACTGTGAGGTTGGCAAGGAGAAGCCTGCCCTGGTTGAGTATCTCGTTTCGCCTTAGCGCCGCTATTTTTGTTGGATTAATCAATTTCTTCGCACCTCCGCTTTTATGGGATGAGTTCATCTCGCCATATTTATTAAGTTTTTGTAAATTTATGTATATAAAGTTTAGAAAAAAGCTTTGGGTTTGCACCCGAAAGCTTTATGACCTTAGAAAACTCTAAAGTCATAACATCAAATGTAAAGAAAAAGAAGTATAACCCTTTCGATTTGAATTCTCTATTCAGGGAACATTGGAAAGGGTTTAAGGAACGAAATATTAGTATTCTTAGAGATATCGAAG